>CAKRRG010000001.1 GCA_934394545.1 uncultured Blautia sp.
GCAAATGGACGCATCAAGCGGAATGAGTATGGGATTTACCATCGTATGGCTGGTTGTACTTTTCGGTATTATGTATTTTCTGATGATCAGACCTCAGAAGAAAGAGCAGAAGAGAGTACAGGCTATGCTCAACGATATGGCTGTAGGTGACAGCATTGTAACTACAAGCGGCTTCTACGGTGTTATCATCGACATGACAGAAGAAGACGTGATCGTAGAGTTCGGTAATAATAAGAACTGCCGTATCCCTATGAGAAAGCAGGCAATCGCCGAAGTTGAGAAAGCAGAGCAGGCTTCTGCATAATCTGACGGGAACTAAGAATGGCTTCATTCCATAAAGGGATGGAGCTTTTTCTTTTCCATAAATGTTTTCGTTAATGGGAAAAAGGCAGTTTTTTGACAGTTTTTTACTTTAACATGTTGAAATATTAAAGAAAGTGCGTTATTATAATAACAATTATCCAAAGGAGAGGAAATTATTATGAATTACAACATTTCACTGATTCCGGGAGACGGTATTGGTCCGGAAATCGTTGCAGAAGCAAAGAAGGTTCTGGACAGAGTATGTGAGAAATACGGTCACACCTTTTCTTATTCAGAAGTACTTTTAGGTGGAGCGTCTATTGATGTACACGGAGTTCCTCTTACAGATGAGGCGATTGCTGCTACCAAGGCTTCTGATGCAGTTCTTATGGGCTCTATTGGCGGAGATGCCAAGACATCTCCCTGGTATAAGCTGGAGCCATCCAAGCGTCCGGAGGCAGGACTTCTTGCCATCCGTAAGGCACTGAATCTTTTTGCAAATCTTCGCCCTGCATATTTATACAATGAACTTCGTGGGGCATGCCCGCTTCGTGACGAAATCATTGGAGATGGTTTTGAAATGATCATTGTACGTGAGCTTACAGGCGGTCTTTACTTTGGCGAGAGAAAGACCATAGAAGAGAATGGCGTAAAGAAAGCAATCGATACTCTTTCCTATAACGAAAACGAGATCCGCAGAATCGCCATTAAGGCATTTGACATTGCTATGAAGCGTGGCAAGAAGGTAACAAGCGTTGACAAGGCCAATGTCCTGGATTCTTCCAGACTTTGGAGAAAAGTGGTAGAAGAGGTAGCGAAGGATTACCCGGAGGTTACACTTGAGCATATGCTGGTTGATAACTGCGCTATGCAGCTGGTAAGAGACCCGAAGCAGTTCGACGTTATCCTTACAGAGAATATGTTTGGTGATATTCTTTCTGATGAAGCAAGTATGGTTACAGGCTCTATCGGAATGCTTTCCTCTGCCAGCCTGAACGAGACTAAATTCGGCCTTTACGAGCCAAGCCACGGCTCTGCACCTGATATTGCAGGACAGAACAAGGCCAATCCTATTGCAACCATCCTTTCCGCAGCTATGATGCTTCGTTTTTCACTGGATCTTGACGAGGAAGCCAATGCCGTTGAGGCAGCTGTGCAGAAGGTTCTGAGCGCAGGATACCGCACAGGTGATATTATGTCTGAGGGATGCACCCTGGTTGGAACGAAAGAGATGGGTGATCTGATCGCGAAAGAAATCTGATAGAAGATCGGATCAGACGAATCAGGAAAGAAAGATACAGACATTCAGAATAAAGGAGATACAAGTTATGAGAAGTGACGCAGTAAAAACAGGCTCACAGCAGGCACCTCATCGTTCCCTGTTTAATGCCCTTGGAATGACAAAGGAAGAAATGGAGCGTCCATTAGTTGGTATTGTCTGCTCTTATAATGAAATCGTACCAGGTCATATGAATCTGGATAAAATCGCACAGGCTGTAAAGCTTGGTGTGGCAATGGCCGGTGGAACACCGGTTATGTTCCCTGCGATCGCTGTCTGTGATGGAATTGCAATGGGACATATTGGTATGAAGTATTCACTTGTCACAAGAGATCTGATCGCAGATTCCACAGAGGCAATGGCTCTGGCACATCAGTTTGATGCTCTTGTTATGATTCCCAACTGTGATAAGAACGTGCCGGGACTTCTGATGGCAGCAGCCAGAATTAACGTACCTACTGTATTTGTAAGTGGTGGCCCGATGCTGGCCGGTCATTTAAATGGCCACAAAACAAGTCTTTCCAGCATGTTTGAGGCTGTTGGAGCTTATGCAGCAGGTAAGATCACAGAAGAACAGCTTACCGAATGTGAAAATAAAACATGTCCGACCTGTGGCTCCTGTTCCGGTATGTATACGGCAAACAGTATGAACTGCCTGACAGAGGTGCTTGGTATGGGACTGAAAGGAAACGGTACGATCCCTGCAGTATATTCAGAGCGTATCCGCCTTGCAAAGCATGCAGGAATGCAGGTAATGGAAATGTACCGCCGCAATATTCGTCCAAGAGATATTATGACAAAAGAGGCCCTTCTGAATGCGCTTACCGTAGATATGGCGCTTGGATGTTCTACAAACAGTATGCTGCATCTGCCGGCAATCGCACATGAGATCGGCTGGGATTTTGATATCAGTTTTGCAAATGAAATCAGCGAAAAGACTCCGAATCTCTGTCATCTGGCTCCGGCGGGCCCGACTTATATGGAAGACCTGAATGAGGCCGGCGGTGTATATGCAGTTATGAATGAGCTGAATAAGAAGGGACTGCTTCATACAGAATGTATGACCGTTACCGGTAAGACAGTAGGGGAGAATATTAAGGACTGTGTAAACCTGAATCCAGAAGTAATCCGTCCGATTGACAATCCATACAGCACCACAGGAGGACTTGCAGTACTCCGTGGCAATCTTGCACCAGACGGAAGCGTTGTAAAGCGTTCTGCAGTAGTACCGGAAATGATGGTTCACGAAGGACCGGCGAGAGTATTTGACAGCGAAGACGACGCAATTGCAGCAATCAAAGGTGGTAAAATCGTAGAAGGTGACGTTGTAGTTATCCGTTATGAGGGACCGAAGGGAGGTCCTGGAATGAGAGAAATGCTGAATCCAACCTCTGCAATTGCAGGTATGGGACTTGGTTCCTCTGTCGCACTTATTACAGACGGACGATTCAGTGGTGCCTCCAGAGGTGCATCTATCGGACACGTTTCACCGGAGGCAGCCGTAGGCGGTCCGATTGCCCTTGTTGAGGAAGGAGATATCATCAGCATCAACATACCGGAGCTGAAGCTGGAACTGAAGGTTTCTGAGGAAGAGCTTGCAGCAAGAAGAGCGAAATGGCAGCCAAGAGAGCCGAAGGTTACCACAGGATACCTTGCAAGATATGCGGCAATGGTAACATCCGGAAACAGAGGTGCGATCCTTGAGGTACCGAAAGCGAAGTAATAAATACACTAGGAGGAAATAAAATTGCAGCTTACAGGAGCGGAGATTATCATAGAATGTTTATTGGAGCAGAACGTGGATACTGTTTTCGGATATCCGGGTGGTGCGATCCTGAATGTTTATGACGCCCTTTACAGATATAGTGATAAAATCAAACATATACTTACTTCACATGAGCAGGGAGCTTCCCACGCAGCAGACGGCTATGCACGTGCAACTGGCAAGGTGGGCGTGTGTCTGGCAACATCAGGACCTGGTGCGACCAACCTGGTAACAGGAATTGCCACAGCATGCATGGACTCAGTTCCTGTGGTAGCAATTACCTGTAATGTGGGAACTGCACTTCTTGGAAAGGATTCCTTCCAGGAGGTAGATATCGCAGGAATTGTAATGCCTGTGACAAAGCACAGCTATATAGTCAAAGATGTAACGAAGCTTGCGGACACCATTCGCAAGGCATTTACCATAGCAAAAAGCGGTCGTCCGGGTCCGGTGCTTATAGATGTACCGAAGGACGTAACTGCAGCGAAATGTGAATATATCCGTCACACTATTACAGCCGTAGAGCCGAAGACAGATACAATCCGCCAGGAAGATGTGGAAACAGCAGCGCAGATGATCGAAGCAGCACAGAAGCCATTTATCTTTGTTGGCGGCGGCGCAGTGATCGCAGACGCATCAGAAGAGGTTCGCGCACTTGCCCATAAGATCCAGGCACCGGTCTGCGACAGTCTTATGGGAAAGGGGGCTTTTTCCGGGGAGGATGAGCTTTATACAGGCCCTGTGGGAATGCATGGAACAAAGACTTCCAACTACGCCATGTGTGAATGTGACCTTCTGATCACGCTTGGAGCACGTTTCAGTGACCGTGTAACAGGAGATGTTAATTCCTTTGCACCGAAGGCAAAAATCCTGCAGATTGATGTGGATGCAGCGGAAATCAACAAGAATGTTCAGGTGGATGCTTCTGTGATCGGAGATCTGAGAGAAGTGCTGAAGCTTCTTCTGAAAAAAATCCCGGAGAAGAATCATCAGGACTGGGTACAGCATATTCAGGATATGAAAGAAAAATATCCGTTAAATTACGATCATTCCCAGCTGACAGGACCCTATGTGATCCAGAAGCTTTATGAAATGACAGGTGGAAATGCAATTGTTTCCACAGATGTTGGACAGCATCAGATGTGGGCTGCCCAGTATTTCAAATTTAAGGAGCCGAGAACCTTCCTGACATCAGGAGGGCTTGGTACCATGGGCTATGGCCTTGGCGCAGCAATCGGAGCGAAGATGGGCTGCCCGGACAAAACCGTGGTAAATATAGCAGGAGACGGCTGTTTCCGTATGAACATGAATGAGATTGCCACAGCAGTCCGTTGCGGCAAACCTCTTGTCCAGATCATTCTGAACAATCATGTTCTGGGAATGGTACGCCAGTGGCAGACTCTTTTCTATGACCACAGATATTCCCAGACTGTATTAAATGACAGTGTGGACTTCGTGAAAGTCTCTGAGGCAATGGGAGCAAAAGCAATCCGCGTTACGAAGATGGAAGAAGTAGAGCCTGCACTTAAGATGGCGCTTTCATCAGAGGGACCGGTAGTTCTCGACTGCTGGATCGACCAGGATTTAAGCGTATATCCTATGGTTCCTGCAGGAGCAAGTTTAGACGAGGTATTTGACGAGGAGGATGTGAAGAAATGAGCAGAGTGTATAATTTTTCCGCAGGACCGGCAGTCCTTCCGGAAGAGGTGTTGAAAGAAGTTGCAGATGAAATGCTGGATTATAACGGTACCGGTATGTCTGTTATGGAAATGAGCCACAGAAGTGCTGCATTCCAGGAAATCATCGATACAGCTGAGAAGGATCTTCGTGAGCTGATGAATATTCCGGATAATTACAAGGTACTTTTCCTTCAGGGAGGTGCTTCCCAGCAGTTTGCCATGATCCCTATGAACCTTATGAAAAATAAGGTTGCAGATTATATTGTGACAGGTCAGTGGGCAAAGAAAGCCTACCAGGAGGCACAGAAATACGGAAAAGCAAACAAGATTGCTTCTTCCGAGGATAAGACCTTCTCTTATATTCCGGATTGCAGTGATCTGCCTGTGAGCCCGGATGCGGATTATGTTTATATTTGTGAAAACAACACCATTTATGGAACAAAGTTCAAAGAGCTTCCAAACACAAAGGGTAAAACTTTGGTAGCAGATGTATCCTCCTGTTTCCTTTCCGAGCCTGTTGATGTAAGCAAATACGGCATTATTTACGGTGGAGTCCAGAAGAATATCGGACCTGCCGGTATGGTCATTGTGATCATCCGTGAAGATCTGATCACAGAGGATGTTCTTCCTGGAACACCTACCATGCTGACCTATAAGACACATGCAGACGCAGGTTCCCTTTATAATACACCGAACGCATATTGCATCTACGTATGCGGCAAGGTATTCAAATGGCTGAAGAAAATGGGCGGACTGGAAGAGATGAAGAAACGCAACGAGGAGAAGGCAAAGATTCTTTACGATTTCCTTGATTCCAGCAAGCTTTTCCATGGCACCGTTGTTCCGAAAGACCGTTCCCTTATGAACGTTCCTTTTGTAACCGGTGACAAAGAGATGGATGCGAAATTTGTTGCTGAGGCTTCCAAGGCAGGCTTTGTGAATCTGAAAGGCCACAGAACTGTTGGCGGCATGAGAGCTAGCATTTACAATGCAATGCCGAAGGCTGGTGTGGAAGCACTGGTTGCATTCATGAAAAAGTTTGAGGAGGAAAATGCGTAATGTTTCAGTATCATTGCCTGAATCCCATTGCCCAGAAAGGTCTGGACATTTTTGATGATAATTATAAAAAAGCGGATACTCTGGATGACTGCCAGGCAGTTCTTGTAAGAAGTGCTAAGATGCACGATATGGAGCTACCGGAAAGCGTTGCAGTGATCGCACGTGCCGGTGCCGGAGTTAATAACATTCCGGTGAAAGAGTGTGCAGAGAAAGGTATCGTTGTATTTAATACTCCTGGAGCCAATGCAAATGGTGTAAAGGAACTGGTTCTTGCCGGTATGCTTCTTGCTTCCCGTGACAT
This sequence comes from uncultured Blautia sp., assembly GCA_934394545.1. Taxonomy (GTDB): domain Bacteria; phylum Bacillota; class Clostridia; order Lachnospirales; family Lachnospiraceae; genus Blautia_A. The sequence goes on from CAKRRG010000001.1 coordinate 6,387, forward strand.
TGTGGGAGGTATTGAGTGGGTACAGAGAGAGAAAGACCAGGAAGATATTGATAAGCTTGCTGAGAAGCAGAAGAAGCAGTTTGCAGGCTGTGAGATCATGGGTAAAAAGCTTGGTATCATCGGTCTTGGCGCCATTGGAAGCATGGTGGCAAATGCAGCAGCTTCCCTTGGTATGGAGGTTTATGGTTATGATCCATACATTTCCATCGATGCAGCATGGAACCTTTCCCGTACCATTAAGCACAGCAAGAGCTTAGACGAGATTTACAGCAAGTGCGATTATATCACAGTACATGTACCGCTTCTGGATTCCACGAAGAAGATGATCAACAAAGAAGCTTTCGATAAGATGAAAGACGGTGTTGTACTTCTGAACTTTGCCCGTGACCTTCTGGTTGACGAGGATGCGCTGATCGATGCCCTGAACAGCGGCAAGGTGAAAAAATATGTAACAGACTTTGCCAACCATACAGTTGCCGGCCATGAGGGCATTCTGGTAACGCCTCATCTTGGAGCATCCACAGAGGAATCAGAGGAGAACTGTGCAGTTATGGCTGTGAAGGAGGTTCGTGATTTTCTTGAGAATGGTAATATCAAAAACTCCGTAAACTTCCCGAACTGTGATATGGGTACCTGCGTAGCAGTTGGACGTATTGCCATTACACATAAGAACATTCCTAACATGATCAGCCAGCTGACCAAGATCCTTGGTGCTGAGGGCCTGAACATTGCAGATATGACCAACAAGAGTAAAGGTGAGTATGCGTATACGCTGATCGATCTGGAGAGTGCAGCTTCCGCAGAGGCACTGGATGCGCTGAAAGCCATTGAAGGTGTTTCAAAGGTTCGCGTGGTGAAATAAATTCGAATACAGATAATGGTTCATAAAATTCGAATACAGATAATTGACATTAAGACAACAGAATGTTAATATAGGTATAGAAAAAGAGTGTTGCCGATAGACGGTTAGCCCGATAAAATAGTTGATAAACAAAAATTGCCGCTTAGTTTTCCAGGCTAGGGCGGCTATTTTTGTGTCTTGTTAATATCTTTACCAAAGGTATATCCGATTCCAAAGCAGGTTAAGCCGAAACTTATAACTGCTATAAGGTCAACAATACTCATTGGCCTAGAGCCTGTTTGAAAAATCATTCCTGCAATCTGCACGCCCCACTTTGCGGTATATTTCACCCGAATTCGGTTGTCGTAGCCCGCTACGACGCCTTCATCCGGGCAAAATCTCCCACAAATTGTGACGCACATCTTGCAGAAAGCCTTTTCCAAACACGCTCTAGCCCTCCTTTCCACTGAATTCCCTTACGGGTTTCTATGTAATCAGAGGGTCATTAGCGATTCCTGTTTTTGCTTTAGTTATAAATAGCGATTCAAAGCTACATATTTATCTGCCGCTCTCTGCAATAAATGTCTTGATTTCATCCAGTGTCGGCATCACACGAAGAGCACCCTTGCGGGTAGTGATAAGAGATGCACCTGCGTTTGCGAAGGTAAGCATTTCCATCAGGTTCTCATCTGTAAGGTCTTCCAGACCGTGCTCCAGAACATAGTTCAGGATGTTGGCACAGAAGGTATCTCCGGCACCTGTGGTCTCAATGGTGTGCTCCTGAAGGAATGGAGCGCACTCTACACGGCGTCCCTTGTAATAAGCGCGGCTTCCGTCTTTACCCATGGTGATAAGAGCCAGCGGAATGTGATATTTCTCTTCAATCAGTGCAGCACCCTTGTCGTAGTCTGTGGTATCAAAAAGGAATTCCACTTCGTTGTCAGAAATCTTCAGAACATCACATTTGGTAAGACCGTATTCAATCTCAACACGGGCATCCTCAAGGGATTTCCACAGTGGCGGGCGGAGATTGGGGTCAAAGGTGATGATGCAGCCAGCGTCCTTTGCAACTTCTAAGGCATGGCGGGTAGCTTCCCTTACGCCCTCATGAGTAGAAGAAAGGGTTCCGAAATGGAAAATACGAGAGTCACGGATCAGGTCATCCGGAACTTCGTCCTTCGTCAGCATCATGTCAGCACCTGGATTGCGATAGAAGGAGAAGTCTCTGTCTCCATCCGGATAGGTGTGGACAAATGCCAGTGTGGTATGTACTTCTTCGTCCATGATAAGAGCTCTTGTATCAATTCCAACTTCTTCCACAGCTGCTTTCAGCTGGTTTCCGAACATATCTTTTCCAACTTTTCCAATAAAAGCGGTCTTCTTACCAAGGCGCTCAAGCATAGCCAGAACGTTACACGGAGCACCACCTGGGTTCGCCTCCATGATCGGATTGCCCTGTGCGCTGGTTCCATTCTCAGTGAAATCGATGAGAAGCTCGCCAAGTGCAGTCACATCGTAGTTTCGGTTACTCATTGAAAAATCCTCCTTAGATGTTTTCAGAATATATAACAATAATTTAACGCAGAGAAGTATATTTGTCAAACAAATTTCTTTCTTTTTTCTGATTAAAATGGTAAAATAGAAATATCAAAAATTTCGTCAGAATGCCTGAGAATTATAACAATAATAACATTTTTGTGAAGCTTCATGTGGGGAATCTGACGATCCGTGAATATTGGCGGGGAAATGGAGAGACTTATGAGTAAAACAGTATATGATTATATGGACTGGCCAGGAATTGAAGCGGTTGTATATGGGGAAGAGACTGCGCCAAGAGATGTGATGGGACCCAGACTGACACCGGATGGAGTGCTGATACAGGGATTCTTTCCAGAGGCGAAGGCAGCAGCAGTAGTGGTTGGCCGTAAGAAATATGAAATGGAGCTGGAGGATGAGGCAGGTTATTATGCAGTGCTGATCCCGGGAAGGAAGATTCCGGCTTACCAATTTCAGGTAGAGCTTGAGAAGGAGACGAAGCATTTTAAGGATGCCTATGCATTTGGCGGACTTCTTACCGAAGAGGATGAGCGGGCTTTCCTTGGCGGCGTTTTTTACGAAGCCTATAAGAAAATGGGCGCACATCCCATGGTGATGAATGGGGTAGCCGGCACGCATTTCGCAGTGTGGGCGCCTAATGCCATTCGTGTCAGTGTAGTTGGTGAATTTAACAATTGGGATGGCAGAGTACTTCCTATGCATAAGATGCCCATGTCCGGTATTTTTGAACTGTTTGTACCGGGAGTGAAGGCAGGAGATGCCTATCGCTATGAAATTAAGGCAAAAGGGGATGTGATTCTTCAGAAAGCAGACCCCTATGGACACAGAACCCAGCCGGCGCCATTGTGGAATTCTGTTGTGGCAGAGGTTTCTGATTTTACCTGGAATGACAGCAGCTGGATGACTGACCGTAAGAAATACGATGACCGCAGGCAGCCGGTTTCTATTTATGAAACAAGCCTTGGACAGTGGAAATCAGGGGAAGAACTGATCGCTTTTGCAAAGGAGAACGGATATACCCATGTAGAGCTTCATCCGGTTATGGAGTTTCTGGAAGATGGTTCAGATGGATATCCTACCTCAGCGTACTTTGCAGTTAGTACACGTTATGGTACACCGGCAGAGTTTGCGGCACTGGTGGATAGGCTTCACCGGGAAGGCATCGGTGTGATCCTGGACTGGTCACCGGCACAGTTCCCCAGATATGCCGGTGGCCTGGAGAATTTTGACGGAACACCTCTTTATGAAGTGAAGGATCCGAATATGGCAGTTCACCCCATGTGGGGCACCATGCTTTACAATTACGACAGCCCTATGGTAATGGATTTCCTGCTCTCCAATGCCTGCTTCTGGCTGGAGGTTTTCCATGTGGATGGGCTTCGTATGGATGATGTGGATGCCATGCTTTATCTGGATTACGGCAGAAAAGATGGCTGGACACCGAATATGTATGGCTCCAATGAGAACCTTCATGCCATTGAATTTCTGAAGCATCTGAATTCCATTGTGAAGAAGCGTGATCCGGGAGCACTTTTGATCGCGCAGGAGGATGGCTTGTGGCCGGAACTGACGGACAGTGTGGAGAATGATCACCTTGGATTTGATTATAAATGGAGCGGCGGATGGACAAGAGACTTCCTGTTCTATCTGTCGGTGGATCCGATTTTACGGAAGAATTATCATGACCAGCTGACCTTGTCTACTTTATATGCATATTCCGAGCATTATATTCTTACACTTGGAAGCAGAGATGTGGGAAGCCTTGAACAGTTTATGGCGAAGCTTCCAGGAGATGAGAAGCAGAAGCTGGCGCAGGTGAGAGAGGCTTATTCCTATATGATGGTTCATCCCGGATGTAAGATGATGGCACCGGGGGCTGCTATACCGGAGGAACTTGCCAAATGCATTCAGGCGTTGAATACCCTTTATAAGAGTTCACCTGCACTTTATCAGATGGATGATGAGTATGACGGATTTGAATGGGTTCAGCTGATGAAATACGAGGAGAATGTGATCACCTTCCTGCGTAAGACCGAGAAGCCAGAGGAAACCTTGCTTGTAATCTGTAATTTCGCGGCAATACCTTATGAGAACTATCAGGTGGGCGTGCCCTTTGCTGGAAAATATAAAGAAATCTTTAACAGTGACGTAGTAGAATTTGGTGGTGAAGGCGTAGTAAACGCCCGTGCAAAGAGCGCAAAAGCAGAAGAGTGTGACGAGCGCGAGTACTCCATTAAAGTGAAACTGCCGGCACTTGGTGTAAGTATTTTCAGCTGTACACCTGTGAAAGCACCAGCTAAAAAGAAAGTGACAGCAGCAAAAGCAGTGAAAAAAGTTACCGCAAAAAAGAAGGCAATAAAAGAATAATATACAATTAAAGGAAGAGGAATATGAGAAAGAGAATTGGGAGGATGGATTTGTTTCCGATTATGAGGAGCAGAATGCCTTTGAAGGAGAATTACCTGACAATCCCAAAATAGCAAAGAAAACTCAATCCAAAAATTCCTTGACAAATTCCTATATATAAACTAAAATAATGTTTGTGTCTGGCAGATGATTCCATTTGCCAGAACATAAGCTGGAATAGCTCAGTCGGTAGAGCACTTCACTCGTAATGAAGGGGTCGTGAGTTCGAGTCTCATTTCCAGCTTTTTCTTATGAGAGGAAATATTTTTGCAAGGGAGCAGAGCGATGAGTTCTGCTCCTGGTTTGTTAATTGGAAGAATATTTCATCAATAGGAAATTAATTGTTTTCAAATGGTTCACTCTATGATAGAATATGCCTTGATTGCAAACAAAGGAGACGAGGTACATGTCAGGCTATTCCACCCCAGGCTTTTTTGAAAAGAAAATAGAGAGAGAGACTGCAGCAAGAGTTGCAGCTTTTTTAGGCGGGCTTGGAAGAGGTTCTGAGAATCTTGGAGCTACAGGGGTGCGTTCTGACTGGATGGAGCAGGACGGACCTGCTTTTGGTGTACCTTTTTTCGAAGAATTTTATGAGAATACGGGTTACCGATATGGCAATATGCAGTAATGGCGCTGTATAAACATGCACCGTGTTTATACAGAAATTTTCTGAATGTATGGCTATAGGGTATCCCGTATTTTTTTCGTACTTCGCTTAAAACAGTAGAGAGGGGGAGACAAATGTCTGACTCATTTCTTGAATTGAAAAATCTGAAAAAAAGCTTTACTCCTGGGGAATATGTTCTTCAGGGAATCAATCTGAAAATTGAACAAGGGGAGTTCGTCACTTTACTGGGTGCGTCAGGATGTGGGAAAACCACAACTCTTCGTATCATTGCAGGACTGGAACAGCCAGACAGCGGAAGCGTATGGCTGGAGGGGAAAGATGTGACGAATCTGGAGCCCAATGAGAGAGATGTGAATACGGTATTTCAGAATTACGCTCTTTTTCCACATATGAATGTGACAGATAATATTGGCTATGGTCTGAAAATCCGTAAAGCACCGAAATCCGAAATAAAGAAAAAGGTTAAGGAAATGCTGGAACTGGTTCAGCTGGAAGGTTTCGAGAAACGAAGACCTGCCGAGCTTTCCGGAGGACAGAAGCAGAGAGTGGCAATTGCCAGAGCACTTGCCAATAATCCCCGTGTACTGCTTTTGGATGAGCCTCTGGGAGCTTTGGATCTGCAGCTTCGCAGGGCGATGCAGCTGGAGCTGAAGCGGCTTCAGAAGAAACTGGGAATTACCTTTATTTATATTACACACGATCAGGAGGAGGCCATTAATATGTCTGACCGTATCGTGGTAATGAACCAGGGGCGTTTCGAGCAGATTGGCACGCCGGATGAGATTTACAACCATCCGAAAACCAGTTATGTGGCAACCTTTGTGGGAAATGCCAATATCCTGAAGGGCGAACTTGTGGGCATGGATGGAACAGTAGCAATTCGAAGTGAGAATATAATATTGGATGAAACTTGTAAACAAGGTTATTCGGCGGTGGTAAAGGAGAAAAATTTCGCAGCAGGACAGTTGAGAGTATTGCTTGCTCTGCCAGATGGCACAGAAATTACAGCCAGCCGTTTCGGAATGAACGCAAATATTCAGCCAGGTCAGCAGATCAGCTGGTGCTTTGATCCGCAAAATGCAGTTATCGTGGACAGAAATGCTGCGAAGGCAGAGGGTACAAGTGCATCAGGAGGGAACCTATGAGGGGCGGCCGGGGCAGCAGGGAATCCCGCGCCACCATCTTTATGATCCTGCCGCTATACATTTTCACCCTGATCTTCGTGGCATGCCCCCTTCTCTATATGGTGGCCTTAAGCTTTGCTACTCCCGGAGAGGTTCACGGCGTACAGTGGATTTTTACACTGGATAATTACAGGAAGATCTTGGAGCCGGTGTACCTGGATACCTTTATCCAGTCCTTCCAGCTGGCTTTTACAAGTACTATTTTTATTACCTTGATCGGGTATCCCTTTGGCTATTTTATGGCGAAGCTGCCAGCAGGGGGCAAGAAGAAAGCCATGCTTCTTCTAATGCTGCCCTTCTGGGTAAATTCCCTGATCCGTCTTTATGGATGGATCATCATTCTTCAGAAAAAGGGAATCCTGAACTTTATATTGAAGAAGCTTGGCTTGATTGAAAAGCCGCTGAAGATTATGTACAGCTACCCGGCGATTGTCATTGGTATGATTTACGTGCTTCTGCCTTTTATGATCCTGTCCGTATATTCCAGTGCGGAAAAACTGGATTGGTCTCTGGTAGAAGCGGCACGTGACCTTGGTGCAAGCAAGGCGAAGGCCTTCTGGACCGTAAGCTTTAAGCTGACCCTGCCGGGACTTTTGTCCGGTGTGATCCTTACCTTTATTCCTTCTATGGGACTGTTTTTTATAGCAGACATTCTGGGCGGAAATAAAGTAGTATTAGTAGGAAGCCTGATCCAGGATCAGATGACCAGGGGAAATAACTGGCCCTTTGCCGCAGCGCTTGCAGTCATTATGATGATCCTTACCACGCTGATGATCCTGTTATATCGTAAGGTCACCAATGCGAAAGAAGTGGAGGGACTGGCATGAAAAAAAGTACGCGCTTCGAGAAAATATACCTGGGTCTGATTTTCCTTCTCATGTACCTGCCAGTGGCGGTAGTGATCGTTTTTTCCTTTAACGAATCCAAGCTGCCGGTAAGACTGACTGGATTTTCCCTTCAGTGGTACCAGCAGCTCTTTGCGGATGGCGATATGATGGAAGCACTTGTAAACAGCCTGTTTCTTGGTGTGGCAAGCTGTGTGGTATCTGCAGTGATCGGAACACTGGGAGCTGTAGGCCTGTCACGGATCCATTGGAAATCAAAGGGAGCCCTGGAATACATTTCGATTCTGCCCCTTATGATACCGGAAATTATTCTGGGTATGGTGCTGATGGCATTTTTCTATATGCTGAATCTGCCCTTCGGAATGCTGACCCTGCTGATCGGACATACGGTATTCTGCGTTCCTTATATATTGATGGAAGTAAAAGCGAGATTAGTAGGAATGGATCCTTCCCTTGAGGAGGCTGCCCGGGATCTTGGAGCCACTTCCATGAGAGCCTTTTTTGACATCACATTGCCGCTGATCATGCCGGCGGTGGCATCCGGCTCATTGCTTGCCTTTGCCATGTCCATGGATGACGTGGTAATCAGTATTTTTATTAACGGTCCGAGACTGTCCACCTTGCCGATCAAGGTGTACACTCAGATAAAAACCGGTGTCACGCCGGAAATCAATGCCCTGTGTACGATCATGCTGGCTTTTACAGTGATGATTCTTCTTGTTTACTCTCTTATAAAGAAGTTAAAGAGGAAGTATAAGTAGTCTGATCACAGGAATTAGCGAAGAAAATCACCTGATAAAAGCCGGTTTTTTCACGGCATGAGGAAATATATGGATATTTCCATTTAGGGACGGAAAGGAGCACACGAATGAACAAACTCATTGAGTTGAAAAACCTTACAAAAAACTTTGATGACCAGCAGGTTCTCCGCGGAATCAATCTGGACATCTATGAGAACGAGTTTCTCACCCTTCTGGGACCAAGTGGCTGTGGAAAGACCACAACCCTTCGTATTATTGCAGGCTTCGAGGAGCCAAGCGGCGGCGAAGTACTGTTTAACGGAATTGAGATTTCCAAGCTGCCTCCATATAAAAGAGAGGTAAACACCGTTTTCCAGAAATATGCCCTTTTTCCCCATCTGAATGTGGCAGATAACATTGGATTCGGCCTGAATCTGAAAAAAGTGGACAAGGACGTGATCGCCCAGAAAGTCACCAAAATGCTGAAAATGGTAGGTCTGGAGGGCTTCGAGAAAAGAGACGTTACCCTGCTTTCCGGCGGACAGCAGCAGCGAGTTGCCATTGCCCGTGCGCTGGTCAATGAGCCGAAGATCCTTCTTCTTGATGAGCCTCTTGGCGCCCTGGATGCAAAAATCCGTAAGCAGATGCAGATCGAGCTGAAAAAAATCCAGCAGGAGGTTGGAATCACGTTTATTTACGTCACTCATGACCAGGAGGAAGCTCTTTCCATGTCGGATACGGTAGTTGTTATGAACAATGGTGAAATCCAGCAGATCGGTTCTCCTACCGATATTTACAACGAGCCGGAGAACCGTTTCGTTGCAGGCTTTATCGGAGAGTCCAATATCATAGAAGGAATTATGGTGAAAGACTATCTGGTCCAGTTTGACGGATTTGAATTTGAATGTGTGGATAAGGGCTTCGAAGACAACGAAGAAATCGAGGTAGTACTTCGTCCGGAGGACCTTGATATCGTAGAACCATCTCAGGCGAAGATCACAGGTGTTGTACGAAATGTAACCTTCAAGGGAGTTCATTATGAAATCCTTGTAGAAACAGAACTGCGTACCTATAAAGTTCAGACCACCGATTATGCGGAAGTGGGCCGCCAGGTAGGACTGAAATTCGGACCAGAAGACATTCATGTCATGTACAGAATGGGAGCTTATTGATGAAACAGTTTAAACGTCTTATCATTCCCTACTTTATCTGGGCAATCGTCATCCTTGTAATCCCACTGTTTTTGATTGTCCTGTATGCATTTACCACAGAAGGAAATGAAGTTATGACCCTTTCCTTCACCTGGGGGAATTTTGTGAAATTCCTGGAAGCCACTTACCTGAACGTCATCCTGAAATCCTTCTGGCTGGGACTTCTTACCACCTTTGTCTGTCTGGTACTTGGCTATCCCCTTGCCCTGCTCATTGCCAGATGCTCAGAGAAGGTCCAGGGACTTCTTATTATGCTGGTAACCATTCCCATGTGGATCAACATGCTCCTTCGTACCTATGCATGGATGAACCTTTTGTCCGATAACGGAATCATTAACAATCTTCTGGGAAAAATCGGATTGGGGCCGATCAGCATGATGTATACAGATTTTTCTGTTATGATAGGTCTGATCTGCAACTTTATGCCGTTTATGATCATTCCCATCCATACATCCTTAAATAAAATGGACAAATCCCTGATCGAGGCAGCCTATGACCTGGGGGCAAACCGTTTCCAGACCTTCTGGAAGGTAATCTGGAAGCTGTCCCTGCCAGGTGTGGCAAATGGTATTATGATGGTATTCCTTCTTGCCATTTCCTCCTTCGTAATTCCCAAGCTCCTTGGAGGCGGACAGTACATGCTCATCGGTAACCTGATCGAGTCCCAGTTTATTTCCGTAGGAGACTGGAACTTCGGCAGCGCGATTTCCATGATCCTGGCCATTATTATTTTGCTTTCCATGAGCCTGATGAAGCGGATGGATAAGGAAAAAGGAGAGTAGGAGGATACCATGCAGAAAAAAACAAGCTTTTTTCAGAAATTTTACGTGGCCATCTGCCTGGTGTTTTTTTACCTGCCAATCTTGGTGACCATGATCTTTTCCTTTAATTCCTCTAAATCCCTGACCAAGTTTACGGGATTTTCCATGAGATGGTATACAGAGCTGCTTCACAATACAGAAGTGAGTAAGGCTGTTTATGTGTCTGTAACCATTGCCATCCTGGCAACTGTGATTTCTACAGTCCTTGGAACCATTACGGCAATCGGTCTTTCCAAGTCCAGAAAGGTATTAAAGGAAACCCTTTTAAATATTAATAACCTGCCCATTCTGAATCCGGATATTGTAACGGCAATCGGACTTATGCTTCTGTTTTCCTCACTGGGATTCCGAAAAGGCTATTTTACCATGCTGCTGGCGCACATTTCTTTTTGTACGCCATATGTGATCACCAGTGTGTATCCGAAGGTAAGAAGCCTGGATCCCAACTTGGCAAATGCAGCCATGGACCTTGGAGCAACGCCGTTCCAGGCATTGACCAAGGTGATTGTGCCGATGATCAAGGACGGTATTTTCGCCGGCGCCCTGCTTGCTTTTACCATGTCCTTTGACGATTTCGTAATTTCGTATTTTGTATCCGGAAACGGCGTGAAGAACATTTCCATTGTGGTCTATAATATGACCAAGCGAATCAATCCTACCATCAATGCCCTGTCCACCATCGTAATCGTGGTCATTGTGCTGGTAATGGTTTTAGCCAATGTGCTTCCGAAGCTTCTGGAAAAGCATGCAAGCAGACATGCGAAAAAAATCCAGCGTGTAATTGCGCTTCTGGTGGTTGCTGCTCTTGGCTTCGGGCTTATGAAATGCGGCGGAAGTGCAAAAGAGAGCCATGTGCTGAAGGTCTATAATGCAGGAGAGTATATTGACCTGGATCTGCTTACACAGTTTGAGCAGGAATATAACTGTACTGTTGTTTACGAAACCTTCGAATCCAACGAAATGATGTATACCAAGCTGTCCGGCGGTGAGTCTTACGATGTGCTGGTACCTTCTGATTACATGATCGAGCGTCTGATCAAGGAGGATTATCTTCAGCATATCGATTGGGATCTGATTCCCAATAAGAACAAGCTGATGGACGAAGTTTTGAATAAGAGCTACGATCCTGGAAACCGTTATTCCTGCCCGTATTTTTGGGGAACCGTTGGTATTCTTTATGATACTACGGTGGTTGACCCTGAAGATCTTCAGGAGGGATGGGATATTCTTTGTGATACCAAATATAAAGGAAATATCTACATGTACGATTCCGAGCGGGATTCCTTTATGATCGCTCTGAAGGCTCTTGGCTATTCCATGAATACCACAGATGAAAAGCAGATCCAGGAGGCTTACCAGTGGCTGGTGGACCAGAGGAATACTATGGATCCTATTTATGCAGGGGATGACGTGATCGACAATATGATTTCCGGAAACAAGGCGATGGCAGTTGTTTACTCCGGGGATGCTTCTTATATTATCAGTGAAAATCCAAATATGGATTATTTTACACCAAAGCAGGGAACCAATAACTGGTACGATGCGATGGTCATTACAAGGGATTGCAGTGAGGTAGAACTTGCCCATGCATTTATAAATTTTATGCTGGAAGAAGAATCTGCCCTTTGCAATACGGAAGAAGTAGGTTATACTTCTCCTGTAAAGAGTGTTTACGAAACCATGATCACCGGAGAGTATGAAGGCGTTTCTTCGTATATTCCGGACTTCGAGAACCCCAACAGCGAGATTTTCCGCTATCAGGAGCCGAAGATCAAGCAGAAATATGCAGAGCTGTGGACGAAGATCAAGGCGGAGTAACCAGGAAAAGTAACTAAGAGGAGCAACAGAGCTGAGTATCAGAGAGGAGAATGATCATTATGAAAAAAAAGTTACTTGCTGTAATTCTTGCAGCCGCAGCAGTGTGCGGCAGTGTGGCACCGGTATACGCAGCGGATTCGGAACTGGTTCTTTATACCTGGGCAGGAATGTTTCCCCAGGAGGTTCTGGATGGTTTCGAAGAGGAGACCGGCTGTAAGGTAGTGTATTCCAACTTTGACACAGATGAGACGATGCTTGAGAAGGTATCCATGGCAAAGGGTGGAGACTACGATGTGGTAATCGCCGATGATTATATTCTTGAGAAGATCGTGGAAGAAGGTCTTGCCACGAAGCTTGACAAGGATAAAATCTCAAACTGGGGAAACATCAATCCTCTTTATCAGGGACAGTTCTACGATGAAAAGGATGAATACACCGTACCATATGGAGCTGGAATCCCTCTGATCGTATATGATCCGGAGGAAGTGGATATAGATATCAAGGGTTATGCAGATCTGTGGGATCCGTCTCTGGAAGACAGTGTGGCATTAATTGCAAACTACCGTGTTATCAATGGAATTACACTTCTTACCATGGGAAAAAGCATGAATGAGGAGGATGTGGATACGATCGCAGAAGCAGGCCAGAAGCTTGTTGAGCTTGCACCGAACATCCGCATGCTCCAGGATGATAACACCCAGAATGCATTGCTGAACGGAGAGGCTTCTGTGGCTCTTCTTTATACCTCACAGGTAACCGCTGTCCTGGCAGAGAATCCGGATCTGAAGGTTGTATATCCGGAAGAGGGTCTTGGATTCGGTGTTATGGGTATGTTTATCCCAAGCGCTGCACCGAATGCAGATGCTGCTTATGAGTTTGTGGATTATATTTTAAGACCAGAGGTTGCAGCACAGTGCTTTAATTACATCGGTTATTACTGCACAAATAAGGCAGCAGATGAACTGGTTGACGAGAATCTGGTAGTTCCGGATAGTGTGACAAGTGGTGAGAGTATTAAGAATGTAAGCGCTGAGGCAGAAGAACAGTATAATAAGAACTGGACAGAGTTTAAGGCCGCTTGCGATTAAGCAAATAAAAAACAGGCTCTTTTTTGAGAATTTTTAAAGGGGAAAAAATATGGAAATATACAAGGGAGCTTCTGCCTTTGCAGGAGTGGCCATTGGCAAAATCCGATTTTACAGAAAGGGAGAATATCAGGTCCGGCAGCATCAGACGGATGATGTGAAGAAGGAACTGAAGAATTTCGACATAGCAAGAAGACATGTGATGCAGACTTTGAAAGAGGAGTATGACAAGGACCATATGGATCAGATCCTGGAGCAGGCAGAGCTTCTTGGCTCCGGCAGCTTTCTTCGGGCAGTGCAGAGCATGGTCACAGGAGAGAAGGTAACAGCAGCTTATGCCGTACAGACGACCAGGGATGAACTGCAGAGTACGTTTTCCGGTCTGAATGCTCCCTCTGTGAAGGAACGAATCCATAACGTAAGCCGGATATCCGACCTGCTTCTTGGTATTCTGGGAGAAGATACCAGGAAAATTGATCTTGGAGAGGAGCCTGTGATTCTGGCAGCAGAAACCTTATCCCCTGTAGAACTGATGGAAATGAACAAAGATATACTTCTTGGCATTATCACACGTGGGGGATCTGCTACCTCTCATGCGGCAATTCTGGCGAAAAACATGGATATTCCCTGTGTTACAGGCATCGGGCTCCCGCAGTCTGAGGAAGAGTGGGAAGACAGTGTTGCCATTATTGACGGGTATACAGGAACGGTTTATCTGGAACCGGATAATGAAGTTCGCAAAGAATACGAAATCCGGCGGAAGGCAGACCTGATAGAGAGAGAAGCGCTTTTGCAGCTGAAAAATGAAGCCGACGTAACGAAGGATGGTCGTAAGGTGGGAATCTATGCCAATATTGGCAGCCTGGATGATCTGAACAGTGCGATTTATTACGGAGCAAGAGGAATCGGACTTTTGCGAAGCGAATTTCAGTACCTGGGCAGAGAAAGTTATCCAGGTGAAGAGGAGCTTTTTCAGGCATATAAAAAGATTGCAGAAACAATGGGTGACCGTCTGGTGGTTATCCGTACGGCAGATCTTGGTGCAGACAAGACAGCCTCCTATCTGGAAATCCCCAAGGAAACCAATCCGCTTATGGGAAACCGTGGAATCCGCCTGAGCCTTGACCGGAAGAACCTTTTTAAGACACAGATCCGTGCCATTTACCGTGCAAGTCTGTATGGCAATCTGGGAATGATGTATCCTATGATCTGCTCCGAAGAGGAGATGGATGAGGTAGAAGCTGTAGTAGATGAGGTAAAGGCAGAGCTGCAGAGGTCAGAAGTACCATTTCAGAATGTGAGAACCGGAATTATGATGGAGACTCCGGCTGCGGTAATGATCGGAGAAGAACTGGCCAGACGAGTGGATTTCATGGGAATCGGAACGAATGACCTGACCCAGTATACCCTTGCAATGGACAGACAGAATCCATTGTTGCAGAAAAAATACAACGATCACCATCCTGCAATCCTGAAGATGATCCAGATGATCGTGGAAGCAGGACATGCACAGAACTGTAAGGTGTGTCTTTGCGGAGAACTGGCAGCAGATACCAGACTGACAGAGACCTTTCTCAGAATGGGAGTTGATGCATTGTCTGTGGTTCCGGTTTGTATACTGCCGGTAAGAAAAGCAATCAGAGAGGTTTGGGTTGGAGAAAAGGATGAATAAAAAAAGCAAAGTGGTAGTGCTCCCCTGTGAGACATACGAGGAAGAGCGGATTTATCAGCTGATGAAAAATGGGCTGGAAGAACTTGGAGGCGTTGAAAGTCTTATCCGTAAAGAGGAGAAAATCCTTCTGAAACCCAATCTTCTGAAAAAAGCAGAGGTGGAAAAAGCGGTCATCACCCATCCTGTGATCGTAGGTGCTTTTGCCCGGATCTTACGGGAAGAAGGGTATGAAAATATTGTGCTGGCAGATTCCTGTGGACATGGAACAACGAAGCAGGTGATCCAGGGAACCGGAATGGACACA
Source organism: uncultured Blautia sp. (assembly GCA_934394545.1). GTDB lineage: Bacteria > Bacillota > Clostridia > Lachnospirales > Lachnospiraceae > Blautia_A. Next base: position 21,499 of record CAKRRG010000001.1, read on the forward strand.
TATCTGGAAAAGTACCGGATTCCGGCCATTGACTATACGAAAGGGGTACGGGTGGAGAATCCGGATGGAATCCAGGCGAAGGATTTTATTTTGCCCAAAGAACTGCTGGAGGCAGACTGCGTCATTTCTCTTTCCAAGATGAAAACCCATGCACTGGAACGAATTACAGGTGCGGTGAAGAACAGCTATGGTTTCATATATGGGAAAAATAAAGCCATCGGTCATACCAAGTATCCAAGTGCGGACAGCTTCGCCAGGATGCTGATCGATTTGAATCAATATGTGAAGCCAAGACTTTACATCATGGATGGAATCACAGCAATGGAAGGAAACGGACCAGGTGCCGGAGATCCGGTTGCTATGAATGTGATCCTTATGTCTACAGATCCTGTGGCGCTGGACAGCGTATTTGCAAGGCTTGTGTATCTGAAGCCGGAAATGGTACCCACCAATTACCATGGGGAGAAGATGGGACTGGGAAATTGTAAGGAAGAGAATGTGGAGATTGTGGTGGCTTCCAGGGAGAATCCAACGACAGCTGACAGAAAAGATGTTGAGAAAAAGTGTCGTACAATTTCTATGGAGGATTTGCTAGATAAATATGGTAATCCAAATTTTAACGTAGATCGCACCCAGCTTCGCAACAATGTCTGGACCAGGCTTGCCAAAGCGCTGAATATTTTTCAGAAGAAGCCCTATATCGAGGCAGATAAATGTGTGAGCTGCGGAATCTGTGTAAACAGCTGTCCCGTCCCCGGCAAGGCTGTGGATTTCCGAAACGGCAGGAAACATCCACCGGTTTATGATTATAAGAAATGTATCCGATGCTTCTGCTGTCAGGAAATGTGCCCCAAGAAGGCAATTAAGGTGAAGTGATGAGCAGGTATATTATATTTGCTTAAATGTGGAAAGGGTGATGGATATGTTTTCTGAGGAACTTCGCATTTTGGATCGAAATACGGTAGAATACATGGTCGATCAGATGCAGAATACGATTGATGAACAGAAGAAAGAGCTTGAAACCAAAGATTTAGAGCTTGAAACCAAAGATTCAGAACTAAAGTCAAAAGATGATGAGTTAGCTGCTCAGAAGCTGGAGATTATCCGGCTGCGTGAGCTACTTGCTGCTAAGGAGAAGTAAACAGATATAAGAAAGCCACTGTGGAAGGATGGAAAATCCATCGATTCTACAGTGGTTTTTCATGTTATTTCAAAAGTCTGCTTACTTCCCTAATGTATTCCGGGGTAGTACCGCAGCAACCGCCTACGATATCTGCACCGGCGTCGACCAGTGCTTTGATGTGCTTCGCAAATTCATCGGCTTTCATAGAGTAAATGGCATTTCCCTTGTCGTCAATGAATGGCATTCCAGCGTTTGGCTTGGCGATAACAGGGATGGATACATTCTCTTTTATATTGCGGATGACGGAGATCAGTTGATCCGGACCTACCGAGCAGTTTACACCTACTGCGTCTGCTCCGGCTGCTTCCAGGGAAACGGCTGCTTCAATGGCATTCCCACCACTGAAGATACTTCCGTCAGCATCGACTGTCATGGTACACATAATAGGAAGGTCACAGGTCGCAGAAGCGGCATCTACTGCTGCCAGAGTTTCTTCGATATTGATCATAGTCTCAGCAACGATCAGATCCACACCGGAATCCTTCAGAATATTGATCTGCTCCTGATACATTTCAAATGCGGCTTCATAGGTCATCTCGCCGGCAGGAGCCATCATCTTGCCACTGGTGGTGATATCTGCTGCTACATAAACTTTATGAGGCGCTGCGTCCGCTACTTCTCTTGAATAAGAAACCAGGGTGCGGTTAATCTCTTCGATACGATCCTGCAGACCATGCATGGTGAGATTTACCCGATTGCCGCCGAAGGTAGGTGCATAGATAATATTACTTCCTGCTTCTACGTAAGCGCGCTGAAGCTTCTGGATCACATCCTTATGTGCCAGCACCCATTCCTCTGTGCAGACGCCCTTAGGCATTCCGGCAGCCATCAGATTCGAGCCAGTGGCGCCGTCCAAAATAACAATGTTCTGTGTCAACTCCTGAAATTCCTGTTTTGTCATATTGTATTCCTCCTAGATAGGGCAATGCCCGATACGGTAGATTTCGTCATAGTCCCATCCGCGTCCTGGATATTATAACGATAAAAAAATTTACAAATCTTACGTATTATAACACTATTTAGCTTGATTTTCCAGTTGTCAGCGTATAAAATATAAGATATGCTTTTAAAGATAAAAGAAAATTAAAGGAGCAAAGAGATGAGTAGAAGGAGAAGAAGAAACGACTGGATACCAGGCGCGGTGATCACTATCATCGTCATTATGCTTTCTGTTGTTTTTATGGGACTTTTGGCCATGACCAAGATGATCCCGACTATTTATATGCTGATCATCGGTATTGTATTGGCGGTGATCTCAGCCATTATCTGGCTGCTGGTATGGCACACCAGATATAGAGGCCGGTTTATCGGAGGAACCATATTTGCAGTGCTTATGATGGTGATTCTGGTATTTGGCGGTTTCTATATTAATAAGACGAGATCCGCCATTAACAGCATTTCCGGTGAAACCACTGAGGTAACCCAGATGGCAGTCTATGTGAAGAGTGATGACGCTGCAGATTCTGTGGAAGCGACTGCAGGATATACGTATGGTATTCTGTCCTCACTTGACCGCGAGAATACAGACGGTGCGATTGAGCATCTGAAGAGTGAGTTTGGCACAGATGTACAGACGAAAGAGTACGCCGGTCTTACGGAGCTTGCAGATGGAATCCTGAATAACGAAGTAAATGCCATGCTTCTGAATAACGCTTATCTCAGCGTTTATGAGGATATGGATGGATATACGGACTTCGGAACTAAGGTGAAAGAGGTTGGAACTGTAGATGTAGAGACGAAGATCCAGGCAGCAGAGGAGGCGGTTCCCATTGAGCCGATCACCACTGCGAATGGTGGTAAGATCTATACCATCTACCTTAGCGGTATTGACACCAGAGGAGAGATGACTGCTAAGAGCCGAAGTGATGTAAATATTATTGCCACTGTAAATACAGATACCCATGAGATCCTGCTGGTTTCCACACCGCGAGATTACTTTGTACCGCTTTCTATTTCCGGTGGAGTACCGGATAAGCTGACACATGCCGGTATTTACGGAATTGATGTGTGTATGGATACTCTTGGAATGCTGTATGGCGTTGATATTAATTATTACTTCCGAATCAACTTTGGTGGATTCGTGAAGGTGATCGATGCACTTGGCGGAATTACCGTTAATTCTGATTATGATTTTGATTCCAAGAATATTCTGGGCTATCACTTTAATAAGGGCGAGAATTATCTGAATGGTGAGCAGGCGCTTGTCTTCGCAAGAGAGCGTTTCGCATTCCAGGAAGGTGACCGTCAGCGTGGTAAGAACCAGATGGAGGTTATCCGCGGAGTTGTAAGAAAGGCACTTTCTCCGGAAATCCTTACCAGCTATTCCTCCATTCTTTCCAGTCTGGATGGATGCTTCGGTACGAACATCACATATGAGGAAATCGCAGAGATTCTTCAGCAGCAGCTTACCAATGGCGGTGACTGGACCATCGTATCCTATAGTGTAAATGGTACAGGTGCTACCGAGAAGCCATATTCCATGAGCCAGAAGGCATACGTTATGGTTCCAGATCAGAGTACGGTCGATAAGGCTAAGAGCCTGATGGAAAAGATTCGTAATGGCGAGGTTGTGACTCAGGAGGAAGCTGACGCAGCGGTTAGCGGAAGCACAGAGAGCACATCCGCAGAGAGCGTTGCAGAGTCGGGAACCGTAGCTACTGAGACACAGGCTGATACAACAGCTGATGGAGCTGCCGCAGATGGCACTACAGCTACAGACGGGGCGACAGCAGATACAACAACTACACAGCAGTAAAGACAGAAAGAATATGAGAAGAGGCAGACTATAAGAAAATGGTCTGCCTCTTTTTTAACCGAATTAAGTTAGCGAAGCGGACCTGGAATATCCGCTTGACTAAATTTGTAAATCTTTAAGATGATTTTTATACTAAATTATGATAAGATAAAAACAGGAAAAAGGGGGAGGCGATAGCTATGACAAGACTGGGACAAATGCTAGTAGACGATGGAATTAAAATAGGAGAAGTACGCGGACGTGAGGAAACTCAAAGAAAAATGAATTCCCTGATAAATGCTTTATTGACGGCGAATCGTACAGACGATTGCCTGAGAGCAACGCAGGATGCGGACTATCGTGAGAAGCTTATGAGAGAACTAGGAATTAACTAGAGCATGCTTTACAAATGCAAGGGCCGGGAGATCACTTCCGGCCCTTCTGATAAACATGTTTTAGAATAAACACGCTCCAGAATAAACACGCTCCAGAATAAATACCAGCATAAATGCAAATAATAAAAAAAGATGACCCCATAGTCGCATTATTTCAGTAATGCGTATTTGTGCTGCAGACAAGCAAGAATACGGTACAAAATGGGCTATTGACCACGTATAACGACCACTTATTTCGCGGAGACACAACTGTTTTCTACACAAAAAAAGACAATCACTTAGAAGCGCTTATCATATAACACTTCTGAAATGATTGTCTTATTCTCCGAAGAGATTGCTATATTACTCTTTCCATCATTTGATTCATATACTGCCGTTTGGTTTCCGACTGGATATGCACATACAGATCCAAGGTCGTGCGTACGGAGGTATGTCCCAGAATTTCCGACAGGGACTTGGTATCAAAGCCTTGCTCTACCCAGCGGCATGAGAACTGATGCCGCAAGGCATGGATTTTGATCTGTGGTATTCCACAGTTCTTCAGCAAGGTTGCGTATCTGCGTTGAATGGCTCTGGGCTCCATACATTTCGATGTTCCGGTGAGAACATAAGCAGCCCCATCCTTGCAGAAACGTTTTGCATAAAAAATCAGCTTATCTGGCAATGGGATTTCCCGGTTGGAATGCTCTGTTTTCGGCGGACCAATATACAAAATTGTTTTTGAGATTTTCCCGGTAGCAGGATCTTTTGTACCGTCCAGATTTTTGATACGGATTACCGTCCGCTGTATATGAATCTTGTGCTGAATGAAATCAATATCCTCCCAACGCAGTCCGCTAAGTTCCCCTACACGAATCCCAGTATGCATACAAAGGAGCAGCCCGAAATTAAAGTCATTCAGATTTTCAATAAGGGCCTGCTGCAGCCGGTCATAATTCTCATACTCCATGATCTGTACCTCCTTTCCCATACCTGCGATATGCGGATAGCGTATAGGCTCACCGGGGTAAATGCCTTCCTTAGCTGCAAAATTCAGAACACTGCGAAGCACACTAAGGATAACATGAATGGTGCCCACGGATAACTCTAGTTCCTTTTTCTTATGAATAAGCTGTGTGACTCTGGTGTTGGTGAGCTGCCGGATCTGAACATTCCCGATTTCCGGAATTAGTTGGTTGTTAAGAATTGCCTCATAATTAGAAAAAGTGCTGTCCTTGATGGTATGTCGGATCTGCTGCTTCCAATGCTCTGCTACCGTGCAAAAGGAAGCACGGTAATCCAGGATACCGGATATCCTTACCAGATGACCATACCCCGGCAGCTCTGAAATCTTCCTGTTTCGTTTATCCTTTACTTCTCTGTAAGACTTCCCGTAGATGGAGCCGTAATGGATCTTCCCCTCTGGCTCCCGATATTTGATATAGCGGGCCTCCCAGCGCCCGTCCTTGCGTTTACGGATGTTTTCACCTTTTCTGCACATAACTGCCTCCTTATTCTATAGACATGTACCAATTATTTGACCACTCAAATATTTTATATCGAAATAATCTCTTTGAAAAACTAATGGTAAAAACAAAAAATCAGAGTAAAAAATAGTATAATTCGACAAAAATTCGCCAAAAAGAAACGATAGTCGCTATAATTGGTTGACTTTCCCTGTTTTTCGAGATAAAATGTAAAGCAACGATGGGAAAGAAAGCAGAAAGTCTGCCTGGATGACCGTCGCATTACTGAAATAATACGATAAAACAAAGTGAAAATCACAGACAATCCTATGAAAACAGGCTACAGTATCCGAACTTGGCGTATGCGCCTTTTTTGTCCGGAGCCTTTATGGCTGGACAGAACAGAAGAATATTTTCAGAACGTGGTGGACTTCTACTACCACCTTCTGATACAGCACGAAGAGCTGTGGGATAACAGCCTTTTCGATATCCAGCGTAGTCTGGAACTGCTGACTCTGGCCGGCAAGGACGGCAGACAGCCTGCCAACCCATTGCCTATGGGGAAGGTTCCTGTGTATCTGCGACGAGCTGCCATTAATACAGCATCCGCCGCAGTGAAGAGCACCGTTGGGAAAGAGAACAGCGCATTCCCAGAGAAGCTGGAAGGGAAGGTAACCTTTTTCAAAGGAATGTATTCGGATCTGACAGATGAAGCTATCCGCCTGAAGCTTTGGAATGGCGTGAAATGGGTCTGGACAGAATGCCGTCTGAAGGGACGCTCCTTTCCGGAAAATGGTCAGCTGATGTCCCCCACACTGACGAAGAAGGACAGCTATTATATGCTGAATATCCCGGTGAAGCAGGAGAACTGTGATGGCCGCACAGCCAAGGAGCGAATGGCAGAGGGTGCAAGGATCTGTAGTGTCCGCTTTACCAATACGGACATATTTGCCATGTGCTGTATTCTGGATCAACAGGGAGAACAGGTTGCGGTGCATACCTGCCGCGGGGGAGAGGAATACCGTCATCGCTGCAGTCTTCTGGAGAAGAAGCTTGAGAAATCCAGACCGAATACTGAGAAGGACAACAGCCCCAGGCCGAACCGGAAATACTATACCGCTCTTGGAAACCTGTCGGAGCATTACGCCCATCAGGTCAGTCGCCAGATATTGAACTTCTGCAAGGAGAATCAGGCCGGGATCATCGTGCTGCCGGAGTACGATCAGGACTTTACCAGAATGGCAATGATAAAAAGCGGAAACTTTTCGCCCCTTCACTTAAGCACCAGAATCCGGACACAGCTTCTATATAAAGCCTGGTCAGAGGGAATCCTGGTACTGGAGACACGCACAGACGGTCTGAAGGATAAATGCGCCATCTGCGGCGGCAAGATAAAGCGTAGAAACAGTGAATTCCTTTGTGAAAATGGTCATCAGGGAAACAGATTCTTGAATGACGCAAGAAATCTTGGCAGAAAATGTCAGGAAAGTTTTTTTCGAAGAAGTAGAAAGAAATAAATGATTTTGTTAATAAGCAGCATTACGAATGCTCTTATCTATAAACCGGGCAACCGGAAAAAGAGCCTGCGCCAGTGACGCAGACTTTTCGGCCGACCACCGCCGGTGTGGGTTCCGAACTTCCCAGGGAGGTTCCGGGAGTCACCGAAGCACCAGAACAGAAGCGTTCTGGTAAGTGGTCAAAGTTATAAACATGGGAGGGAAGATACGGCGGAGACGGTTCTGTCCGTAAGGTAAAAAATGAAAAGAAATAAGAACCAACAGGACTCCATAAAATTGAAGCTTGATTTAGCAGCCTGCAGTGCGTATAGAGACGTGCACGGGCTTTTTTTGCGATATTGAGGATGAATTGTGTAGGAAATTAGAAAACAAAAAGGACATTGTCTTACAATTTGGAAATGACCTTTTTACGATAAATAACAAAACATACCGAGATGGTAAAGGGGAGAATATGAGTAGTAATTTTAACAAGATGAAAAAAATGGAGCACTGGAAGGTAGTTACTTTGTTACTGATGATTTATGACTTCGTGGCTGTGGTACTGTCATACTTTGCTGCCTTACTGATCCGATTCGATTTCCGGTTCAGCATGATAGGTGGCCAGTACCTTCAGGCATACTGCAAGAGCATCTGGATCTATGCGGCATTCTGTGTGGTGCTGTTCTGGTTTATGCGCCTGTACAAAAGTATCTGGAGATTCGCAAGCTATGCAGAGCTTCTGCGTGTGCTCCTGTCAACGGTTATCAGCAGTGTTGTTTATATTGTGGTGATGTCTGGATTCGTCCAGAGGATGCCGGTTTCCTATTATGTATGCGGCATTGCCTGCCAGTTCCTTCTGACCCTGGGAATCCGCTTCTCTTATCGCTTCGTCCTTCTTCTGAGAACCCGGGCAGACAGAAACCAGAAGGAGAAGAACGTAATGCTCATTGGAGCAGGTGCAGCCGGCCAGATGATCTTCCGGGATATTAAGCATGCCAAAGAGACCAATGAGAAGGTGGCCTGCTTTATTGATGATAACCCTAACAAATGGGGGAGATATATTGATGATGTGCCGGTGTTCGGCGGCAGGGACAGCATTATGGAGGCAGTTGATAAATTTGAGATCGAGAAGATCTACGTTGCCCTTCCAAGTGCCAAGCCGGAGGACAAAAGAGACATTATCCAGGTATGCAGTGAAACCCACTGTGAGCTTATGAACCTGCCTGGAATGTATCAGTTATATACAGGAGAAGTGGCAGTCAGCAAGATGAAGACGGTGCAGATCGAGGATCTGCTTGGCAGGGATCCCATCAAGCCGGATATGACTGAGGTATTCCAGTACATCAAGGGCAAGGTGGTCCTGATCACAGGTGTGGGATCCATTGGTTCTGAGTTGGCAAGGCAGATTGCATCTCATCAGCCGAAACACCTTATCCTTTTTGATGTTTATGAAAACAATGCCTATGACATCCAGTTAGAGCTGAAGAAGAAATATCCGGAGATGAAGCTGGACACCATTATCGGTTCTGTGCGTGACAGCCGGAAAATCTTCCAGGTATTTGAAAAATACAGACCGGAGATTGTATACCATGCAGCAGCTCACAAGCATGTGCCGCTGATGGAGGACAGCCCTTGCGAAGCAATCAAAAATAATGCAATGGGAACCTATAAGACTGCTTATGCAGCCATGTCCCATGGCTGTAAGAGATTCGTCCTGATCAGTACAGATAAGGCAGTTAACCCAACCAACATTATGGGAGCTTCCAAACGTCTTTGCGAAATGATCATCCAGGCCTTTGATGCAAAGATCAAAGAAGGAAAAGCACACGAGATCCCACAGCTGTTTACCCACGGAATGAAAGAGGTCATTACGGCACCGGAAATCATTGAAGCGCTGAAACATACACAGACAGAATTCGTTGCAGTCCGTTTCGGAAACGTACTTGGAAGCAATGGCTCCGTTATCCCGCTGTTCAAGAAACAGATTGAAGCAGGCGGTCCGGTAACGGTTACCCATCCTGACATCATCCGCTACTTTATGACCATTCCGGAGGCAGTGAGCCTTGTACTTCTGGCAGGAACCTATGCAAAGGGTGGAGAAATCTTCGTCCTGGATATGGGCGAACCGGTGAAGATCGTAACATTGGCACGAAATCTGATTCGCTTATCTGGATACACACCGGATGTGGATATGAAGATAGAGTTCACTGGCCTCAGACCAGGAGAAAAGCTATTCGAAGAGAAACTGATGGCTGAGGAAGGTTTAAAGAAAACGAAAAACGATCTGATCCATATCGGCTGCCCGATCCCATTCGATATTGAAGAATTCCTGAAAGAACTGGATGGACTTCTGGAAGCAGCCTATAAGAACAAAGATGATATCAAAGACAGAGTGGCGGAAGTGGTAACTACATATCATCAGGTGTAAAAGGTAAAAAACATATAAAATGATTTTATTTTTCATATAAGGGAGTAAGAAAATGGCTAGTGAAGAAATGAAAACAGAAATAATGGCAAGGAAAATACCGTTTAGTCCACCTGATATTTCCGAGTTAGAAATAAAGGAAGTTGCAGAAGCTCTTCGCTCTGGATGGATCACCACCGGACCAAGAACAAAAGAACTGGAACGCAGACTGGCTGAGTATTGTCATACATCTAAAGTGGTTTGCCTGAATTCCGCTACTGCCGCAGAAGAGTTGAACTTCAGGATTTGTGGTATCGGAGAAGGGGACGAAGTAATTGTCCCTGCTTATACATACACAGCTACTGCATCAGCTGCGATTCATTGCGGAGCGAAAGTGATCTTCGTAGATAGCCAGAAGGATAACTGCGAAATGGACTATGAAAAGGTTGCAGAGGCAATTACCGAAAAAACAAAAGCGGTTGTGGCAGTTGACCTTGGCGGTATTATTTGCGATTACGATAAATTGTATGCAGCAGTAGAAAGCAGAAAAGAACTGTTTAAAGCCAAAGAAGGCAACAGCCTTGGCGCAAGAATCCAGCAGGCAAAAGGCAGAGTACTTGTTTTCGCTGACTGTGCACATGCATTAGGAGCAAGCAGAAATGGAAAGATGGCAGGCGAGTGGGCTGACTTCACAGATTTCTCATTCCATGCTGTAAAAAACTTCACTACTGCAGAAGGTGGCGCCGCTACCTGGCGTGATATTCCAGGCATTGATAATGAAGAAATCTACAAACAGTATCAGTTATATAGTCTTCACGGCCAGAGCAAGGATGCCCTTGCGAAAACACAGCTTGGAGCATGGGAGTATGACATTGTTGGTCCATGGTACAAATGTAATATGACGGATATCATGGCTGCCATTGGGCTTCGACAGCTTGACCGTTATCCGGGAATGCTGGAAAGAAGAAAAGAAATCATTGGAAAATATGATGCTATGTGTGATGAGCTTGGTGTGAAACATTTAATTCACAGCGGAGAAAACTTCCAGAGCTCTAACCATTTATATTTAACCAGAATATTTAAGAAAGATGGAACTCCAATTTCAGATGCTGAAAGAAGAGAAATAATTATTAAGATGGCAGAACGGAGCATAGCAACGAATGTTCACTACAAGCCATTGCCTATGATGACTGCATACAAGGCATATGGATGGGATATCAAAGATTTCCCAAATGCACTCAGGCTTTATGAAAATGAGATTACACTTCCTCTTCACACAAAGCTGAGTAATGAGGATGTTGATTATATCATTGAAGGTTTTAAAGACGTGGTTAAAAATAGTGTGAAATAGGGTGGAGTTTTTATGAAAAGATTGTTTATTATCGGAGCTTCTGATTTTCAACTTCCAGCAATTATTGAAGCGAAAAAAATGGGATTATATGTTGGTGTGGCAGATTTTAATCCAAACGCGGTTGGTGTTTCGTATGCCGATGAATATTTTAATGTCAGTACAATTGATGAAAAGGGGATTTTTGAGGCTGCAAAAAAATTTAAAGCGGATGGTATTATTACATTATGTACAGATATGCCAATGAGAGCATTGGCTAGAGCATGCGAGAAACTTGGATTGATTGGACCAGATTTTTCAACGGCTATTACAGCAACGGATAAGGGAGTAATGATTCATGCGTTTGAAGAGAATAATGTAGAACATCCTAAATATATTGTGGTTGACAAAGAAACTAATGTTGAAGAGATTAGCAACGAGTTTGAATATCCCGTAATAACAAAGCCGACAGATAATTCTGGAAGCAGAGGGATTATGTTGGTCAATAGTGCAGAAGAACTAAGAGATGCGTTATTATACAGTTCTAAGAATGGAAGAGAGGGAAATGTAATTCTAGAAGAATATATGAGTGGACCAGAAGTCAGCGTTGAAGTCATGGTAATAGATAGTAAAGCTCATGTATTACAAGTAACAGATAAAATGACAACTGGAGCACCTCATTTTGTAGAAATTGGTCATTCTCAGCCATCAAGGTTATCAAAAAAGTCATTAGATGAAATAAAGAATTTGGCAGGCAGGGCTGCATTAGCAGTTGGGATAAAGAATGGTCCGGCTCATGCGGAAATAATTCTTACTAAAAATGGTCCTAAAATGGTAGAGATAGGAGCAAGAATGGGTGGAGGATGCATTACAACTCATTTAGTTCCGCTTTCTACGGGAATTAATATGACTAAGGCAGCTATTCAGACAGCACTTGGAGAAAAAGCTGAAATTGAACCGAAATTTGAGAAGGGATCTGCTATTAGATTTATTATTCCTCCTGTTGGAATTGTAAAATCAATTAAGGGAAAAGAAGAGGCAGAAAGAATACCGGGTGTTCAACTGGTTGAAATTCAGTGTGAAGTTGGGCAAATGTTGCAAGAATTGGAAAATGGAACTTGCAGAATAGGTTATGTTATTGCGCAAGGAGATACGCCGGAGAAGGCAGTTGAGATTTGTGAAAAAGCTTTAGATAAGATTCAAATAGAAGTATGTTAATGAAGGAGACGAATGGAGGATGTATAAACATATAGTAAAACGCGTAATAGATATTGTATTATCATTGATTGGTATGCCTTTTTTTCTGATATCTTTTATTTTTGTTGCACCAGTAATATATTTTACTGATAAAGGTCCAATTTTCTATAATGCAGAAAGAATTGGTCAGCATGGAAAGTTGTTTAAAATGTATAAATATAGAAGTATGTATGTAAATGCACCTGATATTCGATTAGCAGACGGTTCGACTTATAATGGAGAAGATGATCCACGTGTTACTAAAATTGGAAAAATCCTTAGAAAAACATCCGTTGATGAGATACCACAAGTGCTCAATGTTTTTTTGGGAAACATGAGTGTTATTGGACCTAGACCGGATACACCGAAGGGTGCACATAGATATCCTGACGAAGAGAAGTTTTTTCTTCAAGTGAAACCTGGAATTACAGGATATAGTCAAGCGTACTATCGAAATTCTGTTGATGGAAAAACAAAAGCAGAACATGATATGTATTATGCACAGCATATCTCATTTATTTTTGATGTGAAAATCTTTTTTAAAACTATTGAAACAGTACTTTTGGGAAGAGGTACATATAAAGATGACGAAACAATTGTAAATAAGTAATAGTGAGGAAAAAAATGGTAACAGAATTTGGAAGCAATTTTGAAGCGGTTAGTTCAATAGGGGATGGAACCTCTTTGGTGGATAATAGTAATACAGTTTATTTACGTACAGCGAGAGAAGCAATTTTTTATATTTGCCAAAACAATAAATTGAAAACAGTTCTTATGCCAGCATTGTGTTGTGCTTCCATGGTGCAGCCTTTTATTCAAAGTGAAATAGAAGTTCGTTACTATAAGATAAAAAGTGATTTAACAATTGATTATTTGGATTTGAGTCAAAAGATTAAAGATGATTCTTTTATTTTTGTGATGCACTATTATGGTATTAAATCTTTTGATTCAGCCAGACTCCAAGATATTGCACTTTCCCACAATAATATACAGATAATTCAAGATTGTACACAACATGTTTTTACGAATGACTTGTATGATAATAATGCTGATTACTGGGTTGGAAGTATTAGAAAGTGGGTTTCAATTGCCGATGGTGCATTTCTTGCATCTAAAAAACATAAATTGGCAAATGGTTTGCGGATTGATTATGACGATGATAGATTTGTTGAAACTACAATTCAAGCAATGCAATTGAAACAGCAATATTTATCTAATGGAGATGAAAATATAAAGCAACTATACCGAGAAAAATTTGGAAATTGTATGGCACAACTAAAGAAAAAAATTGTAGTGCACTCCATGTCAGATGTTTCCAGACAATTATTTTATAGTACAGTGGATTGTATTAAAGTTCGAAATAAGAGAACTGATAATTATAATACTCTATATGAACAATTGAAATGTGATGTCCCTGAAATTTTGAAATATTCATCAAAATATGCAGGTCCATTATGCTTTAATATCATAGTTTCAAATCAAAATGAAGTTCAACAAAAATTAGCTTCAAAGGGAATATATTGTCAGGTATTATGGCCTCTTAAGAAGGAGGCAAAAGTTACTTGTGAATTTAGCAATTGGTATACTGAACATATGTTGGCAGTGCCATGTGATCAAAGATACGGAATTGAGGATATGTTGATAATTTCTAATGAGTTGAGAAAGGTGATTAAGGGAGAATAATTATGAATGTACTTCAAATAAATTCAGTATGTGGTATAAGGAGTACAGGGCGGATTTGTACAGATATCGCTGAAATCTTAGAAAAAGAGGGACATGATTGCAAAATTGCTTATGGTCGAGAAAGCGTACCTGATGTTTATCAAAGATTTGCAATGAAAATAGGCAATGAATCAGATGTAAAAATACATGCATTAAAGTCTAGAGTTTTTGATTCGGCGGGCTTTGAGAGCAAAAAAGCAACAAGAGAATTTATTGACAAATTAAAGAACTGGAAACCGGATATTATTCATCTGCATAATTTACATGGATATTATATAAATGTACCTATGTTATTCAACTATATAAAAAGTAATAATATACCAGTTATTTGGACATTGCATGATTGTTGGGCTTTCACAGGGCATTGTACGCATTTTGATAGAATTGGTTGTAATAAATGGATGAACGAAAGTGAAGGGTGTAGTCATTGTCAGAGAAAAAAAGATTATCCCAAAAGCATTTTTTTTGATTGTTCTTCTGCAAATTTAAAGAGAAAAAGAAAATGCTATAATGGTGTTAAGAATATGACGATTGTTACACCATCACGTTGGTTAGCTGCTTTTATTGAAAATTCAATTTTAAGTCAGTTTCCTGTTAAGGTAATTCCAAATGGGATTGATACAACAATTTTTAGACCAATAGAAAGTGACTTTAGAAAAAAATATAAATTAGAAAACAAAAAAATAGTATTGGGTGTTGCTGATGGGTGGAATGTTCCTGGTAGGAGAGATGATTTTTATCACTTATCGGAATTACTAGGAGATTCTTATAAAGTTGTGATGGTTGGATTTGATCCTAAAAAAATTCACGAAGCTCCAGATAGAGTTTTGGCATTACCCAAAACTAATAACACGAAAGAACTGGCAGAAATATATACTGCAGCAGATGTTTTTATTAATCCGACATATGAAGATAACTATCCAACAATTAATCTTGAAGCACAGGCATGCGGTACTCCTGTAATTACATATAGAACAGGTGGAAGTGTTGAAAATGTAAATCCATTGTTGATTGTTGATAAAGGAGATGTAGAAGGATTAAGAGAAAAGGTTGAACTTGTTAATAAAAAAGATTTTAAAATGCCAGAGGGTCTATCTATTAGAAAAGAAGACAATTATCAAAAATATATTAATCTTTATGAAAAAATAGTATCTTCAAATAGGTAGTTGCAGAGGTGTTGTTTAATAATGAAAGCGATTGAATGTTATTATGAGAAAAATTACTTGTGTGATGAGTGTTTATAACGAAGAAATTTGGATGATAAACAGAGCTGTGGAATCAATACTTAATCAATCATATCCTGTAAAAGAAATTATTATTGTCGTGGATAATCCTGATTATATAGAGGCGATTAAATTTCTTGAAAACTATAAAAGTGATTCTAAAACAGAACTTAAGGTAATGATTAATAAGAGAAATGTTGGTTTGGCAAGATCATTAAATATTGCTATTGGTGAGGCTCAATATGATTATATTTGCAGGATGGATGCAGATGATGAGTCTGAAGTAACTAGAATTGAGGATGAGATAAATTATCTTGAAAAGAATGGCTTGGATTTAGTCGGAAGTTTAATGTCAACTGTTGATGAAAAGGGAAATCTTATTTGTGAAAAAATTCAGTTACCGTATAGAGAACATGACATTAAAATAATAAGTAGGTATTCAGGATGCTTGTGCCATCCAACATGGCTTTTCAAGAAAGAAGTATGGGAATCAATTGGTGGTTATCGCGAGGCTATGATAGCAGCTCAAGATGGAGATTTTATTCTTCGTGCAATAAACCAGGGATTTAGAATTGCTAATATTAACAAAGTATTATTAAAATATACAGTACGGAAAACTAGTATTACGGGAAATAATACTGCAAGACAAAGTTTTCTTGCAACTTATGCACGAGATTGTGTGCTTAAAAATAAGGTCTTTGATGAAAAAATATCTGAGAAGATACGGGATGATAGTTGTGGATCATATTCATGTTTTAAAGTGTTTTATGAAAATGGTATGGTAAAATGTAATACAAAAGAAATTATTCATGGGATTATGAAATCATACTACTTTAGATGTTATATTCGAAATATTATTTTCGATAGAATATTACGCGCCTGGTGTCTGAGCATGAATAAAAAGTTGAAAAGGAAGTAGTATATGGGGTTGTTAGTAATATGTATAGCTATTGTATTTCTAATTTTGGGCTATCATAATTTTAGAACTTTGGCAAATCCAGTCACTGTTTTCAATGGTGCATGGGTTTTGTGTTTGACATGTTGTGAGTACTTTATTTTTGAATATGATGCGTATAAAGTGAGCTTTCGAATGTATCTATTTATATTGATTAGCATTATTGTTTTTTCTTGTACCATACTTTTTTATCGAAGTAAAATATGGGGAGTTAATGCTAATAATTTAATAGAATGGCAGGAGACTGATGATTGTATAAATTATCGGTTAATTATTATTTTTAATATAATTGCTTTTTTAGTGTTATTGCCATTTTTAAAGAGTTCTATCGCAGAAATGCAAGCTACAAGTTTGGTAAATGTACGTGCGAATCGTATGCTAGGATCAGGAACAGAATTTGTTTGGCAAACTATTATAAAAAATGTTTTTGTATTTCCTGTTTATCTATCAACGATTTATATTGCAATAGATGCATTTGTTTTTGGATATTCAAAACATAGATGGAAATTGATAGCATTAGCATTTATAGATGCAATTATGTATACAATTACATATTTAGGACGCTTAATGATAATTCAAGTTTTGTTATTTGTGGCGTTGACATATTGCTTTTATAGATTATCTGCATTTTATTTTCAGTCCGAGAAAATCAAAAAAATGTTGAAAAAAGTTAAAAGAGTTACGTTATTATTAATGATTATTGCGATAATGGCGTTAATTATTATAACGGGTCAAAGAAAATCCAATAATAGTTACGGTATTTTTTATACCATAGTTACTTATTTTGGCGGTTCTGTCAAATTTTGCGATATCGAATTGCAATTGGTTGATAGGGCAAATGAATTTACTTGGGGAGGTGGTCTTTTTTCAGGATTTTGGGATTATATTTTAATGGTAATTCAACGTTTTTTTGGTATTGATTTTTTACGCCCACAAGAGATAATAGGAGTTTATAATGGTGATATAGCAAGTATTGGGGGTGGAATGGTAATGACCGCTTTTGCAACTATCATATTAAATATGTATGTAGATGGCGGTGTTTGGGGGATTGTAGTTGATTCAGTTTTTTTGGCAGTAATAGCAATGTATTTTTTGAAGAAAATGTATATATATCCAGATTGCAGACATAGATTGTTGGCTACTCAGATGTTAATGATTATTTCTTCATGTGCACTCCATTGGGAGGGAAATCGAATTACAGCATTTGCAGTTTTCTTTTTCTTTGTACTATTTGTAAGTAGTAATTATGGAGTAAAGATTACTATTGGAAAATTTCGCATTTTATAGGGAGGAAAAATGTTAATTGTAAAAATCCAAGGTGGACTTGGAAATCAAATGTTTGAATATGCATTAGCTAAGTATTTGGAAGCAGCAGGAAAAAATGTCAAAATCTATTTGGGGCATTATTCAGATTCTTATAAGGGTTCTGAAGATGCAATTCATAATGGGTATGAATTACAGCACATTTTTACACCAACAATTTCGGTAGCTAGTAAAAAAGAGGTTTTACGCTATGCAAGAGTTAATAGAGATCTTTTATCTAGAGCATTGAACAAGGTACTTGGAACTAGGAAGACACATATTAGACAAGAGGATCTTAATAAAAAATATTGTTATTTTCCACAGTTGAAGGACTTGAAAAATGCTTACTTAGACGGATATTGGAATTCGTTTTTATATGCGGATGAAGTAAAGAGTTCTATTATGAGGGAGTTTAAATTTAAGAATAAATTATCTGATAGGAATGTAATGGTTGCGAAGCATATTGAAGATACGATTTCAATAAGTTTGCATATTAGACATGGGGATTATTTGAAATTGCAGGATAGATATGCAATTCCTACAGTTGAATATTATATCTCAGCAATTGCATATTTTCAAAAGCGCTTTAAAGATGCAAGATTTTTTTGTTTTTCGGATGATATTGAATGGTGTAAAAAATATATCGATATTGATAATATAGAATTTATAGATTGGAATACAGGTAGAGATAGTTATGTAGATATGCAACTAATGAGTTTGTGCAAACATAATATAGTTGCAAATAGTACATTCAGCATGTGGGCTGCATGGTTAAATACTTATGAAGAAAAAATTGTGATAAGACCAGAAGCGGTGTTTGTAGATGCTGATAATGAAAAAATTGATATGTGGCCAAAGGAATGGATTTCTTTACAGAAGTGAGAGTGTTTTTTATGAAAAGATTATGGTTATTAGTGCCGTTATGGGCGCGAGAAGAGAAATTACATTTTTGGATAAAAGTTCAAAAGTTTACTTGGAAAAAATGCAGAATTTTTTCGTATATGGTGCATAATTATATTTATTATCATTTCGGATGTGATATTTCACCAAAAGCGAATATAGCTAGTACAGTTACGTTTCCGCATCCTATAGGAATAGTAATAGGAGATGGGGTCGAGATTCAAGATAATGTGACAATTTATCAAAATGTTACATTAGGAAAGAAAGAAAAAAAAGGCATTATTGGTTACCCAACAGTTGAAATAGGAACTATTATATATCCTTCTAGTTGTATATTTGGTGATATTGTCCTAAAAGAAAATACTGTAATTGGAGCTGGAAGTATTATTACAAAATCTACAGAAGTTGGATGCACATATTGTGGTATACCCGCAAAAAAATTAAGATGAATAATTAAATGTTTATGTAGTTGAGGAATTGAAATGCTTATAGAACGAACAAAAAATACTCTTAGAAATAGTTTCTGGGGAGTTATTAATAAGATAGTAATGTTGTTTTTTCCTTTTATTATACGAACAATTATTATTAGAACTCTCGGAACAGAATATGCAGGATTACATAGCTTATTTACATCGATTATTAGTGTACTTAGTCTTGCAGAGCTTGGATTTGGAAGTGCTATAATTTATAGTATGTATAAACCAATAGCAGATAATAATATTGAGGCAATTTGTGCATTGATGAATTTATATAAAAAAGTTTATCATTATATGGGAGTTGCTGTGTTTGGAATCAGTATGATTTTGATTCCATTTTTATCTTTTTTTATTACAGGGACGGTGCCAGATGATGTCAATATTTATATATTATATTTCATTTATATTTTAAACTCTGTAGTATCATATTGGTTATTTGCCTATAAGAATTGTCTGTTAACTGCTTTCCAAAGAAATGATATTGCTACTAATATTTCGACAGTGTTGAATTTATTGCTCTATATAACTCAAATAGTTTTGTTGCTTACAACAAAAAATTATTACTGTTATGTTATTTGTATTCCTCTATTTTCAATAGCAATTAATATTGTCACTGCGTTATATACAGATAAAAAATATCCCCAATTTAAATGTAAAGGGGAAGTTGATAAAATAGAGAAAAAAGAAATAAAAAAGCAAGTGGTTGGACTTTTGGCACAAAGACTAGCCCTTTCTTCAAGGAATTCATTTGATAGTATTATTATTTCTGCGTATTTAGGATTGGTTCTTGTAGGAATTTATAATAATTATTTCTATATATTAAATGCTGTTACAGCATTCTTGGCACTGATATTCACTTCAATGCAGGCTGGAATTGGAAATTCAATTGCGAAAGAGAGTGTCGAAAAGAACTTTGATGATATTAAAAAGATTCGATTTTTATATATGTGGATTTCTGGTTGGTGTACAGTATGCATATTCGTATTAACACAACCATTTATGAAAATATGGGTTGGATCTGAGTTGATGTTTTCAGACTTTATTGTTGCAATTTTGGCATTTTATTTTTATGCAATGAAAATGACAGATACAGGCGGGGCTTATATCTCAGCAACTGGAAATTGGTGGCGATGTAAATATACATATTTATTTGAAGCAATAGTAAATTTAGTGTTAAATATAGTGTTAGGATATTTTTTTGGAATTATTGGTGTTATAGTTGCAACAATTATTTCTGTTTTATTTGTGAATTACATTTGTAATATATGGATACTGTTTAAAAATTATTTTGTTGGTAAGAGCCTAAAAAAATATATAGTAGAAGAAACAAAATATATGTTAGTAACATTATGTGTGGCATTAATTATATATTTTCTCACAAAATGGATTTCATTTGGTTCATCAACATTAGCAATCATAGCTGAATTAGGTATAAAATTTTTTGTTTGTTGTATTGGGGCTAATTTATTATTTGTATTATTTTATAAAAAAGACAAGCAATATGATATTGCTATTGGATGGCTTAATAGAAAAGTATTAAAAGGGAGGTTGGGCAAACTTCTGTAATATATTGATTATTCCGGGGCTCTTTGAGCCACCTGTCCGGACTTTGAGATTCACCATTCCGGAAAATGAGAGCCAGTTGAATTTTCCGATTTTGATTGATAAATAATATCTATCAGAACAGCACTTGTAAAGGCTGCTAATGCCCCGCTAAAGCGGCTTCGGCCTTGACAAGTACTGTCCTGCCAAATAAATAAAAATCAAATAAAATCATAATGGCTCTATGTCACTGGAACACTGGCTCTAAGACAACTGAACAGGCGGCTCTGCCGCATCGTAATATTCAATATGTCATTGTTTGCTAAAAATGTATCATGAAAAAGATAGTCTTTATGAGAGGATATTTTTATCCTGAAACTGCCGCAAGCAATTTGATGTGCTTGGATTTGGTAAAAAAACTTTCTGAGGATGGATTTAGTGTTATTGTATATTGTCCTGTTCCAACACGTGGTATTGATGATTCTTTAAGAGAAAAGTACAAAAAAAAGAAAAAAGAGCAAATATTTCCTAATGTTACAGTGATTAGATATTGGTTACCTAAAGAAAAGAAACAGATTATATTTAGAGTGCTGAGATATATGCTTCAAAATGTTAGACAGTTATTATTTGGTCTAACTCATTCGTATGATGCGCTTTTCATGTACAGCACACCTCCGACAAATGGTATCGTTGGCAGCATTATAAGTAAAGTAAAAAAGGTACCATTTTATTATTATTTGCATGATATTTTTCCAGATTCTTTGATTCAAAGTGGATTGGCAAAAAATAATTCTGTAATTATGAAAATAGGAAGAAAAATTGAACAGTTTACATATAAAAATGCAAAAATAATATTTGTTATTAGCAATAGTATGATAAGGAATATTATTAAAAAGGGAGCTGATAATACAAAAATACAATTAGTTTATAATTGGGTAAATGTTGAGGATATCCATCATATATCACGAGAGAAGAACTGTTTGGTAGATAGATATAATATTCCCAAAGAGAAATTTATTGTAACTTATGCGGGTAATATTGGAGAATCTCAATCTATTGAAACATTAATTGAGACCGCTAAAATTTTGGAGTTAGATGAAGATATACATTTTGTCATTATTGGTAATGGCGCAAGAGAAGAAGTTTGTAGAAAAAGTGCAGCGGGACTTAGAAATATAACATTTTTACCAATGCAAAATCAGAAGATGATTTCAGAAGTTTATAGTTTAGGAGATGTTTCAACAGTTTTATGCAAAAAAGGTGTGGGAAATACTGGTATGCCAAGTAAAATTGGTAGTATTATGGCAGCTGAGACACCATTATTAGCTGCTTTTGATAAAGAATCAGATCTTTGTGAGATAATAGATAAGTATCAGGCGGGAATATGTGTGGAGTCGGAGTGTCCGGAAAAATTGGCTGATGCGATAAAAGTATTGAAAAATAATCGTGAACTTCGAGAAAAATGCATATCAAATGCAACTGCTTTTCTATATAAAAATATGACGGATAAAGTTTGTACAAGTAAAATATCAAACTTGCTTAATAATAGTATTTCAAAAAAATGAGATATTTAAGATAAGAGTTAGAAATAAAAGTATTATCAATATTTTTATTAAAAATAAATGTTTAATTTTTAGTTTTATACAAGTTATATGCCGATACATAAAAGAAAGAGGAAAAAATATGGGAATATTTACAGGAAAAACATTAATGATTACTGGTGGTACAGGTTCATTTGGAAATGTAGTGTTAAATCGTTTCCTTAAAACAGATATTGGAGAAATTCGTGTATTCTCTCGTGATGAGAAAAAGCAGGATGACATGCGTCATGATTTTCAAGTGCGTATGCCAGAAGTTGCTGATAAGATTAAATTCTACATTGGAGATGTAAGAGATCTTCAGTCTTGTAAGAATGCTATGCACGGCGTTGATTACATATTTCATGCAGCTGCATTAAAGCAGGTTCCGTCATGCGAGTTCTTTCCAATGGAAGCAGTTAAAACAAATATTATAGGAACGGATAATGTTTTAACTGCTGCAATTGAAGAAGGTGTTGAAACAGTAATTTGTCTCTCGACAGACAAGGCAGCATATCCAATCAATGCTATGGGTAAGTCTAAATCGCTTGAAGAATCTGTAGCCATTGCGAAGAGTCGTTACAGTGGAAAGACCAAAATTTGTTGTACAAGATATGGAAATGTAATGTGCTCTCGTGGCTCTGTAATTCCGCTTTGGATTGATCAAATTAAAGCAGGAAATCCTATCACAGTAACAGAACCAAATATGACACGTTTTATTATGTCGCTTGAAGAGGCAGTTGATCTTGTTCTTTATGCATTTGAGCATGGAGAGAATGGGGATTTGCTTATTATGAAAGCACCAGCTTGCTCGATTGGTCTTCAAGCTGAAGCTGTTTGTGAAATGTTTGGTGGAAATAAAGAAGATATTAAAGTAATTGGTATTCGCCATGGCGAGAAGATGTATGAAACATTACTTACAAATGAAGAATGTGCAAAAGCAATTGATCTTGGAGGGTTCTATCGTGTTCCTGCTGATAATCGTGGCTTAAATTATGATAAGTATTTCAAAGAGGGGAATGTTGAAAGGAATAAACTAACAGAATTTAATTCAAGTAATACCAGACTTCTGGATAAGGAAGAGATTAAAGCTAAAATGATGGAACTTGCATATATTCAGGAAAGATTAGTGGAAGAATAAAATAAACGTGTGATAAAAACTATAGGATAAATGTTATGAGTAGATTAGTGATTCTTGGGGCAGGTGGCTATGGAAATACGGTAAAAGATATTGCAGAGCAGATAGGATATGAAGTTATTCAATTAGATGATGCAGATATAGTCCATCCGCTGGCATCTTTTTCGGAATATATAAACTCATATACAGAATTTATTCCTGCGTTTGGAAATAATGAATTTCGGATATCGTGGTTAGATAAACTTCAGGATGCAGGGGCGTTACTGGCTACGCTGATTCATCCGACAGCATATGTAAGTCCAAAAGCAAAGATTGAAAAGGGGGTTGTGATTCTTCCACATGCAATTGTAAATACAGATGTTGTGATTAAGAGAGGATGCATCCTTAATTTGGGCTGTATGATAGATCATGGATGTGTCATTGAAGAGGGAGTACATCTGTGTTTGGGCTGTATTGTCAAGGGGGAAAACCGCGTAAAAGCTTTTACAAAGATTGAGGCTGGCGAGATGATTGAAGCCAGAAGATGGCCGGTTAAAAAAGCTTAAACAGGCGACTGTGAACAGAAATCAGAGCGAAAAACGGAGTGCATAAAAACAGGTATCCGCAGGAGGAAGAGAAATATGGAGTATAATTTTCAGTGGAAAAATAATGGAAGAACAAAGCTGTGCATCGGGCTTGGAACCCGTCCAGAGATTATTCGTCTGGCAGCGGTGATTAAACGATGCAGGGAATATTTTGACACCTGTGTGATTTATTATAATCAAAACTGGGACAAAAATTTAAGTACAGTATTCTGGGAAGATTTTGAACTGAAGAATAACAAAGGAGAATTCGGCCCAGATATTCTTGTACCGGTTGTAGGAGATAACCTTGGTGTGACTTGTGGAAATATTTTGGGAAGAAGCTATGAGCTTTTAAGTGAACTGAAACCAGATGGATATCTGGTGCTTGGTGATACGAATTCATGTCTGTCTGCAATTTCCGCGAAGCGTCTTCATATTCCGCTATTCCATATGGAAGCTGGTAACAGATGCAAGGATGAGTGTTTGCCGGAAGAAACAAACAGACGTATTGTAGATGTTATTTCTGACGTGAATCTGTGTTATTCAGAATTTGCCCGTAAATACCTTGCTGATACAGGACTGCCCAAAGAAAGAACTTATATGACAGGTTCTCCGATGGCAGAGGTATTACGTGGAAATCTTGAAAAGATTGAAGCGTCTGACGTATTAGACAGACTGGGACTTGAACAGAATAAGTATATTCTTCTTTCGGCTCATCGTGAAGAGAACATTGACACAGAAAAGAATTTTACAAGTTTGTTTACAGCGATTAATGCACTGGCAGAGAAATATGATATGCCAATCCTGTATTCCTGTCATCCAAGATCTAAAAACAGACTTGAGAAGAGTGGATTCAAACTTGATCCGAGAGTCAGAGTGAATGAGCCGCTTGGTTTTAATGATTATAATAAGCTTCAGATGAATGCACTGGCTATTGTATCAGATTCCGGTACACTGCCGGAAGAAAGCTCTTTCTATCTTTCTATCGGACATCCGATTGCTGCAGTATGTATCCGTACATCGACAGAGAGACCGGAAGCATTGGAAGCAGGTGATTTTATTTTAGCTGGTATTACAACAAAAGAGCTTCTAAATGCTACAGATATGGCTATTGAAATGAAACAGAAAGGTGTACTTGGCAAGCCTTGTCCGGACTATGTAGACGAAACTGTATCTATGAAGGTTGTTCGCATCATTCAGGGATATGTGAATGTAGTTAATAAGATGGTCTGGAGAAAAGAACAGTAGAATATCAAAATGGGAGGCAAACGATGAACATTTTAGTTACTGGCGCAAAGGGAATGGTTGGAACTGCTTTATGCAACAATTTAAGAAATATCAGAGATAGTAAGAATAAAACCAGACCGGGAATTGTGATTGATGAGATTTATGAATATGATATTGATTCAACCCGTGAAGAACTGGATGAGTATTGTAAGAAAGCTGATTTTGTATTTAATCTTGCTGGTGTGAACCGTCCGGAAAATCCAGAAGATTTTATGAAGGGGAACTTTGGCTTTGCATCAGATCTTCTGAATACCTTAAAGAAATATGAAAACAAAGCAACGATTATGTTATCTTCTTCTATACAGGCGACATTGGCAGGACGTTTTGGAAACTCGGAGTATGGCCGTTCTAAAAAAGCAGGAGAAGAATTGTTTTTTGACTATGCTAAAGAAACTGGAGCAAAGGTTGCTGTTTATCGTTTCCCGAATTTGATGGGACATTCCAGACCGAAATATAATTCAGCTGTTTCAACATTCTGCTGGGCAGTAGCAAACGATGAAAGCTTTACAGTAAATGATCCTTCTACAGAACTGGAACTTTTGTATATTGATGATTTGGTTGAAGGAATGTTTGATCTACTGGAGAACAAAGAACAGCACTGTGAATTTGATGGAGTGGAAACCGTAGCTGCACAGGACGGTCGTTATTGCTATGTGCCGGTAACACATAAAGTAACATTAGGTGAAATTGTGGATTTACTTCAGCAATTCAAAGAACAGCCGAAAACGCTTATGATGCCAAAAATGCCAGACGGTTCTTTTGCAAAGAAACTTTACAGTCTGTATCTGACATATCTTCCGGTAGATAAATTTAAATATGCATTGAAAATGAATGTAGATGACAGAGGATCTTTTACCGAGCTGGTACATACACAGGATTGCGGTCAGGTATCCATTAACATCAGCAAACCGGGAATTACCAAAGGACAGCACTGGCATAACTCAAAATGGGAACTTTTCATTGTTGTTGCAGGTCACGGACTGATTCAGGAACGCAACATCAATACCGGAGAAAAGGTGGAATTTGAAGTTTCAGGTGACAAAATCGAAGCAATCCACATGATTCCGGGATGGACCCATAATATCATCAATCTGTCCGAAACAGAAGATCTGGTTACTGTTATGACCTGCAATGAGATTTTTGATCCGGGACATCCAGATACTTTTTTTGAGAAAGTGTGAGATTAGTAGAATAAGGTAACAGTTTCTAAGTTATATCATGTGAAAATGTATTGTAGCTATATAATTGCGTGGTTCTAATGAATGTAATTCATGAGATTGGGATATAAAAGTAGCACTCTCAGTTTAAAAATATATAAGATACTAGAATTAGATAGAGTGATGATTTTTGCTAAGACAAAGGTATTAAGTATTGGCGAACAACTGTATTGAGACAATGGATAGAGCGAATTGAGAAAAATAGATAAAATGTTCATTTAAAGAAAGGATAAAAGAAGAATACAGTGCATAAAAAATGTTTCTTCAATATAGGAACTACGTATTTGTCGTGTAATGGTATATTAATGAGATAAGAGTCTATTTGAAAATAGAGGGAACGTTAAGTTTGTTTTGAAAAATTACGATATATAACTAAATTAATCTTATTTCATTAGTATATCTAATAAGTTGTTGAGAAAGTCACATTGATTATATTGAGCAAAGTGCTTAACAAATAAAGTATCTTAGTGTAAAAAAGGAGAGCATTACATATGAAAAATCTATATTCACTTTTTTTATCCCAGGCATATAGGGATTGCTGGGATGATTACAACCGTTCATTGAAACTCAGAAACTTCCCAAAATGGGACTATGTGATTCTGACAGCTTCCAATGAGCAGCAGGCAGAGGGGTTCCGTAAGCAGATAGAGGAACGTAAGGCTTTTCTCCCGAAGGAGACAACCTTTGTTGCAATCCCGGATCGTGATGGGAAGCGTGTAGGATCTGGTGGAGCAACGCTGGAAGTGTTGAAATATCTGCATGAGAAGGAAGAAGGCTTCGATGGTCTACGCATACTGGTTATTCATTCTGGCGGTGACAGTAAGCGTGTACCGCAGTATTCTGCGCTTGGGAAACTTTTTTCCCCAGTACCCCATGCATTACCCAATGGACGTAATTCTACTTTGTTTGATGAATTTATGATCTGTATGAGTTCTGTTCCGTCACGTATCCGCGAAGGTATGGTTCTGTTATCAGGTGATGTTCTGCTTTTGTTTAATCCGCTTCAGATTGATTACAATAATGTAGGTGCTGCTGCGATTTCCTTCAAAGAGCATGTGGAAACAGGCAAAAACCATGGAGTTTATCTGAATGGGGAAAATGGAAATGTTAAATGCTGCTTGCAGAAAAAATCCGTAGAAGTGCTGCGTGAGATGGGAGCGGTGAATGAATCTGACTGTGTGGACATCGATACAGGAGCTCTTATTTTCAGTACAGAGATGATGAAGTCGTTATATTTTCTGATTGAAACGGAAGCAGATTATGATAAACATGTAAATGAAAAGACCAGACTTTCTCTGTATGCGGATTTTCTGTATCCGTTGGCAGAGGATTCAACACTGGAAGCTTTTTATCAGGAGAAACCAGAAGGAGAATTTTGTCAGGAACTGACCGAGGCAAGAGAACGTGTGTGGGAGGTATTGCGTCCATACAGAATGAAGCTGCTTCGTCTGGCACCGGCGAAGTTTATTCATTTTGGCACGACCAGAGAAATCCTGGAACTGATGAGCGGTGGTGTAGATGAGTATCATGAACTTGGCTGGGGACGTTTGATCGGTAGCAGTATTAAGGATATTGATACAGCAGGCTACAACAGTGTTTTAAGCAGCAGAGCAAATATTGGGAAAAACTGCTATTTGGAAGTCTCTTATGTACATGGCGAGGCAACAGTGGGAGAGAATTGCGTTCTTTCTTACATTGATATTCATGATGAAGTGATTCCGGCAGATGTTGTTTTACATGGACTGAAACAAAGAGATGGAAAGTTCATTGTCCGTATCTTTGGTGTCAATGACAATCCGAAAGAGAACAGACTGTTTGGAAGAGATCTGGATGAGATCGAAAAAGAACTGGGCATGAAACTGTGGAAGGATAATTCTCATACTTTATGGTCAGCTGCTTTATATCCGGAGAAAGATACGATTGAGGAAGCGGTTAAAGCTGCTTTAAATCTTTATGGGCTTGTGAATGGAGAAGCTCAGGCAGATCTTTCCGCCTGGAGAGAAGCACAGAAAAAATCTCTTTGTTCTGGATTTAATGATGCAGATCCGGATGCAATCATTGCCTGGAATAAGAGAATGGCAGATCTGGTGGCAATGGATGAGATTGCGAAAGCAATCCGAAATAAAGTGCCGGCAGCTAAACTGCGAAAGAGAGAGTCACTAACAAAGATTCAGAAGGAATGGCTGGAACGTCGGATCCGAAAAGCAGATTTTAGTGAGAAAATGCGTCTTCATTATTATCTGGGAACCATTCTGGAAGATGAAGATGAGGTTCAGGAGTGTTTCAGCACGATTCAGTCAGAGGTTTTGGCTTCAACGATAAAGAATTTGTCTTATAATGAAAATGCTCGAATTGTTACGGAGAAGCATACAGTAAAATTGCCGCTTCGTGTTAATTGGGGTGGGGGATGGAGTGATACGCCTCCATATTGCAACGAAAATGGCGGTACGGTATTGAATGTGGCAATTCTCTTGAATGGTCAGAAGCCTGTAGAAGTTACACTGGAGAAGCTCAGTGAGAAGAAGGTTGTCTTTGACAGTCGTGATATGGATGTCCATGGAGAATTTGATACAATTGAGCCGCTTCAGGCAACCGGTGATCCATTTGATCCGTTTGCTCTGCAGAAAGCGTGCCTTCTCGCTTGTGGAATTATTCCAAAAGAGGGAAGTAGTCTGGGAGAGATTCTGGATCGTCTTGGTGGTGGATTCGAAATGCATTCGGAAGTAACCAATGTCCCAAAAGGATCTGGGCTTGGTACTTCCTCCATTCTTTCCGCTGCCTGTGTAAAAGCGGTATTTGAGTTCATGGGAATTGAATATACGGAAGAAGATCTTTATGCTCATGTACTTGCTATGGAGCAGATCATGTCTACTGGTGGCGGCTGGCAGGATCAGGTAGGGGGGATTACTCCAGGCCTGAAATATATTACTTCTATGCCTGGAATTGATCAGCGGTTAAAAGTAACGCATGTAGACATTCCGGATGCTGCAAAAAAAGAACTTGATGACAGATTTGTTCTGATTTATACTGGACAGAGAAGACTTGCCCGTAATCTTCTTCGTGATGTTGTTGGACGTTATGTTGGAAACGAGCCAGACAGTCTTTTTGCACTGGAAGAAATTCAGAAAACAGCAGCATTGATGTGTTTTGAACTGGAACGTGGTAATATAGATGGTTTTGCAAGTCTTTTGGATTACCACTGGGAACTGAGTAAGAAAGTCGATGCGGGAAGTAGTAATACTTTGATCGAGCAGATATTCAGTAGTATTGAAGAAATGATCGATGGGAAACTTGTCTGCGGTGCCGGAGGCGGAGGATTCCTGCAGGTTATCCTGAAGAAAGGCGTTACTAAGCAGCAGGTAGAAGATCGACTGAATGAAGTATTTATGGACAGTCTGGTCGGTGTGGCTGATTGTACGCTTGTGTGGGAATAGAAATCTACATATTGACAGATTATGGAAAGGAGGTGCTTATGGAACAGGAATTGTTTAATCCACAGTCATTCTCTGTAAGCTCCTCCCGGATCCTTTATACACCATCAATCTTTGCCAGGACATCTTTGCTCCACCTTCAGGAAGTTGGTTCTTTGGAGGCTATTCGTCCGCACATATCGAAGCGATCGAATCTGGTATCATTTTTGTGTTTTGTTGTGTTGAGCGGAAGTGGTGAACTGGAATATGAAGGGAAAGAGTACAAGATGACAGAAGGTGACTGTGTTTTCATCGACTGTCGAAAGCCATATTGCCATAGTACCGGAATTCATTGTGCGGATAATAACAACAGTGGAGAAAATGAGGATTTAAATAAAAATCTCTGGTCGCTTCAGTGGTGCCATTTTTATGCACCTTCTCTTTCATTGGTGTATGAGAAGTATAAAGAACGAGGTGGCCATCCCGTATTTCATCCGGAGGAACCGACACGGTTTACGGATCTCTTTACAGATATTTATAAATTGGCGTCTTCTTCAGATCATATCCGTGATATGCGAATCAATGAAAAACTTAGTTCTCTTTTGACTCTTCTTATGGAACAATCCTGGCATCCTGAAAGTGTAAGGGTAAGCCGCAAGAGGATGGAATTATCTTCTATCAAAGCGTTTCTGGATGAAAATTATACAGAGAAGATCGTTCTGGATGATCTGGCGGAGAAATTTTTTATTAACAAATTTTATATGAGCAAAATATTTAAAGAAACCTACGGCATAACAATCAATAATTATCTGATGGAACGACGAATTACCAGAGCTAAGCAGCTGCTTCGTTTCTCGGACAAAACCATAGATGAGATAGGGGTTATGATAGGGATGGATAGTGCCAACTATTTTAGCAGAGCATTTCGTAAAATAGAAGGCATCAGTCCGAGTGAATATCGGAAACAGTGGTAAATCCACTGTTTTTTTGTTATGAAAAAATAATTGATGATGAAAATAAATCGTAAAAAACCAATATTGTGCTAACATTCCACTCATTATGCTGTTTATTTTTTGTCAGTCTTTACGCTAAACTATAGCAAGATTAAAAAAGTAAATTGATAAAGGAAAGGTACATAAAATGAAAAAAGCGTTGATTACGGGTATTACCGGACAGGATGGTTCTTACCTTGCAGAGTTTCTTCTGGAAAAGGGATATGAGGTTCATGGCGTTGTCCGTCGTGCATCTATTTCAAACACCGCTCGTATTGATCATCTGATTGAGAAGAATGCGGTTACACTCCATGATGGTGATTTGTCAGATTCATCTGGCCTGATTCGTCTTGTAAATGAGATCAGACCGGATGAAATTTACAATCTTGCAGCACAGAGCCATGTTCAGGTGTCTTTTGATGCTCCGGAATATTCTGGTGATGTAGATGCACTTGGTGTTCTGCGTATTCTGGAGGCCGTCCGTGTCTGTGGTCAGACAAAGACCTGTAAGGTTTATCAGGCTTCAACTTCTGAACTGTACGGAAAGGTGGAAGAAGTTCCGCAGAGTGAGACAACTCCGTTTCATCCATATTCTCCATATGCAGTTGCGAAGCAGTATGGTTTCTGGATGGTAAAAGAATATCGAGATGCCTATGGCATGTTTGCTGTTAATGGTATTTTGTTTAATCATGAATCGGAGCGTCGTGGAGAAAATTTTGTTACCCGTAAGATTACTCTGGCTGCCGGACGTATTGCGGAGGGCTTGCAGGATCATCTGGAATTGGGCAACATGGATTCTCTGCGTGACTGGGGTTATGCCAAAGATTATGTTGAATGTATGTGGCTGATCATGCAGCAGGAGAAGCCGGAAGATTTTGTGATTGCGACAGGTGTTCAGCATACGGTTCGGGATTTTACGGAGAAGGCTTTTGCAGCCAACGGAATCACAATCCGCTGGGAAGGCTCTGGTATTGAGGAAAAAGGCTATGATGTGACTACTGGGAAAATGCTTGTATGTGTCAATCCGCAGTGGTTCCGCCCAACAGATGTTGACAACCTGTGGGGAAATCCGACGAAGGCAAAGACGGTTCTTGGCTGGAATCCGCAGTCCACGACCTATGAGCAGCTTGTTGAGATTATGGCTAAGCATGACCGGGAACGTGCAAAGCGTGAGAAGGCCATGAAGGCTGTTTTATAAGAAAGAAGGCAGATGATAATGATGGAAAAAAATGCAAAAATCTATGTCGCAGGTCATCGTGGAATGGTGGGTTCTGCAATTGTTCGTGAGCTGCAGCGTCAGGGATATACAAATATTATTACCCGTACACATAAGGAACTTGATTTGACACGTCAGGAGTTGGTAGAAGGATTTTTTGCAGAGGAGAAGCCGGAGTATGTATTTCTTGCTGCTGCAAAGGTTGGAGGTATTGTTGCTAACCAGGAAGCATTGGCGGATTTTATGTACGACAACATGACACTGGAAATGAATGTCATTCATTCAGCATGGAAGAATGGATGTAAGAAGCTGGAGTTTCTTGGTTCTTCCTGTATTTATCCTCGTATGGCTCCTCAGCCAATGAAGGAGGAATGTCTGCTGACAAGCGAACTGGAAAAGACGAATGAAGCTTATGCGCTGGCTAAGATATCTGGTCTTAAATACTGTGAGTTTCTGAATCGCCAGTATGATACAGATTATATTTCTGTAATGCCGACTAATTTATATGGACCGAATGACAACTATCATCCTACGCATAGTCATGTTGTGCCGGCTCTGATCCGCCGCTTTCATGAAGCTAAGGTGAATGGTTTAGAAAGCGTTGTCTGCTGGGGGGATGGTTCTCCACTGCGTGAGTTCCTGTATGTGGATGATCTTGCAAATTTGTGTGTGTTCCTGATGAACCATTATTCTGGCAATGAAACAGTCAATGCCGGTACTGGTAAGGAGCTGACTATTCGGGAACTGACGGAACTGGTGGCAAAAGTTGTCGGTTATACCGGTGCGATTGAATGGGATACATCCAAACCAAATGGAACACCACGTAAGTTGCTGGATGTTTCGAAGGCAACGAAACTTGGATGGACTTACAAGACAGAGTTAGAAGACGGACTGCGTATGTCTTATGAGGATTTTCTGCATAATCCGATGCGCGCAGAACGATAAGCTGTAGTTTGCCGCATTTGTAGAGATATAGATGCGGCTTCTTATTTTCATACATCATCTGGCGTTACTAAATGGAGGAGTTTTATTATGAATATAGTTTTATTATCTGGTGGTTCCGGGCAGCGTCTCTGGCCACTTTCCAATGATATCCGTTCCAAGCAGTTTATTAAGATTTTTCATGAGGAAGATGGCTCACTGGAATCTATGGTGCAGCGTGTGTATCGGCAGATCAAGACAATTGATACAGATGCGACGGTTACAATCGCAACTTCCAAGTCACAGGTTGCTGCAATCCATAACCAGCTTGGGGAGGATGTGGGGATTAGTGTGGAGCCATGCCGTCGTGACACCTTTCCGGCAATTGCACTTGCAGCAGCTTATCTAAAGGATGTGCAGAGAGTTGGGGAGGAGGAATCTGTGGTTGTCTGCCCGGTTGATCCTTATGTGGAGGATGATTATTTTGAGGCATTGAAGGCGTTGGGAGAGAGAGCACAGAAAAGCGCTTCGAATCTTGTTCTGATGGGGATTGAACCCACATATCCGAGTGAGAAATATGGATACATCATTCCGCTTGGCAAGGAAGCAGTAAGCAGGGTTTCGGTATTCAAGGAAAAACCCACAAAGGAAGTGGCAAAGGAATATATCGAAGAGGGTGCATTGTGGAATGGCGGTGTGTTTGCTTTCAGGCTGGGATATGTATTAGATCGTGCTCATGAGTTGATTGATTTTGTGGATTACGATGATCTGTTCAGTAAATATGAGACGTTAAATAAAATCAGTTTTGACTATGCTGTTGTTGAGCATGAGTCGGAGATTGAAGTGATGCGTTTTGCAGGTACATGGAAGGATCTGGGTACGTGGAATACGCTGACGGAGGCAATGGACAGTTGTGCAGTTGGTGAGGCTCTGTTTAATGAGAATTGTGAAAATGTCCACGTTGTCAATGAATTGGACATTCCGATTCTTTGCATGGGGCTGAGTGATGTGGTTGTTTCTGCGTCACCGGAGGGAATCCTTGTATCTGATAAAGAACAGAGTTCCTATATTAAACCGTTTGTGGATACGCTGGATCATCGTGTGATGTTTGCAGAGAAGTCTTGGGGAAGTTTTAAGATTATTGATATAGACAGTGAATCAATTACTATTAAAGTAACATTAAATCCGGGGCATAAGATGAACTATCATAGTCATAAGAACCGAGATGAGGTTTGGGTTGTTATCTCCGGTAAGGGAAAGACCATTGTGGATGGTATGGAGCAGAGTGTTAAAGTGGGGGATGTGATTACAATGTCCGCCGGATGCCGCCATACGGTTATTGCGGAAACCGAATTGAAATTGATTGAGGTACAGCTAGGTGAGGACATCAATGTTCATGATAAGCAGAAATATGAGCTTGAATATTAAGAAACGAAGGAGCTTTCTATGAATGACAGTAATATGCCTCTTTTACTCAGACCGTCCGGAAAGGACTATCTCTGGGGCGGAAGCAGACTGAATGATGAATTTGAAAAGGGAATCGATTTGTCCCCTGTGGCAGAAACCTGGGAATGTTCTACGCACCCGGATGGTCCGAGTTATGTGGTTGGCGGCGCGTTTGATGGTATGAAGCTGGCAGAAGTATTGCAAAAGCATCCGGAGTATTTGGGAGAACGTCACAAAGGAAAGAAGAATCTTCCAATCCTGATTAAATTTATTGATGCAAAAAAGGATCTTTCTGTTCAGGTGCATCCATCAGATGAATATGCAAGGAAACATGAGAACGGACAGTTAGGTAAAACGGAGATGTGGTATGTGCTGGATGCAAGTAAAACTGCAAAGCTGGTATATGGTTTGAAGCGTGACAGCTCCAAAGCAGAGCTGCAGAAAGCGATTGCTAATGGTACGGTTATGAATTATCTGCAGCAGATTTCAGTTCGAAAAAATGATCTGTTTTTTATTGAGGCCGGAACGATTCATGCAATTGGAGCAGGTACTCTGGTAGCAGAAATTCAGGAGAGTTCTAATTTAACGTATCGACTGTATGATTATGACCGCGCAGGAAAAGATGGAAGGAAGCGGGAACTTCACATTGACAAAGCTCTGGAGGCAGCCAATCTGAAAAGCAGTATAGAGCCCCGGCAGCCGCTTCGAGTACTGAAATACCGTCAGGGAGTTGCTTCCGAGTTACTGACACGGTGTAAATATTTTGAAGTATATCGAATGCTTGTAAATACTGAGTGCCGTCAGAAAGTTCATTATCGCGCAGATGAAATTGCTTTTCGTGTGCTTCTGTGTGTTAATGGTTGTGGTACGATCTCCTATGAGGATGGAAGCATTGAGTTTTATAAAGGGGACTGTATCTTTGTCCCGGCGGATTCTGAAATACTTACCATTAGTGGACAGGCACAGTTTCTTGATGTAAGAGGATAACGGAATTATCATGAATGAGGATATGGAAATGGACTATAGGAAAGAATATGAGCGTTGGCTTAAACAGGCGACGATGGATGAGGATATTATTGAAGAACTGAAAACGATGGATGATGCAAAGATGGAAGATGCTTTTTATCGAGATCTTGCTTTTGGTACCGGTGGACTGCGTGGTGTGATCGGTGCCGGTACAAACCGTATAAATATTTACACTATAGCAAAGGCTTCGCAGGGGCTGGCTGATTATCTGAAGAATAATTTTGAAAAACCATCTGTGGCAATTGGTTATGACAGCCGTATTAAGAGTGAGTTGTTTGCTAAAACTGCTGCCAGAGTGTTTGCAGCGAATGGTGTCGAGGTCAATATCTGGCCGGTTCTTATGCCGGTTCCAACAGTTTCTTTCGCAACGAGGTATTTGCATACGTCTGCCGGTGTAATGATCACAGCATCTCATAATCCTTCCAAATACAATGGTTATAAAGTTTATGGTCCGGATGGCTGCCAGATCACTGTGGAGGCAGCAGACAAAATCCTGAAAGAGATTGAGAAACTGGATATTTTTGCGGATGTCAGATACAGTGATTTTCAAACAGGAATTGCAAATGGTAGTATTCAGTATATTAAGGATGAAGTCTACACAGCGTTTGTAGAACAGGTGAAAGGCCAGTCAGTTCTATTTGGTGAGGAAGTTGATAAGAATATTGCAATCGTATATAGTCCATTGAATGGAACTGGCTTAAAACCTGTTACCCGTACTTTGAAAGAGATGGGATATACGAATATTACGGTAGTGAAAGAGCAGGAGCAGCCTGACGGAAGGTTTCCGACCTGTCCGTATCCGAATCCGGAAATTGAGGAAGCAATGACACTGGGAATAGAATATGCAAAAAGGTGCAATGCAGATCTGATGTTGGCGACAGACCCGGACTGCGACCGTGTGGGGATTGCGGTTAAGAATCACGCAGGAGAATATGAATTGCTGACGGGTAATCAGACGGGGCTGTTATTGTTGGATTATATTTGCAGTCAGCGCCAGAAACACAATAAAATGCCTGTGGATCCGGTTATGGTAAAAACCATTGTAACGATGGATATGGCTGAGCAGATCGCAGAGCATTACGGGTTACGTACAATCAATGTTCTGACAGGCTTTAAGTTTATTGGTGAACAGATTGGTAAGCTGGAACAGCAAAATAAAACTGACAGTTATGTCTTTGGTTTTGAGGAAAGCTATGGTTATCTGACCGGATCCTATGTTCGCGATAAAGATGGTGTGAATGGCGCCTGCATGATTTGTGAGATGTTCAGTTACTATGCTACAAAAGGAATCAGTCTTCTGGATAAACTGGATGAATTGTACAGGATGTATGGATACTGTCTGAATACCCTGCACAGTTATGAATTTGATGGTAGTGCTGGACTTGTTAAAATGCAGAAGATTATGAAGCTATTTCGTAGTGGTATTGAGAAATTTGGTAATAAAAAAGTATTTAAATTGTCAGATTATGCAGCAGGATTGGACGGCTTGCCAAAATCTGATGTATTGAAATTTGTACTGGAAGATAATTGTTCCATTGTGATTCGCCCGTCCGGAACAGAGCCGAAACTTAAGATATATATATCTGTCACTGCAGAAAATAAAGCTGCTGCTGAAAAAATGGAAGAAGAGATTTGCAGGAGCGCAAAAGAGTATCTGAATGTTGGTGATTTTTTTAATTAGAATAATGAGATATCGAGACATAGGGAAATGATTGAAAAACCAGGAATGCACCACAGCTGCGGCTGTGGTGCGAGTTGTTTATGGGGAGAAACAATTGTTCAGAGGGGCAGGAGAAGAAAGGATTGATAAGGGAAAGGCGCAATGCTATAATGAAATGACAGTGAAGGGGTAAAATAAATGTAGTGTGTATTGTATAGAAGTTTGTTATAATATTATTAGAAAAAGAATCTGGAGGAAGAAAAATGGAAATTTCTAAAAAGAAAAAACAAGATATTTTACCTGATGATATCAAGGCAAATATATATGATAAAATTGAATTACTTATAGATTTTCATGGAATTACCAGATTAGAAATAGAAAAAGCTCAAGAAAAGGTAAAGCAAATTTTGTCACCAGATCGTTATAGTAGACGAGAAGGCGAATTTTCGGATGATGAATTATCAGCTTATGGAGATAGAAATTACATTTCAGCAGCCTCTTTAAAAAGATACCATGATACGGAGAGCGTTATAAGATATTATTCAAAAGATGAAACAGAAATAATCACTATAAGTAAATTATTTCTTTCTGTTACATTAAATTATGAGATGACTCATAAGTTGAATGACAATATTTCTCTTATGGCTCAGCTAATAGACGTGTTTAAGGAAGAAGAATATTTTGAAGTTGAAGGCTTATATCTGATAAAAAGAGATAGTATATACTGTAAATCATTATATCGTTTATACCAATGTTATAATAAAGAAATGTTTGCAGATGCAAGTTATTTAATTCAGAGAAATGAAAAAAGTGTTCAACCAGAATCAACATCTATTTGTAATAAGTTTAAGTATGGAAAATATAATGTGAGCATAGTGAAATCAGTTATCAAAGGGCGTACCTCATGTGGAGAAGAAATTTATGAGGGGAAAATGGATACTTTTGTTTCATGTGATACTTTTGAGGAATCAATAAATGTTGAAGATATAATAAAAGAGTTGAATGATATTTCTTTTAAATTGTTTATAAGTCATATTACAGAAGGATTTGCAAATGATTTGATTAGTGGAAAAACAGATAAAGTAATAGGTGGGGTGAATGTAAATGAGTAAGAGTGTAAAAACAAAAGGACTTGTAAAAGCCAGAAGTGTTTCGTCGATGAAGGGGTGTAGAGCAAAGGTAGAATTTCATGCAGAAAACCAACGAGTAGCAACATATCCAAGAATAAAAAGAGATAATGTTTTTGATGTAAATAATATAGTGAGATTTAAGGAAAAATAATTATGATTACATTAAATAAAACGGAAGAAGTTCATATTTCAATTTATCATATTGGATATACTTCAGAAGGAGAAAGTAGTCTTTTTATATTACACACATCAGCTGGAAATGTTTTGTATTCGTTAGTAATTGATTGCTATGAAGAAAATAGCAATGAAACTGACAGAATATTAAGAGAATGGAAGTTGGAAGGAAAGGTAAATCTTATAATATGGACACATCCTCATGATGATCACTCTATAGGAATGGAACGTATAATAAAAAAATATAGTAATAAATCAACAAAAATATGTACGGCAAATGTTTTTACAGACATTGAACAATATTCAGAAAAATGTCAAGCAGTTATTTGGTACTTATATTCATTGAATAAAGGAAAGAGTGCTGCTAATAGACGAGAAATAAATCCATTATGTCATTTCCCAGAGAAGATGGACAGAATAGAATTCAATGGAAAGAATATTATAAAAGAAATGGAAGTTTTATGTATTGCGCCTTTTCAAAATTTAGGAGGAATGCAAGGGCTAAATAAGGCTAATAATGTAAATCAAATTGGGATAGCGTGTATTGTAAAAGTACTTTTAAATTCAGGCTATATTAATTTTATGTTTGCGGGAGATATGGATCATGCCACTATAGAACTATTAAATAGTAGAGCAGAAGAAGAGAATATTCCTAGAATCTACAATTATATAAAGATACCACATCATGGAAGTGCTGGATCTTCTAATATGATTGAATTTTTAAATTCACTGGAAGGGGAGAAATCAGAATACGCAACTACTTCAGTTTTTAAAAGTAATAATTTACCAGTAATGGAGGTTTTACAAAATTATAAAAAAGTAACAGAAGAAGTTGTGTGTACATCAGATATAGAACGTGAAAAATATGGAATAGGAGTTATTCATTTAGAATACAATTTAAGTGATTTGACTGTAAAAAAAGAATATGGTGGCACAGCAAGTGTAATATGAGAACTTCCAGAAAAAGTTCCACCTAAACAAAATTAAGAGAATACAGTGATTCAAAAGTATCAGATTTTCTTGCGAGACTTACAGATAATCAGAGGATAGGATTTGGAGAATAGATAAAAAAGTAAATATTAATAGACGATAAAGCGGGTGGTCGAATGAATGATTTTACAATTCTTCATTTATCAGATTTGCATATCAATCAGAAGGGTGAAAGATTATCAACTTTGATGGATAATCTACTGATTGATATTAAACAGGAAATGGAGTTGGTAGACAATATTATTGTTGTTGTAACGGGAGATATAGTACACAAGGGAAATTACGATTATAAGGAAAATGCAATTGCCTTTTTTAAGCAGTTAAAAAACGTTCTCAAAGAAAAAGTTAAGGATATTTATATTGTACCGGGCAATCACGATAAAGTCAGGAATTCTATTGATGCCAAGATAATCCAGGAATATAAATTTGAAGGTGATGTAGCTGATAAATTTTACAAAGACTACTGGAAGTACATAATGGTAAGTTTTGCAGATTATCAGGATATGGTCAAGAAGATATATGAGATTTTTGTGGATAAAACAAAAGTTGAGAAAAAAGTAAAAGCGAATACATATGGGGCTTTTGTTACGGAAATTAATGACAAAAGAATATGTTTTATGGCGTTTAATACGGCATGGAGTTGTCTGGGTGATACTGATGAGCGGAATTTGAAGTTTGGAAAATTTCAATTAAATGAGATCAAAGAAGAATATAAGGAAAAAATGGGAAAGTCAGGATATGATTTGGTGATAGCAGTGGCACATCATCCATTGAACTGGCTGACAGGGGAAGAAGAAACTTTACTGCAGACCAATATTTTATCGAATTTTTCATTGAACTGTAATATTTATATCAGTGGACATATACATAACAGAGATATTATTAACTGGCAGAGCACAAGACATTCTTTGACTACACTTGTATCTGGAATTGGCTGGCCGGATGAAGAAGAGGATATGCAGCATCCATATGCTCATACATATTCAAGCTACACATTTAATCTGGATATTAATTCTATTGATGTATATGTAAGAAGCAGTGATGATAATAGTTCATTTGAACCGGATTTCAGAATATACACAAAGAAACGGGATAAGGCTAATAATAAAATTGTCATGCCGATAGACAGTAATAAAACACAGGCATATTTTAATTTAGGAGTAGTAAAAGGGCGATCGCCAAAATCTTATTATATAACTGAAAAAGCATTATCGTTGATTCAGGTATATACACCAATGGTAGGTAGATTTAGAAAACAGATGTATGTATCACAAAATAGGGTTAAGAAGGATGTTTTGGATCAGATTATAGGATACATGTGGCATGAACAGGAAAAATTAGATGCTGAAAAAGATCCTGATCGAATCAATATATATGAAGAAAACATAGAAAAAATTGAGGACATTTGGGAAATGTTGGACGAATGTTTTTTTAGAGGAATGGATTTAAACGAGAATGCACGAAATTTTTTAGAAGAACATTCAGAAATTGTAGATAAGTGTTTGTTTTCATATATGCAGAATATATGCTCAAGTTTGAGTAAGCTTTTAGAGGAAAATTTAGAGAAAATAGAGATGCTTTCATCAGAAAAAAAGGATGAAGAGCCATTAGCACATACTGCAAGGGTTCATTTTAGAGGATATAACATTGAAACAGATGAGTATGAATCACTATGTTTAGGAGATTCTTTAACCTGGTCGAGTTACCAAATGAGAAATCAAAAATGGGGAGAATTATTGGAAGAAGCGTATAAGGCAAAACATTCGTTGGTTGCATCTGTTAATCAGACATACTGTTGTGAAAGTTATAATATTAATGATCAAAAGGAAGAAGATACCTACAAATGGATAGACTTTATGACTTATATACCTGATTTTATAGGAAATGATTATGTGTTATATGATGTACAAACGGATAAAATTATGAAGCAGCGTCCGTGGATTACTTTTGGCATTACTGTATATGCTAAAAAGAATAGTAATATGCTTTACATTCTTGACTATTTAGAAATAGGTCAGATTATAACAGATTGTTTTAAAGAGTTTAAAACGTGTATGCCAA
The DNA here is from genome assembly GCA_934394545.1 of uncultured Blautia sp. GTDB lineage: Bacteria > Bacillota > Clostridia > Lachnospirales > Lachnospiraceae > Blautia_A. The sequence continues at coordinate 62,647 of CAKRRG010000001.1, forward strand.
TAAATATGGAAAGATTTGTAAAGGGAAGATTACAACAAAAATGGGAGTGATGTAAATGTCAAATAAGAAATGGATGCCAATATTACCAGAGATAGTGTCAAAAGATATAGATGATAAGGAAACTGTGTGGGTAAATACAAATAGGTTATATGAAAAAATGGCATTAGCTATAAGATGTATTCCTGATAAAAATACACGAGTGCAGGTTATTAAAATTCAGCAGAATGCCCTGGCAAAGATGAAAACAGAAGGAGAAATGTTTGTTCCAATGACGGTTGGAGATGTTAAGATTAGTTTTGGATCGAATATTGATAAAATGCCGTATAATACGTTTCGAATTGAAGTAGTGGCAGAAGATAATGATACGGCAAAATGGAAAAATAGAAAACAAAAGTTATCCAGAAAATTTTGGAGCGAAAGCAACAAGAACGGCTGCTACATATAAAAGGTGCTAAAGTGACACTGGGCTAATTAAGAATAGATGACGAAGGAGAGTATTACATATGAGAAACTTATCCAGTTTTGGCACTTGAAATGACAGTGATTTACTCCAAAAGGAAGGGAAAATTATATGCTGAATATATTTTATGGTGATATGAAAGAAGCAGTTTATAATACGGCAGCATATTTCAAGTATGATTATGAAGATAGCTGGATTACAGATTCGTTTGTAAGAGAAATGGTAAGAGACGTAGATCAATCGACTGTTCTGGATAGTGGAGTAATTGACAGTCCAATTTTAGGGAAAATTCCACCAACAGGATTATCTGGTGGTGTTAAAACATTAATTTTGGTGAAGTTTGAGAAAAATAAGATTTTTAATGCATCGACATGCGGAGACAATTGCGCAAAATGGTTATTGAAAATTGCAGAAAATGAAGATAGAACAATCAACTTACGTCATTTGATGAAGTTTGAAGAAGAATTTGATATTCGTATCCTTAACACCAATCAGATTGTACACACCATGGAAGAACTAGTGTCAATTGCAGGTGAATTTGTTTGATGATAGGAGAATGCGATGAAAGGGAAACATAAAGTCGTTGTATCGACCAAGCGGTTAAAGTATGAATTTGAACTTCGAAGAAATCTGACGATTATCCAAGGCGATAGTGCAACTGGAAAAACTACGCTTGTGGATATGATTCGGGATTTTGTAAATAATCCATCTGGTACACCTGTAGAACTGATATGTGATAAAAAATGTTATGTGGTTGAAGGAAGTTTATGGAAAGAGCAGTTATCAGGAATATCAGATGGAATTGTATTTATTGATGAGGGAAATGAATTCATAAGGACAGTAGGTTTTGCAGATATAATTCAAAAAACAGATAATTATTATGTGATAGTTACAAGAGAAGCACTGCCAGCATTGCCATATAGTGTAGAAGAAATATATGGAATTCGTACATCTGGAAGGTATGGAACATTGAAACAAAGTTATCATGAATTCTATCAGATATTGTAGAAGATGGAGTACATTTATGCGTGCGTTGCATTGTGAAAGGCGAGAATCGTATTTCGCGTTGTGAGAAGATCGAGGCAGGAGAAATCATAGAACGAGCTACAAGAGTGTAGTTGTATTGATGGGAATTCGGGAACAAAAGTATTGTTAAAGAGTATTGATTGATGTATCGCTAAAAATATGTTAAAGTATAGGTACTTGATTAAAGATTAATTTTGGGAATATAGTTCACATAATTTCTGACAAAATGGCTTAATCGTGTTGATATGATAATCGTGTAGTAAAACGAGGATGTAGTTCCCAGAATTGCATCCTCATTTTTGAAGTGGATATTTAAGGAAAGGGAAGAAAAACGAGTATGGCAGAATCACTGTTAGCGATTTATAATCAAATTAGTATTCAACAGTACAAAACGGATATGGGTTTTAAGGCATTGGTAGAGGGAGTACATGAAAATCTTTTTGTGATTCCGGAATACCAGAGAAAATATCGTTGGAGCAAAGAACAGGTTGAAGAATTGGCAATTTCTTTGATTCGTGATTTTCCAATTCCCCCAATTTATACATTCCGAAATGAAGCAGGACAATTAGAAATCTTGGATGGGCAACAAAGAGTGATGAGTCTTTATTTTTATTTCAGAGGTAAATTTTTTAAAAGTTCAAAGGAATCGGTATTTGATTACAGTGACTTAAATGTAGATGAGAAAAAAAATTTCGAAGAAATATTAGAAGAAAAATATCATAACATCGTGCCTACACAGTTTTTTATGACATTAAATGGAGAAAAATATGACATTAGCTATGATGCACTTCCGATTACGCTTAAGAGAAAGGTTGATTATAGAACCATATCAGTAATCGAGATTAAGATATCAGAAGTTGAAAAAAGAGATGTGATATTACATAAAATATTTACTAATTTAAATAATGGTGGAACAAGATTATCAACTCAGGAATTACGAAATGGAATTTATCCGTGCGCATTTAGTCGAATGGTTAATAATCTGAATAAGCAAAACATAAAGTGGAGAGAATTATATGGAAGAATTGATGAGGAATGTAAAGATATAGAGTTTTTATATCGCTTTTGTGCTATGAAAAAATACGTGGAATATGATGGTACTGATTTTAAGGTAAATGATTACAAAAATTCAGTTAATAAGCTAATTGATCATTTCGCGGAAGAAGCATATGGTTTTGATACAGAAACAGTTGAAAAGTACCAAAGAAGCTTGAATACGTTTATTGATTTGTTGAATATTTCAAAAAAGTATTTTTCAAAAACATTTTTACTGGAAGGACTGTTTGTAGTATGGGAAAAAACGGGAATAGGGATAGATAAATTTACAGATAAAATTTGTTGCAAAATAGATTGTGATAAAAAAATAAAAGAAACACAGCAGGGCGGAACTGTTTCAATAACCAATATGAATAAGAGGTGGAAACGAATATATGAAATCTTATCATACGATGTTGGATAGAGTGTGCAATAGCATTATCAGTGGAAATTTGGAATACAAAGATACGATTATAATTGGAGATAATTCCAGTGGTAAGTCAGATGTGTTAAAACGATTAATACAAAATGATGAGGAAGAAAAGTTTTATTTTATAGATGCAGTAAATCGATATTTCGATATTGAACAGATTACACCGGATCCGGTTCAGAAGATAAATTATTCCAAAGAAATCAATAAACAACGTTTGGACGAGGATACATTTAACTATAAAGATACATTTTATTATGGCGGAACTCCTAGAGCAATAGAAGATTTTTATGTCAATTACAGTTCACAAATTAAAGCATTGATGGACGAGTTTCTTGATATTTCTTTTTCGATATGTCAGGGAGAAGTGGGATGGAATGCATATATTAATGAAGTTAGGGTCGATTTGTCTAGTGGCTATCAAGCATTGATACGTATTTTTATAGAGATATTGTATTTTTGGGATACAAAATCAAGCGGGACGATTGTTATAGATGAAGTAGATGAGTTTTTATCAGTAAAAAATAGTGGGAGAGTTCTTACATTTTTAAAAGAAAAGTTTCCGCAATTGCATTTTATTGTTACAACACATTCAGCAGATTTAATTGCAAATGCAGAAGATACGAATTTGATTTTATTATATGGAGAAGATTTTGAGATATTAGATGCAGGGGATTTTTCGAGTGTTTCGCAGGTATATGATATTTTTAGCATTTTTTTTGAAAAAAAGGAAAAAAATGATAAAAAAAAGCGAGATGCTATCCTAAGAAGGCTTTTTAATAATAAAATGTCGGGAATTTGGAATTTAGAAGACGAAGCAGAATTACGAGAAATAAAAGAGCAGGAACTAACAAAAGCACAAAAGTTGATTGTTAAGCAGATAGAGGAGTGGCAAGTTTGATAGAAGAAAACTGGTTACTGGACATTCCGAGTTTTTTGCCTGAATATGATGATAAAGAAAATTACGGTTATACGAAAAAGCCCGGAAAAAACTTGGAAGCCCTTTTAAGGAAAACTAGCAAGAACCATTGTATGTATTGTTATTCGCTTTTAAAAAATGACCGGGTTGATATAGGACATTTAGAGCATAGTATAGAGAAGAATCTTGATAAGGAACATTTAACAGAATGTGTTCCTAACATAGCCATAGCATGTCCGAATTGCAATATGTCATTGAAACGTGTAGGAGAAAAGAAAAGGCTTGAAGAATTAGAAGAGGCTAAAAAGGAGTTTTTGGCAGAAGTACAGTGTGATGGAAGGACATGCATATTTGAATGTGAAAGTTATAAAAAGTTGAAAAGCCAATATTGTGAAAAATCAAAAATTATTTTACAGCCATTGGGGGTAAAGGGAGACGCTTCGGATCAAGAATATCGGATACAATATGATGTATATAATGCGGAGTTTGTGCCAAGTAAAAAGTATTCATATACAGATGAGGATATAAATTATATAGAACATCATATCAATCAGTTCCGACTGAATGATGCTGGTTTTAAGACGAAGGCACTATCAGAGTTTGTGGAAGATGTTGTAGAAGCGGATGGAAAATATGTAGAAAACAGACAATATTCCAATTACATTGTTGACTTGTTTAAAGAAAAAATAAAAAGAATGGATCGGGAAAATGTATTGAAACTATGTAAACAAATACATATTAAAAATTTGTTGTTGTTTAGAAGCTGATTGAGGCTTCAGTTACGAATGAAATAAGAGGTATTGATAGGAGAAATTTTGGAACGATAGAACATAATTTTAAATGGAAAAATGATGGCCGTACAAAGGTAATGATTGGCTGCGGAACACGTCCGGAGATTATTCGTCTTGCTGCGGTGATCAAACGATGCAGAGAATATTTTGATTGTTGTGTTGAATATATTCTGCTTTCCGCACACCGTGAGGAGAACATTGATTCGGAGAAGAACTTCTTAAGCCTTTTCACTGCGATCAATGCACTTGCAGAGAAGTATGATATGCCGATCCTTTATTCCTGCCATCCGAGAAGTAAGAACAGATTAGAGAAGAGCGGGTTCCAGCTTGATCCAAGAGTCAGGGTGAATGAGCCGCTTGGCTTCAATGATTATAACAAGCTCCAGATGAATGCACTGGCGATCGTATCGGATTCCGGTACCCTGCCGGAGGAGAGCTCCTTCTATCTTTCCATTGGTCATCCCATTGCGGCTGTCTGTATCCGTACATCCACAGAAAGACCGGAAGCCTTGGAAGCGGGAGATTTTATCCTGGCCGGCATCACAACCAAAGAGCTTCTGAACGCTACCGATATGGCAATCGAGATGAAGCAGAAGGGAGTGCTTGGCAAACCGTGCCCGGATTATGTGGATGAAACCGTGTCCATGAAGGTTGTCCGCATCATCCAGGGATATGTAAATGTAGTCAACAAGATGGTCTGGAGAAAAGAACAGTAAATACGATAGGGGTAGTGAGATTATGAACATACTGGTTACCGGTGCGAAAGGAATGGTAGGCACCGCACTTGTAAATAATTTAAAGAATATCCGGGATGGAAAAAACAGAACCCGAAACATTGAGATCAATGAGATCTACGAATATGACCTGAACAATACAGACGAGGAATTAGACGCATATTGTGAAAAAGCAGATTTCGTATTTAATCTTGCAGGGGTCAACCGTCCGGAAAAACCGGAAGATTTCATGAAAGGGAATTTTGGCTTTGCGTCCCAGCTTCTTGATACATTAAAGAAACACAATAACAAAGCGGGAATCATGCTTTCTTCTTCCGTCCAGGCAACATTGGCAGGACGCTTCGGAAACAGCGAATACGGACGGAGCAAAAAGGCAGGGGAAGAGTTGTTCTTCACATATGGAGAAGAAACAGGCGCTCCTGTATATGTGTACCGATTTGTAAACCTAATGGGACACAGCCGTCCGAAATACAATTCCGCGATCTCAACCTTCTGCTGGGCGGTTGCAAATGATGAAGAGTTTACAGTAAACGACAGAAGCACAGAGCTGGAAGTCCTTTATATTGATGACCTTGTAGAGGGCATGTTTGACCTTCTGGAAGGAAAAGAGCAGCACTGTGAATTCCATGGCGTAGAGACGGTATTGGCTGAGAACGGCCGTTACTGCTGTGTACCAGTCACACACAAAGCCACATTAGGTGAGATCGTAGACTTATTAGAAAAATTCAAAGCCCAGCCGGTTTCCTTAATGATGCCAAAGTGCCCGGACGGCTCCTTTGCAAAGAAGCTTTTCAGCCTTTACTTAACATATTTACCAACAGACAAATTTAAATACGCCATGAAAATGAACTGCGACGTTCGCGGCTCTTTTACAGAGCTGGTCCATACCGTAGACTGCGGACAGGTCAGCATCAACATCAGCAAACCGGGGATCACGAAAGGACAGCACTGGCACAACAGCAAATGGGAACAGTTCATCGTGGTACACGGCCATGGACTTATCCAGGAACGTAACATTAACACAGGAGAAACCGTAGAATTTGAAGTTTCCGGAGAGAAAATAGAAGCCATCTATATGATACCGGGATGGACCCATAACATCATCAACTTATCAGAGACAGAAGATCTGGTAACCGTCATGACATGCAACGAGATCTTTGATCCAGGACATCCGGACACCTTCTTCGAACCGGTATAATATACACAGACATAGCGAAATGATTGAAAAATCAGGAATGCACCACAGCCACGGCTGTGGTGCGAGTTGTTTATGGGGAAAACAATTGTTCAGAAGGGCAGGAGAAGAAAGGATTGATAAGGGAAAGGCGCAATGCTATAATGAAATGACAGTGATTTACTCCAAAAGGAAGGGAAAATTATATGCTGAATATATTTTATGGTGATATGAAAGAAGCAGTTTATAATACGGCAGCATATTTCAAGTATGATTATGAAGATAGCTGGATTACAGATTCGTTTGTAAGAGAAATGGTAAGAGACGTAGATCAATCGACTGTTCTGGATAGTGGAGTAATTGACAGTCCAATTTTAGGGAAAATTCCACCAACAGGATTATCTGGTGGTGTTAAAACATTAATTTTGGTGAAGTTTGAGAAAAATAAGATTTTTAATGCATCGACATGCGGAGACAATTGCGCAAAATGGTTATTGAAAATTGCAGAAAATGAAGATAGAACAATCAACTTACGTCATTTGATGAAGTTTGAAGAAGAATTTGATATTCGTATCCTTAACACCAATCAGATTGTACACACCATGGAAGAACTAGTGTCAATTGCAGGTGAATTTGTTTGATGATAGGAGAATGCGATGAAAGGGAAACATAAAGTCGTTGTATCGACCAAGCGGTTAAAGTATGAATTTGAACTTCGAAGAAATCTGACGATTATCCAAGGCGATAGTGCAACTGGAAAAACTACGCTTGTGGATATGATTCGGGATTTTGTAAATAATCCATCTGGTACACCTGTAGAACTGATATGTGATAAAAAATGTTATGTGGTTGAAGGAAGTTTATGGAAAGAGCAGTTATCAGGAATATCAGATGGAATTGTATTTATTGATGAGGGAAATGAATTCATAAGGACAGTAGGTTTTGCAGATATAATTCAAAAAACAGATAATTATTATGTGATAGTTACAAGAGAAGCACTGCCAGCATTGCCATATAGTGTAGAAGAAATATATGGAATTCGTACATCTGGAAGGTATGGAACATTGAAACAAAGTTATCATGAATTCTATCAGATATACGGAATAAATACATATGAAGATAAATAAAAATGAAAAGATACTTATTTGGCATATGCAAAGAGAAAGCTAAATCCGACATATTTGAATGATTCAATTAAAGATATGATTTTAAATCAGATGAAAATTGTGAAATTCCTAAAATAATTCACCTTTGTTTGAATGAATTTATGAATTTTATCGACAAAACATTTGTTTCTACACCTCTTGACTTTTCTTTCTTACTTACAATGAGAAAGAAATTTCACTGGATGAGCAGAAGAATCTCATCATTCAGTATGCGAGGGAGAATGGCAGCATAACGAGAAAAGAAGTCGAAGACTTGATTGGCGCAGGAACAACAAAGGCATTCCGATTGCTTAAAGAGCTTTGCAAGGTTGATAAACTTGAGCAAAAGGGAAGCGGAAGGGCTTTGAGGGTAAGCAGGTCGAATGTTTTGTGAAGAAGTTTTGTCGTATTTCCAGTGAAAAAGGGAAATGTTTGGACTTAAAATGTGAGAAGGATATGAAATATAATGGGATATAGGGAAATAATAGAAGAGGACGATTTAAATGCAATAATAGAGCGAAACGTAATGTATTTAGATCAAATTTCTAAACAAATGAAATTAGGGGATGTTTGTGTTTTCGCAGGAGCAGGATTATCTGTTGCATCGGGTTATGTAGATTGGAAAAAATTATTAGAACCAATTAGCAAACAATTACGTTTGAATACAAACATAGATTTGACGGAAATTGCTCAATATTATAAAAATAAGTATGAACGTCAGGGGTTAAATTCATTGGTTTTTAGTGAATTTGATAAAGTACCTAAAAATAATGAAAATGCGAACTGGCTTGCTAAGATGCCAATTTCTGAATATTGGACAACAAATTATGATGATATTATAGAGCAATCTGTTAAAAAACAAGGTAAAACAGTACAGGTATTGATAAAACAAGAAGATTTTAAATATCATAAAACGGGTAGAGAAGTAACTTTATATAAGATGCATGGAGATAAAGAATCTCCAGATGATGTAGTTTTAGCAAGAGAAGATTATCAGAATTATGATCTGACAAGAGGAGTTTTTACAAAATTATTATCTGTAGAGTTAATACGAAAAACATTTCTTTTTATAGGATTTAGTTTTAATGATCCTAATATGGAAAGAATTTTGAGCATTGCGAAGCAGTCTTTGCATGGAAAAGCACCTCAAACACATTATTGTTTCATGAGAAAAATACAGTTGACGGATTATTTAAACAAGGAAAATAAACTTACGGAACTGAACATAAAAAAATATATTGAAGATAAAAATTATCAGGAACTTAGAATTAATGATATGGCACAATATGGTATATTGACTATACTTGTAAATGATTATGATGAAATTACATTGATGTTAGAATATTTGTATAATAAATATATTACAAATAATGTATTCATTTCGGGTGCAATAGATCCTGAGAATTTATCAGATTATGGGGAGTTTGATTTAGAACAAAATAAAGATTTAAGCTTAAAGGCACCAGAAAGCTTTCTTACATTGCTAGGAAAAAAGTTGATTGATAATAATTTTTCTATATATACTGGATTTGGAGCAGGAGTTGGAAATTACATATTATCTGGAGTTTTGTTAAGTAAAAAAAATAAAAATAGCAATGCAAGGATTATAAATGATGAAATTCACATTAGCAGTCTTTTAGGAATTGAGGATTTAGTAACCAAAAATGAGCTTCGAAAGAAAATGATTAATCAGTGTAGTTGTTTAATTATAGTATTTGGACATGGTGATCAAAAGGCAGGTACATTTCAGGAGTATAAGATTGCTAAAGAGGCGGGGAAATATATTATTCCTGTAAGAAATACAGGCTGGAATTCAAAAGAAATATATGAAAAATTAAAGTTAGAGAATAATATAGACGAGATGATTTTTATGGAAAGGGAGAAAGGGATAGACGCTTTAGTTAATGAAATTGTTCAACTTTTAATCAGAAATAAACAAAAAAAGGAAAATGAATTAAGAGAAAAAATATATTCTGGTTTTGCCCTTTCAGGTATAAAGGTATTTTTGAGCTATTATTATGAACCGGATAATAAAATTGCTAAAGAAATTACAGAAAAGATTAATAATGATAAAACGAATTTATTTACAATAGTACAAGAGAAAACAATGGAAAGAAATGATCCAGAAGCTATAAAAAATTGGGTTGATCAGGAAATTAAAAAAACAAAATATACCATTTTATTGATAAGTGAAAAGACATTTGAACGAGAATATGTATCTTATGAAATACAAAAGAGTAAAGATAATGGAAATACAGTAATACCAATTTTGATAGATTACGAAAATTCAAAATTTGTAGAAGTTGAAAAGAAAATCACTGAAAAGTTAAAGGATTTAAATTGTGCGAATGTGCGATGGTGGTTTAGAGACAATGGAAGTAAGAATATATTGGAATGGTTGAATGAAACTTTAAGGATATAAGTTTGTGCTTGTAAGATTTCATTGTGGAAGGGAGATGAACCAAATATGTCGACAACAGGAGAGTATAATTTAAAATATGTTGAGTCGGGAATAGATGATGAGATTTTTTTTGAGAATGAGGAAGAGTTAACTCAGCTGGAATATGAGGGAAACGATGAGAGACCAGTATTTGAAGCAGTGAAAGTTACGAAGAAGGATTTTTCTATATTCGAACTCCACAGAAAATATAAAAAGGGGCAATTGATTCTGGAAGTTGATTTTCAGAGAAAAGAGGTATGGAAATATAAACAAAAATGTGAATTAATTGAAAGTATTTTGATGGGACTGCCTTTACCGATTTTTTATTTTAAGTTGCAGAATAATTCAAAATATGTTGTTGTTGATGGTAAGCAGAGATTATCTACATTATTTGAATTTTTGGAGAATAAGTTTGTATTAAAATCATTAAAGATATTGAAATTTCTTAATGGAAGGAGATTTGAGGATTTAAAAGAAGAACTGGGAATTTATCAGTCGCAATTGGAGGATTATCAGGTATATTCACATGTGATTCTTCCACCTACACCGGATAAAATTTTGTTTGATATATTTGATCGGGTAAATAGAGGAGGGACAAAATTAAATAAACAGGAGATAAGGAATGCACTGTATCATGGAAAGGGACTGGATATGATTACAGATATAACAAAATCTCCTGAATTTGAAAGAGCCACTCGAATTAAACATGAAAAAGACAGTAGAATGAAAGGATCATATCTTGTGACAAGATTTTTATCATTCTATTTATTTTTTAATCATTTATTGTGGGAAAATGGGAAAGCTTATGAATACACAGGTGATCTGGATGAATTGATAGAGGTAACTTTGACACAATTAAATAATTCTCCTGAAAATAATTTGGAGGAATTAAAGAATTTAACAACAGAATATTTAAACATGTCATATAGAATTTTGGGAAGAGGAGCATTTCGGCGTGAAATGCAGCAGTCAAAACCAATCAATATGAACATTTTTGAAGTTACTTTGTATTTTATGTCATTAATATTAAAAGATAAAAAGAAGGTATCTGATGAAATGGTATATGCCGGCTTGCAAAATATGATTAACAGTGAGGTGTTTTTACGCTATATAGGGAATAGCAGGGATAATACTGTAAATGTGTATGGAAGATTCAAGATGATGGAAGACTTGTGGGAGGAAATTGGAAATGATTAGTAAAGTAACGGTAAGAGCATTGAAATCTATCAGGGATTTGAGTATTGAATGTTCAAATTTTAATTTGTTTGTAGGAACGAATTCATCTGGAAAATCGACCTTTTTGCAGGCGTTATTGATAGTTGCGCAAGAAGAACTTAATGGGAAATATATTTCTCTGGGAGAATTTCGCGAAGCCAGAAATTATTCTATGCCGAATAGTCCAATTGAAATAGAAATAATGGAAAAAGATAAAAAATTGCCTGGATGGATAAAATTTGTTGAAAATGAGGAAAAAGAAGGATATATAATTAAAGATTTTCTGGACGATGCCATATCTGAGGAGATATTGCTAAATAATTTGAGTATAGATATGGATCCGGAGCAGTCATTCTTGCCAAAAGAAGATATTTATTTTCATTATTTATCATGCCATCGAATAGGCGTGGATGATATTTATAAAAAAAATATGATAGATGAAACAGATTTTGGGATAGATGGTGAGTATGCGTTTGCATATCTCCTTAGAAATGAGGAAGCAATCGTAGATGAAAAGTTGGCAGTAAGAAAAAATGATGTCACTAATAGCCTGTTAGGACAGGTGAATCATTGGCTTGATTATATTGTGGGAACGACTCTTTCTATCAATGATTTAAAAAAAACAAATTATTTGCAGGTAAAATATAACAATAATCCTGCAAATTTCAGTTCAGACGCTTTATATTGCAGGCCGGTAAATGTGGGATCTGGAATTAGTTATTTGATTAGTATTCTTATTACCTGTCTTGGGGCAGAAGAGGATTCCATTATTATTATAGAAAATCCTGAGATCCATTTACATCCCAAGGCTCAATCCAGATTATGTGAATTTTTGTATCATGTAAGCAAAGCGGGAAGACAGCTTTTTATTGAATCACACAGTGACCATATCTTTAATGGATTAAGAGTAGGCGTAGCACAGGGAAAGATAAAGCAAGAAGAGATAACAGTAAATTTTTTTGCAATGGATGAGAAATATGAAACGCAGTGCAATCCTATTGTCTTTGGCGAATATGGAAAAATAATGGGAACAAACGAGGCAATGGATATTAATGATCTTTTTGATCAATTTGAAATTGATATGGATAAAATGCTTGGATTGTAAGAAATGAGGGATACGCAGGAGTATGGACTACTATTTGAATGAGTATTCATTGAGAGGGCAGTTTAAAAATACAGATGAATTCATTGAAACGCTGAGAACATTTACCCTACCGGTATTAAACAGGATTAAAGATGAAAAGGAAAGTATACTTTGGAGAAAAGATACTTTTTGGAATTTAGAAATATGTAATGGAATTATAGTTTCTAATATTCCACAAAAAAGAAATGAAAGAAGTCCAGAATTATTAGCATTAAAAAATAAGCTGATCAAGCTGTGTACTGAGAAACCATATTGGATAAGTGATCAGGAATCTCCGATTGTTGTTAAAAAATATGATTTTGACGACACATATAGAGAATTTTTTGAAAATCCTAATTGTTTTTTAAAAGCAATGGAAAATGAAGGAAAAATTGTATCTTTTATTCATCCGGAATATAAGCGACCACAGTTGCCGATTATAATTTGTAAAGAAGAGGAAGAAATTACGTGTCCGCTGGATAATATTTCTGATAGCTCATATTGGGAATATGTACCTGAAATAAAAACGTGGAAGCTTTCGGAAAAGTATACTGTTGAGGTGCGTGCGAAAGAGTTTGAGTATCATCCACCTCATTTTCACGTTACTGGTAAGGATAGAGGGTGTGCTGCTGTTTTTAGACTTGAGGATGGAACATTATACAGAAAGGATAAGGACAAATGGTCATCTCAAATGACTACGGAAGTACAGAAATGGTATAAAAATAATAAAGAGGAATTAAGTAAAGCCTGGAGTATTTTACATAGCGCTGATTGTCAAGGTGGAAAATAATCTTATTTGAATGAATTTTATCGACATAACATTTGTTTCTACACCTCTTGACTTTTCTTTCTTACAATAAGAAAGAAGAAAGAAACGAGAAAGGAAGGAGTAGAAGAAGATGTTGGCGTGCGAAAACCAGAATATCGAATTTAAGCAAGAGTATGTCACTGACATCCGAAAAGAGGTGCTGGGCTTTGCAAATGCAGAGGGTGGTACAGTTTATGTCGGTGTACGAAAAGATGGAGCAGTTCTGGGTATTGATGATTCGGACGGCGTGATGCTCCAAATCGTGAATTCTTTGAAGGATTCGTTGGCACCAGATATAATGCCATTTGTTAGAGTCAATACGGTTGAAATAGAAAAGAAGCAAGTCATCGAAATTGATGTAACAACAGGAACGAATCGATCGTACTATCTTCGTGAAAAAGGTCTGAAGCCTAGTGGAGTGTATGTAAGAAAAGGAGGTTCTACGCAGCCAATGACGGAAGAGGGAATCCGGGAGATGATTCTTCAAAACAGTGGCAGATCTTTTGAACTGTGCAGAAGTATGAATCAAGAATTGACGTTCCATACTTTCCAAACAGAGATGCAGAGAAGATCTATCGAAATCGGATCATCGCAAATGCGGACCCTTAAGCTGATTGGTGAAGATGGCTTATATACCAATCTTGCATTGCTGCTATCAGACCAGTGTGAAACAACAACGAAGGTTGCTCTCTTTCAAAGAACAGATAAGGAATTATTCCGAGACAGAAAGGAATTTAAGGGCTCCATTTTAAAGCAGCTTGAAGATGTATACCAGTTTATTGATTTGGTCAATAAAACGAAAGCAACATTTTCAGGGCTGGATCGAACGGATAGAAGAGATTACCCGGAGGAAGCAGTGAGAGAGGCTTTACTGAACAGCATTGTCCATCGTGATTACTCTTTTAGTGGAAGTAATCTGGTCAATGTCTATGAGGACAGAATCGAATTTGTTTCTCTTGGCGGTCTTGTATCAGGTTTGGAGTTGAAATCCATTTTTCTTGGCGTTTCACAATCGAGAAATCCGAACCTTGCGGCTGTTTTCTACCACATGAGATTGATTGAAAGTTATGGTACAGGAATTGGAAAAATTGAACGTGTATATAAAGTTTGTTCATTCCATCCAGAGATTGAAACTGCAAAGGGCGTTTTTCGGGTGACACTTCCGAACCGAAATGAAGAACAAGAAGCTGAGATACAGAAAATAAAGAATGCGAACAACGATATTTCACTGGATGAGCAGAAGAATTTCATCATTCAGTATGCGAGGGAGAATGGCAGCATAACGAGAAAAGAAGTGGAAGATTTGATTGGCGCAGGAACAACAAAGGCATTCCGATTACTTAAAGAGCTTTGCGAGGTTGATAAACTTGAGCAAAAGGGAAGCGGAAAGCTGAGTACCTATGTTATCAAATAGTGGAGAATATTTACCACTAGCTGTTGTTAGAGGATTAAATATAATGAATTATCGCATTATAGAGAATAAAACCAGATTAACGGAAGCTGTCAGGATGCTAGAAGCACAACGGCAGGGGAATGTTCCAAGAGAGAAGGAATCCCTTAGAGACTTTCAAGAGGTGTTTAATGAATGGCGTGAGATAGTGGATCAGTTACAGCTGTATCAGGGATATTATATACGCTATAAAATGAATCTGTTGAATTTGTTTTTAGAGCAGTATAAGTTAGCACACAGTGATCGACCGTTATCATTTTCTGCGCAGTCCTTGTTTGAAGATGGATGGTTAGTAAGGCATAAAGACACATGGTCATTTTCGGTTGCGGATCATACTCTGAAAGAATTGGAAGATGTTTGCCCGGATGAAAAAATGCCAGAGATATTTTTTCTAAAATGTCTGCACAGCTTTTTAGAGGACAAAAATGCCAGTGAATTAAAAGACAATGAATTAAAAGATAGGGAAGTTCCTGAGCTAATATATGAGAAGTGGAGCAGAAAAAGTGCACTGTTGTTTGCTTTTTGGTGGGATGATATTTGTGATCAGAAGGACGAAGCAGCCAGGGAAAAATGGTTTCATTGTTGGGAAAATTGGGGAGTTTCCGGTGAAGTGTATCGCTATGTTTTCCATAAGAGAGAACTTTATCAGAGTTGTATGGAATATTTAAAAGGAATCAAAAGTCTTTCATGGACACAGTACCATAATATTGTATATCACAAATATATTATGGAAAATGGAAGAAGGGATTTGTCTATAGAAGAATTTGAATTTCCGGAAAGACCATTCCAGAACCGATTGCATTTTTATGGGTGGATAGATACATTACACTCATTATATGATGCGTATCATTTAGAGAAGTATTGTCTTTTATTGTGCCGGCAGGCTTACATGGATATGGATGCAGAGGAGGTGAGGGAATGCTGTAGTTACATGTGTATTCCATGTCTACACTTAGAAATTGATTACTTAATGAAACAACCGGTTTTTTTGATAGATTGTCTGGAGCAGCCGGAGCTGTTTACCAGTGTGTCCGTGCTGTTGTGGAGCCAAATAAGAAATAGAAATACCACTCAATTAAAAGAATCCTTGACGAAAGAGATAAGCCAGAATTTATTTGATATTTTAAAAGATGGAATTTTGAATCAGAAAACCATAGAATGGCAATTCGCATTGAATGACTTACTGTCATATTTTATCCTGAATGGGGCAATCTATGGCAGAGTGCGAGTGGAACATCAGAAAAGTGTAAGTATCATTCATGATGGTTTTATGAAATGGTATTCTAAAGAAGAAAACGTTCAGAAGCGTTGTAATCATGGAGTTCTTGCATTTCTCAAAGAGAACTATGAAGCCTGTACAAATAATTCTTACAGAACCTATTTTGGAATGGAATACCTGGTCTGGCTGGAAAGATATGCGGATGCTGAAGCAGGAGAACAGATTTTTGATTTTTATAAAATATTTATGCAGGACGCTTTGAATGATAAAACACATATTTCTATAATGGATTGGAAGTTCCTGGATGAACGTTGGCATTTCGTATTACTGAATTATGTTGCAGATAGTGGAGTAAGTGGGATTCGGAAATTTGCAGAAATCATATCACCAGAACAATATGAATTGACAGTGCAAAGAATGCAGGGGAAAACGCCGCTATTAAGTGCAGGGAGAACCGGATTGGTACATTTGTACATGCTTTCTGAACTTTTATTGGTAGAAAGAAAAAATCTGAGTTCAAGAGAAATTGAAGAATTGGAGAAACAGTTTACAGATTGCTTTCTATGTTATCAACAAAAAGAATGTGATCCTTTATGCTCCGAGTCAATAGCAATTTTGGAGTCGAGTCCCCTTCTGGTTAAATATATGGATGCATTTGTATTGCTAAGAGAGAAATATGAGAAGCGTATTCTGGATTTCTGGGAAGAACAACCAATAGAAAAGATTATTGCATGTATCGGCAATATTCGTAAAAAATCGGTGTTTCAGAAGTTGACGGAGATATTGCAAAATAGAATAAAAGAAGATTACTTAAAAAGAATTTACTCATGGTCTTCTTGGCGCAGTATTATTGATACAATGATTGATCTGGCGTTTTCTGATGATGATTTTAAAAAGACATTTGTACATAAAATTTCAGAAATGTATGCCGCTTTTAGCGAAGCAATGCATACCAAAAAGAGCATTGTGTTAAAAGAGAACCAGTCATGGATGAAAGAAAAAGAATTGCAATTGATGGTTCTGAATGGAAAGGAAGAAGATATATTTAATTTGCCGGATAATTCTGTTAATACTTTTTACAAAGCTCTTGTTTATTTGGAGCGAGATGAGGTAAAGGATTTTATCAAGGCAGAAGAATTGTATACGGTTTTCTTGCAGAATAATCCGGATAGCTATGCAGCCGGTGCCAATCGTTTTATTGCTGATACCAGAATATGTGTTGCTTCAGAAGATGAAGAGGAACGTAAGAAGTATTTTCAATTAGCGAAGAAACATCTAAAAGAAATGAAAAGTCGTCCGATACGAAATGAAAGCAGTGAATTACTTTTGTGTGCCAATGCGTTATGCCTTTTTGAAAAAATGGAAGATACGGAGGCGTTCTGGAAAATCTGTAGTGAAATGCCAAAAAGATTTTGGAATGATATTTCATGTGCCCGTTATATTATATACACTTATATACGAAGTGAAGAATTTGAGAATGCGGAAAAGGTGCTGGATGAGTTAGAGCAGTTTTATGGTAAAACAGAAGAAATCGTGAAACTGGAAAGACAGATACAGAAAAGAAGTGTGCAGACCGGAGAGTTTCCCATGGGATTTCAGCCTGAGCTGAATGAGATTCAAGGAATCATCAGTGCACTTGGAAAGGTGCGTTTTTTGTCAGATTGGGATGCTGCTAGAGTTTATTTCAGAGGAAGAGAATTGTCCAATCCGGTCGAGTCTCATTTGTTAAAGCTGATGCTTGAGACTACTTCTGCTTTATCGCAGTATTGCGATCACATAAGATTCAATGGCAAGGCTGCTCCGGAGAATTACTATAATAAACTTTTGATGATCCTTTTCAATCAGAATCAGCAGGAAATTTACGATTATAGTATGCGTGATCAGTCACAGGAGGGTACTGCATCAGATGTTTTGGCAAATGGCAGGCAAAGTGTAGGAAGTACAGATTTGTGGATTAGTCATTCCGGTACTTCCTTGAGTATTGCAGAGGGGATTGTCATTACTGGAATGTGCCGGACGAATATGAAAAAACATCTGGAGAAAATATTTGGATACAATTATGCGGATTTGGAAACTTTGTTTATTGTATTATATGCAGATGTGGATGATATATCCCAGACTTGGAAGGGATATCTGGACTTCCTGGAAGATGTACAAAAAGAACAGGATCTTGTATGGAAAATCAGGCGAATCATCAAAAGAGACGAGATTGAACTGATCCAGAAACATATAAGAAACGATAAATATGTCTGTATGACAGAACAATATAATAGTGACAGCTGTATTCATGTATATCATATTATGGTTGATATAAAAAAATATGCTCAAAAAAAAGCAGCAATTCAGGCAAGAAAAAAGTAAGGATTATTTTTGTTAGGGGGGGTGTCAAAAGTTGTCGGAAGCATTAAAGTTACCAATTGGAATAGACAATTTTGAAAAAATTCGTAAGGATCATTTTTATTATATAGATAAAACAATGCTGATCGAACAGCTTCTGGAGGCTTGGGGAGAAGTGAATCTTTTTACCAGACCAAGGCGTTTCGGAAAGACTCTTAATATGAGTATGCTTCGTTGCTTTTTTGAAATTGGAACAGACAAGGCGTTATTTGATGGTCTTTATATTTTAAAAAATCAGAAGCTGTGTGAGATGTATCTTGGAAAATTTCCTGTTGTGTCTCTTTCTTTAAAGGGGGTAGACGGGCTTACGTTTGAAGAGGCCAGGTTTTGTCTGGCAGAATTAATTGAGAGCGAAGTCAGACGGTTCAGACAATTATTGGTTGGTGACAGATTAGATGACAATGAGAAAGATGTTTACCGCGAATTGCTTTCTCTTCAGGATGAAAACGGTGCTATCACAGGAATGCGGCTTAAATTTGCATTGAAAAAGCTATCGGAGCTTTTATTCAGGTACTATGGAAAGAAGACGATTATTTTGATCGATGAATACGATGTGCCGTTGGATAAGGCATTTCAGCATGGTTATTATAAGGAAATGGTATCGTTGATCCGTGGAGTCTTAGGTGAAACCTTGAAGACAAACGAGTTTTTACAGTTTGCGGTATTGACTGGATGTCTGCGGGTTTCAAAAGAGAGTATTTTTACCGGATTAAATAATTTCAAAATCTTGTCCATCACAGATACTCGTTTTGATGAGCAGTTTGGCTTCACTGATGAGGAGGTTAACAGACTTTTATCAGACTACCAGTTGGAGAGTCATTTGAAGGAAACAAAGGAATGGTATGATGGATACCATTTTGGGGATACGGAAGTGTATTGTCCGTGGGATGTTATCAATCATGTAGATCGACTTTTAAGTGAACCGGAAGCCGAGCCACAATCTTACTGGATCAATACAAGTGGAAATGAACTTGTGAAACGTTTTATAAATAAAGCGAATAAGACAACAAAAGATGAAATTGAACGTTTGATAGCCGGAGAGGCAATTGAGAAAGTGGTTCGCTTGGAATTAACATACGATGAAATCGATAACAATATTGACAATTTATGGAGCGTTTTGTTTACAACAGGATATTTGACTCAGATTGGACAGACAGGGCAGGGGGCTTATAAGTTAGTAATTCCAAATAAAGAGGTGAAAGAAGTATATAAGCTTCAGATACAGGAATGGTTCCGGGATTTGGTATTGAAAAATACAGAGCAGTTGAGCGCTTTTTGGAATGGTGTAGAAGCGGGAAATACAGAAATAATAGAAACGTATTTAAATCGGATACTTGGCAATTCGATCAGTGTTTTTGATACAAAGGGCTCAGAAATAGAAAGAGAAAACTCATATCATACGTTTTTGATCGGACTTCTGGCTGGAAACTCAGACTGGCTTGTAAGATCAAATGTGGAAGCTGGTGATGGTTTCGCAGATATTATCGTAGAAACAGAAAACCCAGATGCAGGTATTATCATGGAACTTAAATATACGAAGGAAACCTCCGGCTTAGAAAAAGCATGTGAAAAAGCAATTGCCCAGATTAAGAACCGCAGATATGATCAATATTTGAAAAATGATGGACGACAGGATATTCTTCTTTATGGAATAGCGTTTTGTAAAAAAAGATGTAAAGTTTTTGTGGAGGCCTTGCGGCGGAATTAACAAACTAATAGTAATAGCTGTATTCATGTATATTATATTATACTAAAAAAAGACAGCAATTCGTGCAAGAAATGACATATTTTCACAAGAATTTCCGCCTGTTAATAATTCATTTTGTCATATATAATAAAAGCATCACAGGAAGCTTCGTGTAAAAGAAACAGAAAAAGGCAATTATTAAAAGCGAAAAAGGAGTGGAAAAGGTATGGCGAAATGGAAACGTGCAAAAGCAATCGCAGCAGTGACAATGGCATCTGCAATGGTGATGACAACACCGGTATGGGCAGCAGAAGAGTATGATCTTAACAATCCTCCGATTGCAGAGACAGAGGCAGGACAGATTAGAGGATTTATGAATGAGGGGACTTATACATTCCTTGGTGTTCCGTATGCACAGGCTGAAAGATTTCAGGCACCTCAGAAAGTAGAAGCGTGGGAAGGTGTCAGAAATGCACAGTCTTATGGAACTATCTGCCCGATTCAGAACCAGACATCTGTTGGTTCTGATGAATTTGTATGGCCGCATCGTTACTGGGTACAGAATGAAGACTGCATGAACTTGAACGTATGGACACAGAGTCTTGATACAGAAGCGAAAAAACCAGTTATCGTATTTTTCCACGGTGGTGGATATACAAATGGTTCTTCTGTAGAATCAGCAGCTTATGACGGAAAAAATCTCAGTGAGTACGGAGATGCTGTTGTAGTAACTGTTAACCATAGATTGAATGTTCTTGGATTTATGGATTTAAGTGATTACGGCGATGAGTATGCAGACAGTGCAAACCTTGGTATTCAGGATCTTGTAGCATCGTTACAGTGGATTCAGGACAATATTGCAAACTTTGGTGGCGATGCAGACAACGTAACAATTTTTGGACAGTCCGGTGGCGGTGGAAAAGTAAACACCTTACTTTCAACTCCATCAGCAGAGGGGCTGTTTGACAAAGTTGCTTGTATCAGTGGTATTCATTCAACAATTACAAAAGAAACAAACGATGAGATCGTAGACAAGACTCTTGAAAATCTTGAGCTTGAAAAAAATCAGGTAGCAGAACTGAAAGACATGGATTACTATGAACTTGCCAATGCAGCAGCAGATGCCTGCGCAGAAGTAGGCACAAGCTGGACTCCGGAAGCAGATGGAACAATCGTTCAGGAAGAGTACTGTGACTGGGCAGCAGATATTCCATATATGGTAAGCTCCGTATTTACAGAGTTTAACTACAACTGGACATTCGACGGACCAAACAAGAATGAATGGACTGATGAAGAGACAATGGCGAACCTGACAGATAAATTCGGTGAAGAATATGCACAGAAGATCGCTGACGAATTCCAGAAGGTATTCCCTGATCGTCCACTGGCAGATGCATATTTCTATTATGGAACAGGTCAACTCAGCCGTCAGAACGTAGAAGAACTTATGGCAGAGAAACTGGAAAATGCAACAGCTCCTTGCTATGAATATCTCTTTAACTATGAAGTACCTGTAAATGGTGGTATTCTTCCATTCCATTGCTGTGACCTTATCTACATTTTCCACAATGTAGATATTCCGGTAGTTTCTATTGCAACTGGCGGAGCAGACAATGAAGCAGCACATAAAGTTCAGGATACCGTTGCAGATGCATTCCTGGCATTTGCAAGGACAGGCAATCCAAGCACTGACAGCCTTGAATGGAAACCATACACAGCAGATGAAAAGAACGTTATGTTATTTGACGAAACAAGCGAATGTAAAGTCCTTGGCGACGAAGAACTTTGCAGCTTACAGGCTGAAGCACTGGCAGCACAGGCTGAAAAATAAATAGCAGATAATTGGTAAAAACGGGCTGTCCGATGGTTTTTCCCATCGGGCAGTTTTTGTGTTATACTTCTTTAGAGGAGCATAAAAGTTATAAGACGAAAGAAGGAGAAATTATAGGATGTATACGCTCTTGATTGCAGATGATGAGGAAATTGAGTGCTGCGGGATTACGAATGTGATAAGGGAATGTTTTCCCCAGATAACAGTGATAGGAAGTTTTCATAATGGCGCAGAGTTGATAAGAGCTGCAAGGGAACATCATCCAGATATCATTATTGCAGACATTAACATGCCGGGAATGAACGGTCTGGAAGCAGTGGAAGTACTCCGACAGGAAAAAATAAATTCAAGGCTGATCATTAACACAGCATACAGTTACTTTGAATATGCCAAAAAGGCAATTCTTCTGAAAGCAGTGGACTATCTTCTCAAGCCCATAGAAAGAGAGGTGTTTTGCCAGACGATAGACAGAGTCCTGAAAGCAATCGATCAGGAAAGAAGTAAAAATCTGGATGATATGAAAGACAATAAGACATTTCAGAAAATGCTTGACGTTGCAGGCAGAGAGGTCCTTTCTTCTGTGATTATGGGAAATCCAAACGTGGAAGAACTGAATGTTTGGCTGGAAAATATGGGACACACTTACTGGGGCGGATTTTTTGTTATTGGAAAGTGTATGCAGGCTCAGATATCTGAAGAACAGCTTAAGGAGATATGCCAGTTTTCAGAGTATAAGCAGAAATCAGAAGGAACATTTCTGACAAAAGTATTCAGCGGGATGATCGTGTGGTTCTTTTTCCCGGGAGAAAAAATTGGAAAAATGAATTACAGAGAGTGGATTACAGAATATTTGGAAAAAATTTCAGAAGAAGCCAGAAGAATATCCGGATTTGAAATGCATTTCGGGATCAATGACTGGCATTATGATTTTGAAGAGATGCATCAGGCATATCAGGAAGCAGTCACTGCAGTGAACAGTTCGCTGGAACGAAAGATTGTAGCTTTTCAGATGGTAGGACAGGTGAGAAAACTAATGCAGATTTCCACCAAAAATATGGAAAAACTGGCAGAGTATGTAAATGAACAGGATATGAAAAAATGTAAAAATATTCTGGAAGAACAATTACAGCTGTGCAGGGAAGCAGAGGTGACAGAACAGGAAAAGAATGTTATGTTTACCTTGATGCTTCAGGACTGTTCTAGGAAAGTGTGCGGATATAATATTTATTCCTGGAACCAGGTAAAGGCAGCGGTCTCTAAAGATTCGAAAAACTTAAGTACTGCACTCCTTTATCTGCTTCATAATCTGGATGCTCTCAGGGACAGTACGAACACAAGAACCGGATATGTACTGAAATCTCTTGGATATATTGAAGAACATTTTACAGAAAATATTTCGCTGGATATGGCAGCAGAAAATATGGGCATCAGTTCTTTTTATCTGAGCAGACTTCTGACACAGCAGCTTCAGATTAGTTTTGTGGATTTGCTGACCAGTGCCAGGATTGACCGTGCCATTGAACTGATACGAAATCAGAAAATTGTGGTACGAAATATTGGCTTGAAATGTGGCTATCAATCTGCCGCGTATTTTTATAAAGCATTCAAGAAAAACACAGGTATGACCGTAGGAGAGATGAGAGAGTTTCTGAGTAAGTAGCATGGAAGGTAAGTGAAAGATTTTATTATGAAAAACAGATGGAAATATCTGATGGCAGCGGCAGTAGTAGCTGGTATTCTGACTGGTTTGGCGGAAACTTCCAGCAGTTATCAGACAGAAAAGACTCAAAAAGAGATGGAAAATACAAAACGGATCAACTTTATTGCTGCGATTGCAAATGAAGGCTATTGGGGAAGGGCAGCTGACGGGGCAATTCAGACCGGAAACCGGAAAAATATGAATATAAAATGTCTGGGACAGACCAATCTGGATGATCAGGAACTGCTGGATAATCTGGAAATTTCCATCAACTCTGATTTAGATGGGATTATTTCCTATGGGCTTAACCAGTCTTCAGAGTTTGAAAAACTTCTGGAAAAGGCTGATGAGAAGGAGATTCCGGTTGTACTGATAGATAGTGATGTGGAAACAGAGCATAAGCTTTGCTATATTGGGATTGACGACTATGGAACAGGATGGCTGGCAGGAAAAGAAATGGCAGAGGAATGTAACGGAAAAGCAAAGATTCTTATGATTGTTTCTGATAAAAACATTACCAATCAGATCGAACGATTGAGAGGATTTAATGCGGCAATCCAGACATATTCTGAGATGAAAATTGCGGATATTCTGGAGTGTGGATCAAGCATATTAACAGCACAGAAATTGGTCACGAAAGTGATGGAGGAACAGCCGGAGATTAATGCAATTTTCTGTGCAGAAGGAACAGGAACCGGAGCCTGCTGTTATGTGATGGAAAAACAGAACAGAAAAGTCGGAGCGTCTATGCATATTATTGGATATGATTATAATAGTGTTACAAAAAGGTGTATTGAGGAAGGATATCTCAGCGCATGTATACAGCAGGATTCCAGACAGATGGGAGAACTGGCGGTGCAGATACTTGACAAATATCTGAGCGAGAGAATCCGTCCGGCAAAGATCATACACACGCATGCAAGTCTGATTCGCAGAGAAAACATGGAAGAAGCAGAAAAAATCGATTCGGAAAATGTAGAAGTGGAGTGGAATTATTACTGAGGATCAGCAGAAAGGTTATAAGAAATATGAACGAAAAAAAATGTAAAACGATCCGAAAAATACTTTCAGAATACACCTGGTTTCTAATGGGAGTGACATTTCTGGTGCTGGTTGTTTTCTGGGGATTTTATATGTTTTCCAATTGCTGTTATCAGAAAAATACAGATCATGTACTAACGCTGAACAGCTTTTACAATGATTTGGACAGCAGCAGCCAGGTGCTTAACCAGTATATAAACAGCGGAACATATACGGATTATGAAAAATTATGCCAGATTATCAACAGGCTTACTGCAAATATGAAAAGATTGCAGAACATTCAGGTAAGTGAAAGTTTTCAGCGCGATATGAAAGACCTTGGATGTCAGCTGGAAGAATACAGAAAGATTCTTGATACGCTCCATGGACATATTATAGAACAGGGAAAAAAAGTGTCTTTGGATTCTTCAGTGTGGGAGAAAATTGAGGAGGACTCAGAAGAGTCCAACCGAATGTACCAGCTTATGAATGCACAATATAAGGAGATTTATCTGCGGTTATTTTATTCCATGAACAAAAAACAGCAGGAATTAAATACAGGACTGACCGTGATTTGTATTTTTCTGTTTGCAGGTATTTTTGTGCTGATGTACTGGATCATGAAACATGCCAGAATAATGACCGGACATATTGCAGACCCGCTTCAGACACTGACTACAGCTGCAGAAAAAATTCGTGACGGCGAATTGGAATCTTTTGAGAAAGTACAGATTCAGACTGCTTTTTATGAAGAAGTGCAGACCCTTATTGGTGTGTTTAATATGATGGTCATGCAGTTGCGAAAACAGATCAATGTGATAAAAGAAAAAGCAAGAGCAGAGGCTGCCCTGCATGAGAAGGAACTGGAAAATATGCGCATAATAACCCTTTTAAAAACCAGTGAATTCAAAGCTTTGCAGATGCAGATGAATCCACATTTTCTTTTTAATACCCTGAATATGATCGCAAGGACAGCAGATTTTGGAGATACCGATAAAACGTCATTGCTTTTGCAGAAAACAGCGCAGCTTTTGCGCTACAATCTGGATTATTCCGGAAAAACAGTTTCTCTTGCAAATGAAATAGAGATGTTGGGAAATTATGTATATTTACAAGAACAGCGATTTAGCTCCAAAATATTCTTTGATTTTGATTTGGATGAAAGGTTTCATAATATTTCCATTCCATGTTTTATTTTGCAGCCGCTTGTGGAAAATGCAATTGTGCATGGCATTAACAAAAAGATTATCGAACAGAATCCGGATAACGAATATATTCCACCGGAAGAGAGGGGAACGGTGATTATCCGGACTTCCTATGATACAAAGAAACATCAGGGAGAAATTTCCATCATTGATAATGGAGCAGGCATGACAGAAGATGAAAGACAGAAAATTCTTGCAAGACTTGATTCGGATTCCGACCAGAGAGAAAAAATTGGTCTGGCAAATGTACATATACGCCTGAAACTGGTATTTGGTGAACGTTATCATCTTGTTATTAAAAGTGAGAAAGAAAAGGGAACACAGATATCCGTGGTGCTAGAGCGTGTTTGAATAGGCGAAAGCCAAAAAGGGCAGCAATTCATGCGCGAAAAAAGTAAGGATTGATATGGATAGGAAGCAGTGGTACAATAAAGTGAATGTAGTTAAATTGGTTATAATATAAGCTAACGCAGAAAGATCGGAGTAAGAGATGTTAAATGAATTTAAAATCGGTGCTTACAGAGGAATCAAGAATTTGGAATTAAGAAAACTAAAAAGAGTGAATGCTTTTGTTGGACCGAATAACTGTGGGAAAACATCTATTTTGGAAGCAATTATTTTATCTGGATTATTTGATGATGTAGAGCTGTTGGTTGATGCGTTAATCTCCAGATATCATAATTTCACACCGGTTCGAAGAACTCTATTATATGCTTAAAGTCAAAAATAAATAATGACGAGAGAGTACTTCTCACACACTTAGCTTATCAAAAAAAGCAGGTTATTTCTGGAAGCGGTGAGATTTCAGATGTTTTTGAGTTGCAATTTGATTATAGTTATGATGGTGAGGAAAATACTCATGATCAATTTAAAATAAGATTTGAAGACTCCCCAGAAGGATATAAAGTAGGTGTAGGGGCGGCAGAAAGCAATAAATTAAACATTGAATTGCCGTGTCGTTTTATTTCTTTTTCAAGGTTTGATCGTTCGGGACAGTTCTTAAAGGATTTGGATGAGGTGTTGAATCAGAATCTGCGACAGGAATTAATCGAAATTTTACAAATTTTTGATAGCCAGATCGTCAACTTTGAGATTATCGGAACAAAAAGAATTATTAAGCTGTTTCGTAAAAATGAGAAAAAACATCTTACACTTTATGATTATGGAAATGGAATGTATAAAGCATTTTATATTGCAATGTCTGCGTTGTTGGCCAGAGATGGAATACTTCTTATTGATGAGGTAGAGGCTGGTATACACAATAAAGCTTTAGAACTTTTTATTCAAAAATTACTTTATATATGTAATAAGAATAATATTCAATTGTTTTTTACAACTCATAGTTTGGAAGCAATAGACATTTTGTTAAATGACTGTAAGCAGTCCTTGGATGATGTTGCCTTTTACCATATTAAAAATTCCGGTAGTCATTCTGTAGCAAATCGTTACAGCGGGGAGAAACTTCTGAATTTGCGAAATGAGATAGGATTTGATGTACGATGAAGCTTAACAAATATAGTAAGTTGCGCTGTGACTGTTGGGCAAAAAAGAAAAATATTCAGGAATTTTATGCAGATAAAGTGCAGTTTGGAGCAATTTCAGCAGTATTACGACCAGATAAACCAGTAAGATTTTCTATTAAAGATAAATTGATAAGAAAGCAATATAAAAATCAGTATATGGAAATTCCAGAGTTTAAAGTACTATATGAATTTTTGCTAAATGAACTGAAATTTAATAAGAATTAGTAGTTTTTAGTAGTGGTGAGAGTATAAATGAAAAGCGGGTGAAGAAAAGGAACTGTGACTTTTTATCGCCTGCTTTTTGTATATAAACAGATATAATTAGGGAATGGTGAACGTTATGCTAAAGATACACATGATGTAAAGTATTTGTGGAGGCCATGCGGCGGAATTAAAAATAACGAATTTATCCATGTTATTGTAATTGATTTTCCATGTACTTTTCAGTAAGAAAAAGATAAAATAGGCTCATCAAATACAGAACAACCTATTAAGAAATGGAGGATCAATGATGAAAAAGAAACTGATTAGCACAGTACTTTGTATGGCAATGGTATTAGGTGGTACATCCACAGTTTTTGCTGAGGGCGGGGATGCAGCAAAAACATTTGATGGAGAAGAAATTTCCATTCTCTGGGTATCCAATAGCTCCATGAACGGAATCAATGCTGTTATTGAAGCTGCAGAAGAAAAATTGGATATCAAAGTATCTCTGGAACAAGCACCTGGTGGAGAAGATGGAGATAACGTAGTAAAGACAAGACTTGCGTCCGGTGATATGGCAGATCTTCTTAGCTACAATTGCGGATCTCTTCTGGCATCCTTAAATCCGGCAGAGTATTTCGAGGACATCACTGCTGATTATGCGGATATTTTGGATGCGAACTTCGTTGCTGCAGCTGGTGTTGACGGAACATTATATGGTATTCCGGCAAATGCGTCTCAGGCAGGAGCAGTGCTTTATAATATTGATATGTATGAAAAATATGGACTTGAAATTCCGAAAACATGGGATGATTTCCTTGCGAATTGCGAGGTATTAAAAGAAGCCGGAGAAACTGCAGTCCTTGGAACCGATGGAGACAGCTGGACAAGTCAGGTTCCATATCTTGGAGATCATTATAATGTACAGGCTGCTGATCCGGATTTTGCAGAGGAATTTGAAGCTGGAAAAGCAAAATATGCGACTACACCTGCAGGACTGAAGAGCTTCCAGAAGATAGAAGACCTGATTCCTTATTTAAATGAGGATCATATGGCAACAACCTATGATGATGGATGCGATATCATGATGGAAGATGGGGCTGCTCATTGGATCATTCTTACATCTGCATTAAGTAACATTAATGAACTTTATGGTGATGAAGTAAATAAACTGGGCTGTTTCGCAATTCCTGGTGAGGATGCTGACAATGCAGGTCTTACAGTTTGGGAGCCAAATGCAATTTATATGAATAAAAACACAGAGCATGCAGATGCTGTCAAGGCATTTATGGACTTCTATCTTTCTACAGAAGGGCTTGACACCTATACAGAAGCAGAGCTTCCATGTGGACCATATCTTGTAAAAGGTTATGAGCTTCCGGATAATTGTTATACAGCTGTAAAACAGATGCAGGAAAACTATATTGATACTGGCTTAAATTCTACAGCACTTGAGTTCCAGACAGCAGTTAAAGGTTCAAACTGTGCATCAATTTGTCAGGAATTGATTTCCGGACAGACAACTGCAGAGGAAGCAGCAGCTAAATATGATGAAGACTGCAAGAAGCAGGCAGTGCAGCTTGGTTTAGACTGGGAATAATCCAATATTAATATAAAATGAGATGGATTGCGAGCCACCTGCCGAAAAGCAGGTGGTTCGTTTCTTGAAAGGAGTTCAGTCCATGAATAAGAAAAAGACATATTCCACATGGTTTTTAGTGCCGGCAATGACAATATTTATTATATTTTTCATGGTACCTATGGTGCTTTCGTTGTTCTTTAGTCTGACCGTCTGGAATTTTAATGGTTTTACCTTTTGCGGTCTTGATAACTTTGTAATGTTTTTTAAAGAGGCATCTCTTAGAATCGGTATCCGCAATTCACTGGTATATGCAGTTCTTACCTGTGTATGTAAGCTTACAATTTCTTTCTTTATTGCATTATTCTTAACATCAAAAATTAAAACAAAAACAATTCAGCGTTCTATCGTATTTTTCCCAAATTTGGTAAGTACAGTTGCGGTTGGAATTATTTTTACAGCATTAATGCATCCGAGTAAGGGGTTGATAAACAAGGCTCTTGAAGTGATCGGTATCAAAGGTCCGGACTGGCTTGGAAATGTAAAGCTGGCGCTTTTCTCTGTAGCAGCTGTTGATGTCTGGAAGGGATTAAGTATTGCAACGGTTATTTTCATTGCTGGTATACAGTCTATTGATAAAACCTATTATGAAGCTGCAATGGTGGATGGTGCAAATTTCTGGCAGAGACTTGTTAATATTACCATTCCTCTTTCACGCTCTGCGATGAACTCTATTATTATTTTGTCCTTTATTGGCGGACTTCGAAGCTTTGATCTGATTTGGGCTATGACAGGTGGTGGTCCTGGATTTGCAACAGATGTTATGGCATCTATTATTTACAAACAGTATGCAGCCGGATATTATGGTCTGTCCACTGCAGGAAATGTAATTATGTTTGTAGTAATTGCCATAATTGCCTTCCCACTGCAGAAATGGCTATTAAGTAAGGAGGTTGAGTAATATGAAAAAGAAGAAAAATATTCAATGTCTGATCGGGGATGTTGTGGGATTACTGCTTTGTTTTTTCATATTTATAATTCCATTCCTTTTTATGATCGTAAATTCTCTGAAAGAGAGACGTGCGGCAAACAAACTGAGCTTAAGCCTTCCGGAAATCCCACAATGGCAGAACTTTGTGGAGGTAATAAAAACAAATGATTATCAGATTTTTACAGCTTTTAAGAACAGCTTTATTCTTACAGTTGGCGCTGTTCTTTGCCTGGTAATCTGTTGCTCTATGGCTGGCTATGTCATTCAGAGAAGAAAAGACCGTACAACGAAGGTTGCGAATACTTTGATTATGACAGGACTTATGATTCCTGCAGCAGTCCTTCCAAGTATCTGGGTTATGCAGACCCTTCATCTCTATAAGACAATGCCTGGCATGATTCTGATCGAAACTGCGTTGCAGATTCCTTTTACAACCATGTTGTATCGCGGTTTCATGAGTTCTATTCCGGTGGAGCTTGAAGAAGCAGCCTTTATTGACGGATGCACACCGTCACATATGTTCAGAACGATTATTTTTCCGTTATTAAAGCCGGTAACCTCAACTGTTATCATTCTGGATGCAGTAACGATCTTTAATGATTTTACGAATCCTTTATACTTTTTTCCGGGAAAAGACAATATTACGGTACAGCTGACTTTGTATAATTTTATGGGACAGTTTTCCAGTGCTTATAATATGCTTTTTGCAGATGTTCTGATCATTACCATTCCAATGCTGATTATTTTTCTGATTTTCAATAACAAGATTGTAGATGGTATGGTTGCTGGTTCTGTTAAGGGATGAATTCAAGGGATAGAAGCGGAAGCGCAAATATGATATGATGTATGCTTAAGGAGGAGATGCACTATGAAATTTCGAAGCAGACTTATCCTGGGGTATGCTGCATTGGCGATTGCGGCTTCTGTCCTGTTTGGATTTTTCTACAATTACTATCTGGATCAGAAATATCAGACGAATATTTATAATAATGCAAAATTTACTTCTACGCAGGTTCTGAATACGCTTGAGGGGGACATACAGAAAATGGATCAGGCAACGTTATCTTTGCTTTCCAATCTGGATGTGCTTCAGGCTATTCGAGACTTATCAGTGAAGATGGCTGATCCGGAGAAAAACCAGCTTTCAATTGTTGACGAAAAATCCATGATACGAAATACAATTTATACAGCATATAATCTGGATAATTTTTACAGAGTAGTTGTATATAACAGGTATGGATACATTGCAGCCAGCAGTTACATGCAGGATCGCCTTGTGGATACTTCAGTAAATGTGTTGGAGATTCCCTGGCTGACACTTGTGCAGGGCTCCAAAGGGAAAAATGTGCTCATAGCACCTCATGAAGACGATTGGGCGGCATCTCAGACGAGGCGTAGTGTGTATTCCAGAGTAAAAGAAATTCAGGGAAATAATCTGGGCTTTATAGAGGTTCAGCAGACAGAGGAACATCTGGAAGAGCTGCTGACATTTCCCAATGAGACGGTACAGGGAATCGTTCTGGATGAGAAAGGCAGGGTATTCTGGACATCTGATGGCTTGAATGCCAAAGAGTATGAGCAGTATTTTCAGTTAAATGATTCTGTTTTTAATGAAATAAATGAAAACAATGGAATTAAAGAATTAATCAGTGTAAATACCGGAAGAAAAACAGGATTGCGTCTGCTTACAGTTCAGAAGTGGTCTGATGCCACCACAACGATATCGAACGGAATGGAATCCGCACTTTTGATCGGAGCGATATTCTTTGTTTTTTCTCTTTGCTTTATTATTTTTATGGCGAATTTTTTTACCAGGCCTCTCCAGGAATTAAGGGAAAATATGGAAAAAACCCAACTGTCTAATCTAAGTGATAAAATTGAAATCAAAAGTTCAGATGCGGATATTCAGGCTTTAACGAAAGCGTACCAGTACCTTTTGGAACGTCTTTCTTCTTCCATAGAAAAAGAAAAGAAGCTGAGTATTCTCCAGCTTCAGGCTCAGTTTGATACTTTGCAGGCTCAGATCAACCCTCATTTTATTTACAATGTGCTAAATGTTATTTCCGGCAGGGGAATACAGAATGATGATGAGGTAATTTGTGAAATATGTGGTCAGCTGGCATCTATGCTGCGTTATTCCACAAATACGAAGAATCGCTATGCAACACTTGGTGAGGAACTGGAGTATACCAGAGAGTATTTTTACCTGATTAAGGCACGGTATGAGGATAAAATTCACATGAATGTGAGGCTGGATCCTTCTATTCAGAATGAAATTGTGCCGAAAACTGCGTTACAGCAGATTGCAGAGAACTGTATCAATCATGGATTCCATAACAGTACGGAGACGATGTGTGTGAACATTAACGGATATCGTAAAGATGGATACTGGTATGTGGAGGTTTCAGACAATGGACAGGGATTTGCGGAAGATGCACTGCGGGAGTTAAATGGTAAGATGGCAATTGCCAAAAGACGTCTTTTTCAGGAAAAAAGCAATATTGAGTTGGAAATTGGCGGCATGGGTCTGATAAACACATATGTAAGACTTTTGTTGATATACAACGATTCTCTGATCTTTGAATTAAAGAATACACGGGATGGAGCTATGGTTGTGTTTGGTGCCAAAATGCAAACGGAAGGGATAGAAGATGTATAAGGTTATAGTAGTTGACGATGAGCCTGCAGCTCTTGTTCTTCTTTGCTCTATTATCAAAAAGAAATGTCCGGATTACCAGGTTGTGGCAACTGCGGAAAATGGAAGAGAAGGTCTTGCGAAGGCAGATGAGCTTCTGCCGGATCTGGTAATCAGTGATGTGTCTATGCCAATTATGAATGGGATTCAGATGGTGTCTGCGCTAAAAGAAAAGCATCCGGAGATTTTGTCTCTGATCGTAAGTGGATATTCTGAATTTGAGTATGCGAAAGCTGCATTGCAGTCTGGAGTGTGTGATTATATTTTAAAACCGGTAATACCTTCAGAAATGAAGAAAACACTGGACAGAATCGGAGATAAAATCCGGAAATATCATTATCAACACAGAAATGCATTAGTGCATCAAATTTGTAACGGTGCCCAGTGCACGGCAGAAGAACTGCAGAAGTATTTTCATTATGAAAGCTATTATTGCGCGATCGTAAGAAGAAATGGTCTTCCCAGACGATTTTCCAAAAATAACAGTATGGAAATATTCTCAGATATTAATGAGCAGTTTATTATTTATGGAAGAGATGAGATGGAGTCACTTTATATGATTCCAGGAGAAATCCTTTGCGGAAGTTCGTTGGAAGAATATCTGAAGCGAATTATTAAGAAACTGGATGTACAGCGGGAATATGTGACAACAGTTTATCATAAAGAAGCACTTGAACCGGCAATGCTTTGTACTCATATAAAAAAGTTATACCAGATACTGGATGCGGTGAGTGTGGTTGGAAAAAGCCAGACGCTTAATGATGAAGAATGGGAGAAAACAGCGTCGGGTTTCCAGGATTATGCTTCTGTTAATATGCTTTTGGAAAATCTGGAATATCTTCTTCAGGAGCAACAGTATGAAAAGGCGAGGAAAGAATTGTTTCGGAAATACTCCGGGTGGATTGAGAATGGTGAGCCTCAGCTGTGGCTGGAATATGCAGCACGCCGGATTTTTTATCTGACAAGCAAGTACTCAGAGAAAAAAATGCCTTTGCAAGAAGGGGAATATATGTTGGAGGATGCATTTTTCTTTGCTGCTACCAGTGAAGAATTGATAGGAAGTCTTATGGAAATCTGGTTTCGGGAAGTACAGGAGAATGGCCAGAACTATAAAATTGATTCCCAGGAGTTTTTTGATTCTGTAGCGAGTTACCTAAAAAGTCATCTTTCCGAAAACATTTCCATGCAGAGTTTGTGCAAAAAGTTTTGTATTTCCCAGACATATATGGGAAAGGTTTTTCGCAAGTATGCCAAACAATCCTTTAACCAGTATCTGACTGCTGTGCGAATGGAGCAGGCAATCAAAATTATGAAGGAATCACCAGATGTTTATATTAAAGATGTAGCAATTAGAGTGGGATATGCGGATCAGTTTTATTTTAGCCGTATTTTCCGGTCTTATATGGGAGTCTGCCCTTCTGATTATCTGGAGGGTGCGAAATTTTAATTATAAAAGAAAAGAGGGAGTAAGATGAAGATTACGCATTTGAAAGTAAATCACCTGGTAAATCCAATGGGATATGATTTGAAAAGACCAAGTGTCTCTTACGTTGCAGAAGAAACTGCGGGAAAACATCAGACCAAAGCGCAGGTAAAAGTAGCGCTTGATGAAGATTTTCAGAAAGTGATTTATGACAGTGGCGAAAGTGAGGAAATCATAAGTACCGGCTATCTTCTTCCGGTACAGACGGAGCCGGAGACCAGATATTTCTGGAAAGTGAAGGTCTGGGCAGATAATGGAGATGTGGCAGAGAGTGAGACTGCATGGTTTGAGACTGGAAAAGGTGGGCAATGGGCAGCGGACTGGATCACACCAGAGTCAGACAAGGAGCTTCAGGTTTCTGTCTGGAAAACCATTACCGTGGACAAACCAGTGAAACGTGCCAGAATGTACACGGTTGGCCTTGGCCTTTATGAACTCTATTTAAATGGTGAGAAACAGGGAAATGAGTGCCTGCTTCCGGGTTATTGTGATTATGATACCTGGATTCAGTATCAGACGTTTGCTCTTGATCTGAAACATGGTGAGAATACAGTGGAAGTGCTTTTGGGAGATGGCTGGTATAAAGGCTGGTTCGGCTTGCGCAAGCATTTTGAAAATTATGGGGACAGACTGGCATGTATTGGAGAGATTCATATTGAATATGAAGATGGAACGAAAGAAATTGTCTGCACAGATACCAGCTGGAAAGCAAGAAAAAGCAAAGTTATATACAGCGGAATTTATCCGGGAGAGGTTTATGATGCAACTCTTGATACCAGTGAAGTAATTCAAGTGGAAACGATCAATCTGGACAAGGGAAAGCTGGAAGACCGATTAAGTCCGCCGATTACCATTCACGAGCATATCAAACCGGTAGAAGTAATCCATACTCCGGCAGGGGAAACTGTTCTGGATATGGGACAGAATATGGTTGGATGGCTTTCTTTCAAGTGTAGCGCACCGAAGGGAACGAAGCTGTTTTTTCAGTTTGGAGAAATTCTTCAGGATGGAAACTTCTATAATGAAAATCTTCGTACTGCAAAAGCAGAATTTACATATATTGCAGATGGTACCCAGTGTGAGGTAAGACAGCATTTTACTTTCTTTGGTTTCCGGTTCGTGAAAGTGCAGGGATGGGTTGGAGAACTGAATCCAGATGATTTTACAGGTCTTGTAATTCATTCTGAGCTTGAAGAAATTGGGCACATTGAGACATCTGATCCGCTTGTAAATCAGCTGTTCCATAATGCAAAATGGGGACAGAAGGGCAACTTTGTGGATGTTCCTACGGATTGCCCACAGAGGGATGAACGCTGTGGATGGACAGGAGATGCACAGATTTTCTCTGGAACTGCATGCTTTAATACAGATACTTACGCATTTTATGCAAAATATGGATACGATGTTTATGCAGAGCAGAAAAAGCTAAATGGAAGTGTGCCGGATATAGTTCCGTTTACCAATTATCAAGGTGATGGAACAACAGCTTGGGGTGAGGCAGCCACAATTATCCCATGGAATGTTTACCTTCACTATGGAGATAAAGAAATTCTTGTGCGTCAGTATGACAGCATGAAGGCATGGGTTGAGTACATGCATGGCGAGGATAAAAAGTATGGAGATAAGCATTTGTGGCAGAGTGGTTTCCACTATGGAGACTGGCTGGCACTGGATGGAAATGTAGTGGGCGGAGTATACGGAGCTACAGATCCATTTCTGATCTCTTCCGGATATTACTATTATTCTACTAATATTCTGGCAAAAACAGCTGAAATTCTTGGCAAAGAGGAGGATGCGGCCTATTATAAAGAACTGGCTTCTGCCATCAAGGAAGCGTTTGTGAAAGAATATTTCACGCAGTCGGGACGTCTTTGCGTGGATACTATGACTGCTTATGTAGTTGTTCTTTATATGGATCTCACTCCGGACTATGCGAGAGAAAACGTATGCAAGGGACTTCTGAATAAGTTAAAAAAGAACAGGTATCATCTGAATACCGGATTTGTAGGAACACCTTATCTTTGCAGAGTTCTTTCTGAAAACGGTATGAATGATCTTGCTTATCATTTGTTGATGGAAAAAGGCTTTCCTGGATGGCTGTATGAAGTTCTGATGGGAGCAACTACGATTTGGGAAAGATGGAATTCTGTTATGCCAGACGGAAAGATCAGCGGCACAGAGATGAACTCTTTGAATCATTATTCCTATGGTTCTATAGTAGAATGGATGTATCGAAATATGGCAGGAATTCGTCCATCTGAGAATGGAGCAGGATTTAAGAAGTTCGTTATTGCTCCAACGCCAAACTACCAGATTACCGGTGCCAAAGCAGCGTTACGCTCTGCTTCCGGACTTATTGAGAGTCAGTGGGAACTCAAGGATGGAAGATTGTCCATGAGATTTGTGGTACCGTTTGATGCAGAAGCTGTCCTGGTGCTTCCAGATGCTGCGCTTGGCTGTCTGGATATTTCACAGGATGGCATTATCAGCGCATTGCAGAAGGGCAAAAATGTTGAACTTATCGTGGAAGCTGGAGAGTATGTATTTAACTATACCCCGACTGCTCCATATAGAAAAATCTACAGCATTGATTCCCCAATGGAAGAGCTTCTTGCAAATGAAAAAACGAAAAAAATCCTGGATGAGGACTATTTTGTATATCATGCAAAGCTTCCATTCGAAAAAGAACTTTATACCTTTGAGGAATTGCTGAATGGACCTTTCACTTATCTGTCCTATGAACAACAGAAGGCAATTGATAAGAGATTGAGAGAAGTAGAATAATAAGAAGGAGAGCTGGAATCCCGGGGATTCCAGCTCTATAGTTTATACCTGATAAAATTTTTTATACCATTGGGCAAAGCGTCTAAGACCGGTTCGAAGGCTTGTTTTTGGCTTAAATCCGTAATCTCTTTCCAATGCGCTTGTATCTGCATAGGTCACGGGGACATCTCCAGGCTGCATTGGTACCAGCTTTTTGTGAGCTTCGAAATCATAGTCTGCCGGGAGTACTTCTGCGCGGATCAGCTCTTCCTGAAGAATGGTAACAAAGTCAAGAAGATTTTCCGGGCTGCTGTTTCCGATGTTGTATACAGCATATGGAGGAATGGGAAGTCCGTCTTCTCCGTTTTTCTTTTCCGGTGCTCCTTGCATAATGCGTTTTACACCTTCTACGATATCGTCAACGTATGTGAAGTCACGTTTGCAATTTCCGTAGTTAAAGATCTGAATAGTTTCTCCTTTCAGGAGTTTGTTGGTAAATCCAAAGTAAGCCATATCCGGTCTTCCTGCCGGTCCATATACAGTGAAGAAGCGCAGTCCGGTAGATGGGATATTATAAAGCTTGCTGTATGCGTGAGCCATAAGTTCATTTGATTTTTTTGTGGCTGCATAAAGGGATACCGGATTGTCTACCTTGTCATCGGTACTGTAAGGTACTTTCTTATTGGTTCCATATACAGAAGAGGAAGAGGCGTATACAAGGTGCTCCACACCTTTTTCACCGTTGTCGTAGGAATGGCGGCAAGCTTCAAGAATGTTATAAAATCCGATCATGTTTGACTGGATATAGGCATCCGGATTACTGATCGAATATCGTACACCAGCCTGTGCGCCTAAGTTTACAACGATATCTGGCTTATGTTCTTTGAAGATTTTGTCGATGACAGCTTTGTTTGCAAGATCGTCCCTGTAGAAAATATAAGTGGAATCAGAATGCTCACTGACACATTTTTCGATTTCTTTTAAACGCCATTCTTTGATGCTTACATCATAGTAGTTATTCATATTGTCGAGACCGATGATGTTGATCGGGGACTGTGTTCTCAGAAGCTCAAGAACAAGGTTGCTGCCGATAAATCCGGCAGAACCTGTAACGAGAACAGTTTTATTTTTTAACTCTATATGATTCATGGTACTTCCTCCGTGTTTAATCTCTTTTAAAGATGTCTCTGGTGTATACTTTATCTTTCACATCATCAAGGCAGGAATCATATCGGTTTGCAATGATGGCCTGACATTTCTTTTTGAATTTCTTTAAGTCATTTACAACTTCAGATCCGTAGAAGGTTTCTCCATTCTTTAATGTTGGCTCGAAAATG
Organism: uncultured Blautia sp.; assembly: GCA_934394545.1. GTDB lineage: Bacteria > Bacillota > Clostridia > Lachnospirales > Lachnospiraceae > Blautia_A. The sequence goes on from CAKRRG010000001.1 coordinate 101,030, forward strand.
ATAACCTTGGCGCCCTTTGCCTTGATTCTCTTCATTACGCCCTGAATGGAAGACTGACGGAAGTTATCAGAGTTGCTCTTCATAGTCAGACGGTATACGCCGATGACCTTTTCCCCTTCTTTACTTGGATCCCAGGAACTGTTGGCCTCATAGGCACCAGCCATTTCCAGAACCTTATCTGCAATATAATCTTTCCTTGTTCTGTTACTTTCTACGATTGCGGTGATCATATTCTGTGGTACGTCGTTGAAGTTTGCCAGGAGCTGTTTGGTATCCTTCGGTAAACAGTATCCGCCGTATCCGAAGCTTGGATTGTTATAATGGGAACCGATTCGTGGATCCAGACATACACCGTTGATGATTTCCTGTGTGTTTAACCCTTTGGACTCTGCATAGGTATCCAGCTCATTGAAGTAGGATACACGGAGCGCGAGATAGGTGTTGGCAAAAAGCTTAACGGCTTCTGCTTCGGTAAAGCCCATGAATAGGGTATCAATGTTTTCTTTGACTGCGCCCTGCTGGAGAAGCTTGGCAAAGGTTTCTGCTTTTTCTCTGGATTCCTCATCACAGGATACAATAATTCTTGATGGATACAGGTTATCATAAAGAGCTTTGGATTCGCGAAGGAATTCCGGGCTGAAAAGGATATTTCTGGTGTTGTATTTCTTTCTTACAGATTCTGTGTATCCAACCGGGATCGTAGACTTGATGATCATGGTAGCGTCAGGATTTACCTTCAGAACCAGTTCGATAACGGCTTCTACTGCGGAACAATCGAAGAAATTCTTCTTGCTGTCATAATTGGTTGGGGCTGCGATAACGATAAAGTCGGCATTTTTATATGCGGTTTCCCCATCGAGGGTAGCCGTAAGATCCAGTACTTTTTCTGACAGGTATTTCTCAATATATTCATCCTGAATGGGTGATTTCCTGTGATTGATCAGGTCTACCTTCTCCGGAATGATGTCAACTGCAGTTACATGGTTATGCTGGGAAAGAAGTGTTGCAATGGACAATCCTACATAACCGGTACCGGCAACTGCGATATTGTATTTCTTATCAAGAACCGGTTTCTGTATTTCTGGTTTCTCTTCTTCGAATAAGTCAACGATTTCGAAATGAAGTACTTCGGCAATGGCCTGAAGCTGGTCGATAGATGGAGTATAGTCACGGCTCTCCAGACGGCTGATCATGCCTCTGTTGATCTTGGTAGCTTCTGCAAGCTGTACCTGGGTCATTTTTAATTCTTTTCTTTTACTGATGATGGTATCAGACATTTTTGCTATTGATAATTTTTTCATAGTGGTCGTCTCCAAATGTTATTTTAAATCACATTCCTGTAGCGTTTACTGAGTTATTTAATTGAACGGGATTATGATAACAGGTATCAATGAAAATGTCAACATTAAATGCAAACAAAAACAGATAATTGTGAAAGAAAGAAATAAAATGTCGTTTAAAACGACATCTGATGTAGCATTGCAATTCATTGCATGGCAGGAAAAAGGGCAGGCCTGGATTTCTCCGCCGCCTGCCCTTTTTGAGGGGAATGTATCAGAAACCTGAAAGTCTGAATACCATTAATTCGCTTGCAGATTCGTCGTCTCGTCTCTGTGTCATAAGGAGCATCAAAGAGCCATCCTCTGCAGTCTTCATATCTTCAATCCATGGGTAGCTGGTTCCAAAAAGTTCGGAACATTCTACTTCTCCAAGAAGAGTTCCATCCTTTGCCCAGAAGTAGAATTCTCTCATATTTCCGTCTGCTGCTACATATCCATTCGCTGTTTCCGCTATGCCTGTGATGCTTCCGATATGAGCTGGGTCACCGGACTGTTCGCCGCCAAGAAGCAGCTGCTGGTTGCCATCCAGGTCATAAATCGCAATCTTGGTGGGGGCATCGTCTCCGGCAAGACGTCCGCATACCATAATGTGGTCATTGCTGATCTCGATCAGATTGATAAATCTGAAAATACCGGTTCTGTTTTCGTCATCATCCAAGGAGGTCAGGATCCATGGCTCTGTAACGACACCGCCATCCTGGAAGGTTACCTTCTCTGTATCATAGCTGAGATAATTGGTGAGTCCCCATGCTCCGGATGGATGCACGGACAGATAACCGTTTATACCGGTCTCCAGTATGGTCTGCCCATCTTTCATCACAATTCCTTTACTGCTGCGGGAAACATAAAGCTTTCCATCGGTATCCGTAAACAGGTCGATTCCCTGTGCGTCCAGTGTATCAGAGGACAGAAGATTCAGAGTGCTGCCTGTATATTCGTAGGTTTCCAGAGTGTTATACAGCTGATGATACATTCTGTCTCCAGCAATCGCGAACTGATGATGCATGGTTTCAAATCCGGCCTGAGAAGCAGTAAATGGAATATATTCCGGCACAATGGTGAAATCTCCAACGGCTACATTCTGTAGAGTCGGTTCATATGGAGTTCCTTCCCAGGGATAAGGGGAATCTACATTGCCGGTGTCCTCTAATTTCAGCTCCAGATTGTTCAAAACGTCCCTGGTGGAATCGGTCTCTTCTCCGTAAAGGGAGATTCTGTAGGTAATACCAGATGGTACATGACGATAGGTGTAGTAAATCCGGCTACTGTCATCTGTGCTTCGCACATATTCCACATCGCCATAGGTTACCTTTTCCACATTGCCGTCTGCATAGTCACGAACATCAATCTTGTAACTCTTCAGATATCCGCGGAAGGAATAAGCGGACTCCTCGCTTGCCTTAATGGAAATCTCTCTTTCTGAGCTGCTCTCATCGTCTCCTTCGAATATATAGGCTGAACAGGAGTATTCATAATCGCTGATATCATCTGGATCGTAATTCCAATTGTCCGGAAGGTTAAGTTTAAATAAGCTTAGATCAATGGTTCTGTCATTTTCTCCCTGAACTGTGAGGGCGCTTCCGGCTGTCAAAAGCACAAGTCCGGTGAGCAGAGGAATTAATTTGCGTAATTTTTTGTTCATATCGGGCACCTCTTTTCTGTATGGATTTATTTGTACCTTTATTTTCCCAGATTTGGGCAGGTTTGTCACTGGCACAAATGATAGTAACTTTCATGTTCATGTTTTTCCCAGTTGATGCTTGAGCCTCCAAAGGTTTCATGATATTATAGTTTCATGAAGATTGTGACCATATGAAGGAGACTGACGATTTATGAAGATAACAGAGCGTTTAAAGGACAAGAGAGTATTGATCTGGGGATACGGAAGAGAGGGAAAGTCTACAGAGCATTTTATTAATACCCATTGTCAGGTGAAGAGTCTTGAGATATTTGAGGGTAAGGCAGAGGAGATTGACGAGGAGAAGTACGATTATATTATAAAGAGTCCCGGAATTAAGGTGGATAGCTACCATGAGAAATATACTTCGCAGACAGAGCTGTTTCTGGAGCAGTTTGGTGCCCAGACCATCGGGGTTACCGGAACGAAGGGGAAGAGCACCACATCTTCTATGCTGTATCAGGTTTTGCGTGCATGCAAGGGAGAGAATGTTTGCCTGGTGGGAAATATCGGGCTGCCATGTCTGGATTATTATGACGAATATGATGATGAGACCATTATCGTATATGAGATGTCCTGTCATCAGCTGTCTCATGTGAAGTATTCCCCTCACGTTGCTGTATTTCTGAATCTTTACGAGGAGCATCTGGATTACTACGGAACTCTGGAGAACTATTTCCAGGCCAAGTCGAATATCACCTTGCATCAGAGCCCGGAGGATTATTTCTTCTACGGAAATAATGTTCCTGAGATTCCGACTTTTGCGAAGAAGACAGAGATCTCCTATGATGCACCTATGTCTTTTCAGATGAAATTAGTAGGAGATCATAATCAGTTTAATGCAACCTTTGTGTATACGATCTGTACACAGTTATATGGCTGTACAGATTCCGGCTGCAGAAGGGCAATTGAAGAATTCCAGGGGCTTGCCCATCGTATGCAGTATGTGGGAAAGGTAAATGGCGTGGATTATTATAACGATTCTATTTCCACCATCCCACAGGCTACCTTACAGGCTATTAAGAGTATCCCTAATGCCAGAACGGTTCTGATCGGTGGCATGGACAGACATATTAATTATGATGTGCTGATCCGTTTTATTAAGGAGCATCCGGAATATACATATATTTTATCCTATGAATCGGGAAAGAGAATCTATGACAGTGTATCGGACCAGTCCAGCTGTCATTATGTGAAGAATCTGGCAGAATCCGTTGCGTTGGCGAAGAAGATTACCCCACAGGGCGGCGCATGTATTCTTTCCCCTGCTGCGGCTTCCTACGGCTATTTTAAGAATTTCGAAGAGCGTGGTAATAAATATATGGAGCTTGTTGGTGAGGAAACAATATGAAAAAAACGACAGAATTAGTATTTACCGGAGATATCGGTTTCGACCGCTATATGGATGGGAAATGGAACGATGAGGAGCTTTTATCCGGAGAAATCTGTGATTTCCTGAATTCAGCGGACCATGTGATTGCCAATGTGGAAGGACCTTTGGTCAGCAATCAGAAGAATACAGCGAAGGAGGGCGTTGCTCAGCTGCTTCATACCATGGATCCGGATGTGACCAGGGTTCTGAAAAAAATGAATGCAGATATCTGGAATCTGTGTAACAATCACATTATGGATGCAGGTGCGGAAGGTTTGGAAGCCACACTTCAGGTAGCCGGGAGCTTAGGTGTTAAGACGCTTGGAGTGGGAATGGATATCCGGGAGGCAAGTAAGCCTCTGTATCTTGATGAGGCCGGTGGAATCGGCATGTTTAGTGTAGGCTATCAGCGCGGCTGTAAGCCGGCAGGAGAAGAGAAGGCTGGCTGTCTGAGCTGGAGTGAGATGGATATCATTCGGGATGTGATCCGTGAAATTAAGGCGAAATGCCGCTGGTGCATTGTGGTGTCCCATGGAGGAGAAGAATTTACAGCCCTTCCGTCCCCGTATACAAGGGACCGATATCTTGCCTACCTTGATATGGGAGCAGATATTGTGGTATGCCATCATCCCCATGTTCCTATGAACTATGAGCTTCTTGGAGAGAAAGCTATTTTTTATTCTCTGGGGAATTTCATCTTTGATACGGATTACCAGCGGGCTCAGTATTGTACAGACGTTGGTGTTTTGCTGAAGCTTTGTCTTTCAGAGGAGAGATTTACCTTTGAGCCTATGGGAATACAGATCCAGCGTGGTCCTGAGCATATTGTTAAGGGAGCTGTGCCGGCTATTTTCCAGAATGTTCCGGAAGAAGAGTACCTGCTTCTGGAGCCGCTTGCAGCCAAGATGTTTGTGGCTGCGACTAAGAGACAGCAGATTTATCTAAATCCTTCCGAGTATAAAGATGCGTCCGATGAGAAATGGGAAGAGAATTTCTCCAATCCCAGGAGAAGTGGCCGGGTTCCCGGTGAAGCACTGGATTTCGCCATTATCTGTCCACTGGCCCAGAAGGAGAAGGAGAAAGCATGGGAGAGAAGTAGATTAACAGAAGTGAAGGAATATATCCTAAAGCAAATGTAAATATAAAAAGATGTGCCGTAAGGCGCACCATAGAAAAAAGCCTCCTGCGTGGTCAGGAGGCTTTTTGTGATACATCCAAATTATCTAACAACAACTTTGATGTATTTGTTAACTTTCTTGTAGTTCTTAGCTTTAACGGTAACTCTTACCTGATAGGTTCCCTTAGGAGTACCCTTGGCAATTACAATCTTACCGTTCTTGTTAACTGTGATGTTTGTGCTGTTTGTACTATAGGAAACAACACCAACCTTCTTGCTAACTTTGATAGCTGTCGGACAAGTCTTATTGGATTTCTTTACAGATTTAGCGTATACCTTATAAGTATCTTTGGATTTCAAAGCTACTTTGTTGGCTTTCGCATTGATCTTGTAAGTAAGAGTCTGCTTGAAGCCGGCATATTTTCCTTTACCTGTAACGGTAACGGTATATGTTCCTGCATTCTTGCAGTTCTTCTTGTTAATTTTTACTGTGTAGTATTTGCTTTTGATTGTCTTTCCTGCTTTGTTTTTAACAGTAACCTTCGGTTCCTGCTTTTTGCCATTGTAGACTACTGACTCTTTGGCAAGAGAAGCATTGAAAGAGGTTTTTACAGGTGAATCAGCCGCAAAAACTGTTGTACTCATAATGAGCATCATTACTGCAGCCAGAATGGTTACAGCAATTTTCTTGAATGATTTCATTGGTAACACCCTCTATTTCTAAAATTTAATATATTTAATAAACGGCTTCCCCACGCAAGCCAGTTTATTTCTCTGAAGTTGAATGTGATTTAGAACCGGAAGCTGTCTTTTTGCTCTTCGGCTCATATCCATAACCATATCCATAGCCATAACCGTATCCGTAACCATATTTTCCGTAACGGTATTTGCCATATGCATGTCCCTTCATATCGGCTCGGTTCAGAACGGTACCAAGAAGCTTACAGCCGGACTGCTGGATATCATAAAGAGACCGTTTGATCAGACTGCGGGAAGTCGTGCCGGCGCGTACAACAAGAACTGCGCCATCACATAAGGAAGCAATTAGAGCACCGTCTGAAACACTACCAAGAGGCGGTGTATCTATAATAACGAAACGATAATCCTCAGCAAGCTTGTTCATAAGCTCCTTGAAACGCACATCCTCAAGGAGTGCGGAAGGATTCTCCAGAAGCTGTGTACAGGGAACTATGTAACCATTTGGAATGTTGGTTTTATATACGACGTCATCATATTCTGCCATACCGGAAAGATAATGGTTCAGACCGATGGTGGTATCATCGTCGTAATCCATCTGGAAACGTGTTTTTATAACGGATTTACGAAGATCCGCATCAACCAGAACGGTAGGAAAGCCGGCTTCTGCAAGCATTTTCCACAGATATGCGGAAATGGTAGTCTTTCCCTCATTCGGCTGACAGCTGGTCAGCATGATCTTTCTGGTATTCTTTCCACAAAATTTAATATTAACACGAAGACGGTTCATAGCCTCGGAAACTGCGTAAGGCAGCTCCGGAAGGTTTACGTTAAGATGATTCATTTTTTGTACCCTCTCTTTCTGCCGCGTCTGCGGTTCTGTCCCTCATCTAAAGCAAATACCTGATCACTGTCAGGAACGGTGGTAAGAGGTACCAGTCCGAAGTATTTCTCCATATCATCTGCATTGTAGATGGTGTCGTCCATCAGATATTTTACAACAAAGAATGCTGCGCAGAGAATAAAGCCAAGAAGGGCTCCCATTACGGTTTGCTTGGTGTAGCTTGGAGCAACTTTGTGCTCAGGAAGCTTGGCATGCTGTGCCAGGTTCGGGGCAAGAGTGCTCATGGTTTCCGGAAGATAATCAATTGCTTCCTCAGCCATAGTTTCCGCCAGATCCTTAGCCATCTGTGGATCGGTAGAGGTAGCTGTGATCTCCAGAATACGTGTATCCGTTGGATTGTTCAGTGAATAGGCTCTTGCAAGGGCATCTGAAGTGGTATCCAGATTCAGCCTGTCAATTACACGATTCAGTACCGGATAGCTGAGCATCAACTGTTCGTAGTCCGCAGTAAGAGAAGTACCAAGATTCAGGTCACTTAAATTGACCACAGAATCATCTGAGGCAGATACTACGTAAAGCTTGGAGGTGGACTGATAGGTAGGTGCGATGCAAAAATAGGAATAAGCACCCATAAGAATCGCTCCTGCCAGAAGGCAAATGAGAAGATAACGCCATTTGCCTAATAAGGCATAACCCAGATCCACAAGGTCAATTTCTACCTCGTCGTTTTTTAGTTCTTTGTTCATGTCAAATCTCCTTAATTAATATTTTTAAGATTATCTCTTTTCCTTATAAAAAAGGGAAAGGATTACTTCCTGAAGGCTGTCCTTATCAGGGGTAAAGGTCTGCCAGCCGTCTTCATCGAAGCCGTCTGTTCCCTGGATGGACACTCGTTCTTCTTCCTCCTCGTCAGAGAGGAGCAGTGCCAGCCGGGAAAACTTTCTGGCGCTGATGTTGGTTGTCATATAGTCTTCCAGTGCGTGATACAGATCAATGGGAAATGATTTATCCTCACTGCACTTCGCCTGGAAAACAGGCTTGAAGGCTTCCTCATATTGAGCCTGTCGGCGCATGCGGTTCTCATTCAGGCCATCGCCGATGGTCTTACGTTCCCGGATAAAGCGCTCTGCGTCCTTGCCATGGAGAGTAACGGTCTGTCCCTTGATCAAGGTGTCACTATCCGGAAAATCATCCTCGATCGTAACGGTAACACCGCCTACCATGTCATTAACGATCTCGATGGCGCTCATGTTCACCATGGCGAAGCCGTCAATCTTATGTCCGCCAAGAAGAGTGGAAACGGCGTCTACCGTATTCTCAGCTCGGGTCTCATGATCCAGGCTCATGGCATGTGCCAGGGAAATCTGGCATTCGGTAGTGTCGATATAGGTGCCGTCGTCTTCCAGACTTCGTACCGAAGTCATGGTATTACGATTGATGGTGAGAAGCTTACAGGTATCTGTGCTTCTGTCGCGCACAAGCACAAGCAGTACATCACACTGGCCGGTGCCGTCGTATTCCGTAAGCTCGGTTATTTTATCCGAAGAGTCGATTCCTGCAAAAAGATAGGTTTCAAGATTCCCTTTGGGAACATAGGTGACACCCTTATAGGTGATCTGGCCGTCATCTTCTGTATCATCAGAAGTGCCGGAAGGCTGGATCGCAGTGTGATTGCCTGCTAAGGTGAGAACACCTGCGGCTGTACCTATGCAGAGAACACCGGCAACCAGTCCGATAGCAAGATGCTTCAGCGGTTTGGCTTTTCGTTGTTTGGGAGTTCGATAATGCTGCATGGTATCCTTTCTGCAAATAATTTCGCATATTGATTCTATTTTATCTTTTCATAATTCTTACTGATTTTAGCACGGTTTGGATTCAATATCAACCCGCATTATCAGATTTTGTAAAAAATTGGTGACGAAAAAAATCATTTTACTCTGGCGCTTTTTGTGCTATACTTATACAACGTATACATTTCAGACGAAATTTTAACTGGAGGAAAAAATGGAAAATCGCGAACGATATAAGAGACTGATCATGTTTTTGGCGTCTGCGGTGATCGTAGCTATTGAAACATTGCTTTTCGCTTACATCTGGTATAAATTTTATGCACATAAGGATGTGATCGGCAGACGGTTTGACAGAGGTAATCAGGTTGTCATCGGCTTGTATGTGCTGATGGTGTACTTCTTTTATAAGATTTACGGAGGATTTAAGGTTGGCTATCTGCGCGTGTTTGAGGTGGTCTATTCACAGATTTTGTCAGTCTGCTGTGTGAACTTTATTACCTATTTACAGCTGTGCCTGATCGGACGCTGGCGCCTTGGAGAGCATCTGACGCCCATGCTTGCCATGACGGGAATCGATCTGATCGTTGTAGTGATCTGGGTGGTTGGTATGCGTTTTGTATATGCCAGACTTTACCCGCCAAGGCAGATGCTGATGATCTATGGGGGGCGCAATCCTGGTGACCTGAGAGATAAGTTTGAGACAAGAGAGGATAAATATGCGATCAAAGAGATGGCACCTCTTTCTCTTGGACTTGATGTGATCAAGAAGAAAATTGACGGATATAAGGCAGTTGTGATCGGAGATATTCCTTCCCATGAGCGAAATGCTTTGCTGAAATACTGTTTCGAGAAGGATATCCGTTGTTATTCCATTCCGAAGCTTTCCGATATTATGCTTCGGAATGCAGATGATATTCACTTGTTTGATACGACACTGCTGCTTTCAAGAAATCTGCGTCTCACAGCAGAACAGCTGTTTTTTAAGCGGATCGTAGACATTGTTTTCTCATTGCTGGGGCTGATCCTTGCTTCTCCTTTTATGCTGCTGATCGCACTTGCCATTAAGCTGTATGACGGAGGCCCTGTTTTTTATAAGCAGCCGCGTCTTACCAGGGACAAGCAGATCTTTATGATCCTGAAATTCCGCAGCATGAAGATGGATTCTGAGGAGAAGGGTGCCCAGCTGGCGAAGAAAGAGGATGACAGAATCACACCGGTTGGCAAGCTGATCCGCCGGATCCATTTTGATGAGCTGCCACAGATCTTTAATATCCTGAAGGGGGATATGTCTCTGGTGGGACCAAGACCGGAGCGGCCTGAGATCGCTGCGGTATACAGTGAGAAGATTCCTGAATTTGATTACCGCCTGAAGGTAAAGGCCGGACTTACCGGCTATGCCCAGGTTTATGGTAAATACAACACGACACCTTATGACAAGCTGAAACTGGATCTCACTTATATTGAGACCTACTCTCTGAAGCTGGATCTGAAGCTTCTCATGCTCACCTTTAAGATTCTTTTCCAGAAGGAAAATACAGAAGGGGTTGAGTCATGGCAGAAGACGGCCGGTCAGGAGAAAAACGAGGAGTAAAACGAGGAGAAAAAGCAGAGGAGGAACATTTTATGTGTGGAATTGTTGGTTATGTAGGAGATGAGCAGGCGGCACCAATTTTGCTGACAGGTCTTTCCAAGCTGGAGTACAGAGGCTACGATTCAGCTGGTATTGCTGTCCGTAATGAGGAGACAGACAAGATTGCCATTGTGAAGGCGAAGGGACGTCTGAAAACTTTGGTGGAGAAGACAGATGGCGGAGCAGCGGTACCGGGTACCTGTGGCATTGGCCACACTCGTTGGGCAACTCATGGGGAGCCTTCCGAGACGAATGCACATCCCCACTGTACAGATGACAAGTCAGTGGTGCTTGTTCACAACGGAATTATTGAGAATTATCAGGAACTGAAGTCCAAGCTTCTTCGTTCCGGTTATACATTTTATTCACAGACAGATACGGAGGTTGCAGTAAAGCTGGTAGATTATTATTATAAGAAGACCGGCACTCCTCTGGAGGCTATTTCCAGAGCTATGCTGCGTATCCGTGGTTCTTATGCGTTTGGTGTTATCTTTAAGGATTATCCTGGCAAGTTATTTGCTGCCCGTAAGGACAGTCCGTTGATTATTGGTAAGAAGGAGAACGGTAGTCTGATCGCTTCTGATGTTCCGGCTATTCTGGATCAGACCAGAAAGGTTTACTATATTGGCAATCTTGAGATTGCGGAGCTTTCCCGTGATGAGATCCATTTCTATAACATTGACCGCGAGGAAATCGAGAAGGATGTTGTGGAGATTCAGTGGGATGCAGCAGCGGCTGAGAAGGGTGGCTATGAGCACTTCATGCTGAAGGAAATCCATGAGCAGCCTAAGGCAGTTCAGGATACCATCGGCGCCTATGTGAAAGAGGGGCACATTGATCTTTCTGAGACAGGACTCAGTGATGAGAAGCTGGCTTCTCTTAAGAGAATTTACATTATTGCCTGTGGTTCTGCTTATCATGTTGGAATGGTAGGGAAATATGTGATCGAGTCCATGGCGAAGATTCCAGTTGAGGTTGATGTAGCTTCTGAGTTCCGTTACCGTAACCCGATCCTTGTAGAGGATTCTATGGTAGTGATCATTTCTCAGTCCGGTGAGACAGCAGACAGTCTGGCTGCACTTCGTCTTGCGAAGGAGAGAAATGTACCGGTACTTAGTGTGGTTAATGTAGTGGGATCCAGTATTGCAAGAGAAAGTGATTATACTTTATATACATATGCAGGGCCTGAAATTTCAGTTGCTACTACCAAGGCCTACAGTACGCAGCTGATCGCTATGTATCTTCTGGCAATTCAGAGTGCATTTGTCCAGGGAAGACTGGAGGAGAAATATATGACCCGTCTTCTGGCTGAATTAGAGACTCTGCCAGATAAGATCAGCCGTGTTCTGGATGACAAGGAGCGTATCCAGTGGTTTGCAAGTAAGTATGCAAATGCCCGTGACATTTTCTTCATCGGACGAGGAATCGACTATGCGATCAGCATGGAGGGAAGCCTGAAGATGAAGGAAATCAGCTATATCCATTCTGAGGCTTATGCTGCCGGTGAACTGAAGCATGGAACGATCAGCCTTGTAGAAGATGGTACACTGGTAATCGGCGTAATGACCCAGAAGGATCTTTTTGAGAAAACCCTTAGCAACATGGTTGAGGTAAAGAGCCGTGGAGCTTACCTGATGGGGCTGACAAGCTATGGAAACTACAGCATTGAGGATACCGCTGATTTCTCCGTATATGTGCCGAAGACAGAGAAATACTTCACCACCAGTCTGGCAATTGTACCGCTGCAGCTGATGGGATACTATGTCAGTGTTGCGAAGGGTCTGGATGTGGATAAACCAAGAAATCTGGCTAAGTCTGTTACAGTTGAATAAATAGATGTAAGAGTCAGGGAGCTTTTTATAATTCAACGCGGAGAACAATTCTCCGCGTTGTTTGCATATGATGATACCAGGTCAAAAGGTCAAAAAGCCGATGCAAGCTGGTATCATCATATGAGAGTAAAGGTGACGGGAAGAGGTATGGAGAGAAGAAAATACAGGATCATAGGGACTGCAGGGCATATCGATCATGGTAAAACTTGTCTTGTGAAGGCACTGACCGGTACGGATACGGATCGTCTGGCCGAGGAGAAGAAAAGAGGCATTACCATCGAAAATGGCTTTGCTTTTTTTGGACTTCCTGATGGAACCGAAGCCGGGATCATCGATGTGCCGGGGCATGAAAAATTCATAAAGAATATGCTGGCCGGGGCTGGCGGAATCCATATTGCCATGCTGGTAATTGCAGCAGATGAAGGGGTTATGCCACAGACCAGAGAGCATTTGGACATACTATCTCTTCTTGGAGTAAGCCAGGGCGTAGTGGTTGTTACCAAAGGAGATCTGGAATGGAAGCCGGGTCTTATGGAAGAAATCGGAGAGCTTGTCCGGGGAACGTTTCTGGAGAATGAGAATGTGGTAGTGACAAGTGCTGTGGATGGACAGGGGATTGAAGAACTGCGGAGGGTGCTGTGGAGATTGTGTGGCACGGAAGCCGCCAGGAAGACCGTGAAGGAGAACGGTAAGTTTCGTCTTCCTATAGACCGCGTGTTCTCATTGAAAGGATTCGGAACAGTTGTCACCGGTACGCTGTTGGATGGGATCTTGGAGCCTGGAGTTGAGTCCATGCTTTATCCCCAGGGAAAAAAAGCAAAGCTCCGCAGTGTTCAGGTTCATGGGCAGGACACTTTTAAAGCTTTTCCAGGCCAGAGGGTAGCGGTAAATCTTCCTGGGATAGGAAAGGAGGAGCTTTCCAGAGGGGAGATTCTGGCAGCTGCCGGAAGCATGGAAAGCACGAGGATAGTGGATGTAAGACTGCAGCTTCTTCCATGGGCACACCATACTCTGAAAAGTGGTACGCGTGTTCATTTCTACTATGGGGCAGCAGAACTGGTGTGTAAGGTGATTTTATCTGACAGAGAAATGTTAAAGCCGGGAGAAATAGCAGAGGTGCAGCTAAGGCTGGAGCAGGCGGCTGCCATGAAAGCAGGAGATCATTTTATTATCCGGTTTTATTCCCCTCTTGAAACCATTGGCGGAGGTATTGTGCGGAATCCCAATGGAGTGAAAGGAAGGAGAAAGGGGAGAAGACCGGAAGAATGTGGTGCATTGCAGGAAACAAAAAGAAGAAGTCCGGGAGAGAAAGGCAGGGACATCTTTACAAATCCGGTGTTTTTTAGTTTGCAGGAGTTATATCTGGAGGGCGGTTTTAATCCTCCCCTTACCGAAGAGGTAAAAAGCTCTTTTTCAGGCAATAAAGATTTCCCCGGGGTATTTTTTGCTATGGTGCGGAGTGGTATCTTAATGCATTTTGATGAAAAACATTATATCCATTGTGAAATACGGCAAAAGGCAATCCATATGGTTTATCTGTTATCGGAAGAGAATGGAGAAATCCGTACAGGGGAGTTTCGTGACAGACTGGAAATATCCCGGAAATGTGCCATTACGCTGCTGGAAGGATTTGACAAAGCGGGAATTACCATTATGGAAAATGGAAAGAGAAGACTGCGATAGCCTTGTGAAATGATTTTTGGCGGGAACATATGGGAATCGAACCCATCCGGGACGGGGTTAGCGCCCCACACTGGTTTTGAAGACCAGGAGGCACACCGGCACCTATCTGCTCCCAGCAAGAGTATAGCGGAGATTGGGCTTTTCGTCAATATCCGGCTGGTTCCTTTCTTTTATTTCCTATTGACTAAGAAGGGGAAGATAAAGTAGAATAGTAGTATTCGGGATATTATGATATCAGGTAGTATGCTGTGAAGCGAGGAGATAAATATGGCAGAGACAGTTCGAGTAGTAGTAGATGCCATGGGCGGAGATAACGCCCCGGCAGAGCCGGTGAAGGCAGCTGTAGAGGCTGTTACCCAGAGGGATGACATTGTTGTGATCCTTACCGGTAAGCAGGAAATCATCGAGAGTGAATTAAGTAAATTTCAGAATTATCCGAAGGAGAGAATCCAGATCGTGAATGCGACTGAGGTGATCGAGACTGCAGAGCCTCCGGTTATGGCAATTCGCAAGAAGAAGGATTCTTCTATTGTGGTAGGCCTGAATCTTGTGAAGAAGCAGGAAGCAGAGGCATTTGTTTCTTCTGGAAGCTCAGGAGCCATTTTGGTAGGTGGTCAGGTAATCGTCGGAAGAAGCAAGGGCGTACAGCGCCCGCCTTTAGCTCCGTTGATCCCTACACAGGAGGGTGTTTCTCTTTTGATTGACTGCGGTGCCAATGTAGATGCAAGACCGGATCATCTGGTACAGTTTGCCAAGATGGGTTCCATCTATATGGAGGATGTAGTTGGAATCAGGAATCCCCGGGTAGCCATCGTAAATAATGGCGCAGAGGAAGAGAAGGGAAATGCACTTGTGAAGGAGACGTTTCCGCTTCTGAAGGAGTGTCCGGGAATTAATTTTATCGGCAGTATTGAGGCAAGGGATATTCCGGCAGGATATGCAGATGTAATTGTTTGCGAGGCTTTTGTGGGAAATGTGATCCTGAAGCTTTATGAGGGGCTTGGAAGTACCTTTATGAAGATGATCAAGGAAGGTCTTATGAAGGATACCAGAAGTAAGATCGGAGCCCTTCTTGTGAAGCCTGCGATTAAGGAGACCCTGAAGAAGTTTGACGCAAGTGAGTACGGCGGAGCACCTCTTCTGGGCTTGAAGGGGCTTGTGGTGAAGACACACGGCAGTGCCAAGGCAGTAGAGATTCGTCATGCTATTTTCCAGTGTGTCCAGTTCAGACAGCAGAAGATCAATGAGAAGATCGCTGCCCATATGGAAGAGACACAGACGGAGAAGGCCTGATATCAGCCAGGCAGTGACCGTGAATGCGGTCACGCCTGTATAAGAAAGACACATTGGTTGTCACAGGGAAGGAAATTAATCATGGAAAAAAAGTTAAAAGCATTGGAAACACGCATCGGTTATGAGTTCGGGAACAAGAGCCTTCTGACTCTTGCACTGACACACAGCTCTTATGCGAATGAGAAGAAGCTGGGCAAGGCTGGCTGTAACGAGCGCCTGGAGTTTCTTGGAGATGCTGTCCTGGAATTGATCAGCAGCGATTTCCTTTATAAGAAATACGCGCAGATTCCGGAAGGAGAGCTGACGAAGAAGAGAGCCAGTCTGGTATGTGAGCCAAGTCTCGCTTACTGTGCAAGGGATTTCGGGCTGCCCCAGTATCTGCTGCTTGGCAAGGGTGAGGATATGACCGGTGGAAGAAATCGTGATTCCATTGTTTCAGATGCAACGGAGGCTCTGATCGGAGCTATTTATCTGGACGGTGGTTTTGCTAGCGCAAAGGAGTTCGTTCTGAATTTTATTTTGAATGATCTTGAGAATAAACAGCTCTTTTATGATAGCAAGACCATCCTGCAGGAAATTGTACAGGAGAAGGGAACCCATCTTGTAGAGTATCGCCTGACGAAAGAGGAAGGACCGGATCATAATAAGAGCTTTACAGTGGACGTACTGGTCAGTGGACGTGTGATGGGAACCGGTACTGGTCATACGAAGAAGGCTGCGGAGCAGGAGGCTGCTTACCAGGCAATCTGTAAGATGAAGAAGAACAAGGGTTCGGATATATGTATTTAAAGAATATTGAAGTGCAAGGGTTTAAGTCCTTTGCGCAGAAAATCAATTTCGAATTTCATAACGGAATTACCGGAATTGTGGGTCCTAATGGCAGTGGGAAAAGCAACGTAGGTGATGCGGTACGCTGGGTTCTTGGTGAGCAGAGTGCCAAGCAGCTCCGTGGTGGAAACATGCAGGACGTTATTTTTTCCGGTACAGAAGCCAGAAAGCCATTAAGCTTTGCTTCCGTTGCCATTACCCTGGATAACAGTGACCATAAGCTTCCTGTGGATTTTAATGAGGTTACGGTCACCAGAAGACTTTATCGTTCCGGGGAGAGCGAATATCTGATCAATGGAAGCGCCTGTCGTCTGAAGGATATTAACGAGATGTTCTACGACACAGGTATTGGGAAAGAGGGCTATTCCATTATCGGTCAGGGCCAGATCGATAAGATCTTAAGCGGTAAGCCGGAGGAGCGAAGAGAGCTTTTTGATGAGGCAGCAGGAATTGTGAAGTTTAAAAGGAGAAAGGCTGCCACCATTAAGAAGCTGCAGGATGAGCAGGCCAATCTGGTGCGTGTTACAGATATTTTAAGCGAGCTTACCAGACAGTTAGACCCTTTAGAGCGCCAGTCTGAGACGGCCAGAATTTATCTGGCAAAAAGAGATACCTTACGGGAGTTAGATGTGAACAGTTTCCTTCTGGAGAGTGAGGAGACGGGGAAAGAGCTTAAAGAACTGGATGCCAAGAAGAAGCAGGCTACAGAGGAGCTGGAAGAGAACCAGGAGGCTTATCAGCAGACGAAGGTAGAATATGACCGCCTGGAAGAGGAACTGGAGCAGTTAAACAGCCAGATGGAGCAGCTTCGTGAGGAAACACAGAATAAGGCTATCCGCAGACAGCAGCTGGATGGGGAGATCAAGGTTCTGAAAGAACAGATTTCTGCCGGTGTGCAGAACGAAGAGCATTATAAGAACCGTTTGCAGAGCATTGAGTCTGATTTAAAGGAACGACAGGAGGCTCTGGAGCATCAGGAAGCTGAGAAATCCCAGCTTCATGGGGCGCTGCTGGAGGCGAAGAAGCGCCAGGGGGATGAGGAAAAACGTCTTTCCAACATTCAGGCACAGATCGAAGAATGTACGCAGGCAGTGGAGAATGGCAAGAATGAGATTATTGAGCTTCTCAATGCCCGCGCCACCACACGGGGGAAAGCCCAGCGTTTTGATACCATGATGGAGCAGATCGATATCCGTAAAGCTGGAATCAGCCAGAGACAGCTCCACCTGAAAACGGAGGAAGTACAGCAGCAGAGCGAGCTGGAACGTGCGAAGGAGAAATTCCAGGGGATTACGACTTTAATCCAGAATATGAATGCTGAGTGTCAGCGCCTGGATGAGGAAGTACATAAACTGACAGAGGAATTAAAGAAGCAGAACAGCCAGATGGAGATCGGTCAGAGTGCATATCACCGTGAAGCTTCCAGGCTGGAATCTTTAAAAAATATTACGGAACGCTATGATGGATATGGAAACAGTATCCGCCGTGTAATGGAGCAGAAGGAGCGGGTTCCGGGAATTAAAGGTGTTGTAGCGGATCTGATCCAGGTAAATAAGGAATACGAGATTGCGATAGAGACTGCTCTTGGCGGAAGTATCCAGAACATTGTTACAGACAATGAACAGACAGCTAAGCATATGATTGAATTCCTGAAAAAGAACCGCTTCGGTCGTGCTACCTTCCTGCCGCTGAACAGTATTAATACCAAGAGTGGATTTACTCAGAGAGAGGCACTGAAGGAGCCGGGAGTGATCGGTCTTGCCAGTGAGCTGGTGGCGACAGAGAAGGAGTATGCAGGACTTGCAGCCTACCTTTTGGGCCGTGTGCTGGTAGTCGACCATATTGACAATGCGATTGCCATTGCAAGAAAATACAGGCATAGCCTTCGAATGGTGACGGTAGAGGGAGAATCCTTTAGTCCAGGTGGTTCCATGTCCGGTGGTTCCTTTAAGAATAACAGTAATCTTCTGGGCCGCCGTCGTGAAATCGAGGAGCTGGAATCCAGTGTGAAGGCTCTTCGCAAGGACATGGATGATATGCAGAAGGCAATTGATGATAATCGGAGCAAGCGTAATGTTATGCGCGGCACCATTGCAGATCTGCAGGAGAAATTGCGGCAGCAGTATGTGGCTCAGAATACTGCGAAGATGAATATTGATCAGGTAGAGGCCAAGACAAAGGAGATTCAGGTCGGCTATGGAGAAATCCAGAGAGAACAGATGGAAATCCGCCGGCAGATTGAAGAGGCAGAGGCTGACCACAGTAAGATCGCACAGGAATTAAAGGCTTCCGAGCAGGATGAGAAAGAACTGGAAACCTTTATCCAGAATAAACAGAAGGAATTAGAGGACTGGAAAACAGACGAACAGGAGATTTCCAGGAAGTTGGAAGCCCTTCGCCTGGATGCAAGTACAGCCCAGCAGAAAGAGAGCTTCGCGGCAGAAACTCTGGAGCGTTTGAATCATGAGATGGAGGCACTTCATCAGGAAGAGGCGGACATCCATAAGACCCTGGAGCTTGGCGGGGAAGAGAATGAAAGAAAGCGCCAGTCTGTGGAGAATCTTGAGGCGGTGATCACAACTCTCGCTGAGGATGAGACTAGGGCCAGAACCCAGCTGGAGAGCTGGCAGATGGAAAAAGATAAAAAGAATTCCAGCCATAAGGCTTTTTTTGAAAAGCGTGATGAGTTATCCGGAAGGATTTCCCTTTTGGATAAGGAGTGCTACCGTCTGAAAAGCCAGATCGAGAAGCTGGAGGAACACCAGGAGGCGCAGATTTCTTATATGTGGAATGAATACGAGATCACACCGAATAATGCGCTCCAATATAAGAAGGAAGAGCTGAATGATCTGAAGGCTATGAAGCGGGAAATCGCTCAGGTGAAGGATGAGATCCGCAAGCTTGGCAATGTGAATGTAAATGCAATTGAGGAATATAAGGAGATTTCTGAACGTCATGCGTTCCTTTCCGGACAGTATGAGGATCTGAAGACGGCGGAGGCGCAGTTAGAGACGATCATCCAGGAGCTGGATGAGGGAATGCGCAGGCAGTTTGCTGAGAAGTTCCATGATATCCAGAGAGAGTTCGATAAGGCCTTTAAGGAGCTTTTTGGCGGAGGCAAGGGGACTTTGGAACTGGAAGAGGATGCGGATATTTTGGAAGCCGGAATCCGTATTATCTCCCAGCCACCTGGCAAAAAGCTTCAGAATATGATGCAGCTTTCCGGTGGTGAGAAGGCATTGACAGCAATTGCACTTTTGTTTGCAATCCAGAATCTGAAGCCGTCTCCATTCTGTCTTCTTGACGAGATCGAGGCTGCTCTTGATGATTCTAATGTGGGACGTTTCGCAAGTTATCTTCAGAAGTTGACGAAGAACACCCAATTCATTATAATAACACATAGACGTGGTACTATGAATGCCGCAGACCGGCTTTATGGTATCACCATGCAGGAGAAAGGCGTTTCCACGCTGGTTTCTGTAGATCTTGTGGAGAACCAGCTTACGCAATAAAAGGAGGAGAGAAAATGGCAGAGGAAAAGAAGGGCTTTTTTAAAAGACTTGTCAGTGGCCTGACAAAAACAAGAGACAACATCGTGGCAGGATTTGATTCTCTTTTCACCGGCTATTCTACAATAGATGATGA
>CAKRRG010000002.1 GCA_934394545.1 uncultured Blautia sp.
CAAAAATCGCTGAACCCCAGTAAACTCAAGGGATACAGCGATTTTTTCTTCTAATAACTGTCAAAGACAGGATTATATGTAATTTCAAAAATTCTTGCAATAAATCTTTTTTATTCCTCATAGAATAAAATAAATGGACAGTCTGAGGTGGCCTGATGAAAAAAGCGTCAGTTCTTTTGGGGGTGATCTGGTGGTCTCTGTTTTTTCTCAGTGGCTGCAATGTAATCCGGATTGAGGAGGAGCCGAGGAAGCCTCTGGAATATTCCATTGTAAAAAATGAAAATCTGCCGGCTGAACTGGCTGCTTTGATACAGGAGAAAAAAGGGAAGGCGTTTCAGTTGACTTACCAGAGCGAAAAGGATCTGTTTCTTATAAGGGGATATGGACAGCAGATGAGTGGAGGTTACAGTATTTCTGTGGAAGAATTGAGTGTTACATCCCAGGCAGTTTTTTTCCGGACGATGCTGATCGGTCCACAGGATGAAAAAACAACACTCAGTCCACCTTCTTATCCTTATATCGTAGTGAAAATGGAGTACCGAAAGGAACCGGTAATATTTGAGTAACAGCAGGTTGTGCTTAATTGAAACATGCATAGCAGATTGAAAAAAGAAGGAGTGGAAAATGGTGGAATTAAGAAAAGAAAGTGTGCAGATGCTTCATGTAAAAAGCCGCGCCACCAGTCAGGTGACCTTTGACACGGATTATAATGTGCCAGACGCCAGGCCGGATATAGGCAGGCTGATTCAAAGTAAGGGTGACATTTCTATGGATGAGGTGCGCCTTAGTGAGGGCAAAGCGTTTATCAGCGGAAATCTGAATGCAGATGTTCTCTATGTGGGGGAAGAAGACCAAAAAGTAAGCAATCTTGGGGCAAAACTTCCGTTTAACGAGACCTTGAATCTGGAAGGAATCATGAGTGGAGACAAAATGTGCCTGAAGTGGGAGATTGAGGATCTCAGTGTTCATATGATCCATTCCAGAAAACTGAATATAAAGGCGATTGTCACCTTTTATGCAGTGGTAGACGAGATGGTGGGAGTTCAGCTTCCTGTAGAAATTAATGAAGAAGGAATATCTGTAAAAAGAAAGAATGTCCGATTAATGAGCCTGATGGTACATAAAAAGGACACTATGCGCCTTAAGGATGAGGTGACATTGGTGTCCAATAAACCGAACATTGAACAGCTTTTGTGGTATACGATCGAAGTCCGGGGAATGGATCTGCGCCCTGAGGATAATGTAGTAAAAGCAAGAGGTGAGTTGTCTGTTTTTGTACTTTATTCTGGTGAGGATGAAGAAAATCCCCTCCAGTGGGCAGAATATGTACTGCCCTTTCATACCGAGGTGGAATGTACCGGCTGTACCGGAGAGATGATCCCTGATATTGGGTATTCCGTTTTACACCAGAGTATAGAGGTAAAACCGGATTCCGACGGGGAAGAGCGGGTTATGAGTGTAGATGTGGTTCTGGAACTGGATATGAAGCTTTACAGGGAAGAAGAGCATGATCTGATCCTGGATGTGTATTCACCTTTGAAGGAATGCATTCCTCAGGGAAAAGAAATGTGTCTGGAAAGTCTGTTGGTGCGCAATGATTCTAAGTGCCGGTTATCTGACCGTATTGAACTGAAGGAAAGCCAGGGGAAAATCCTGCAGATCTGTCACAGTCAGGGAAAGGTCAAGGTGGAGAAAACAAAGATCGTAGAAAACGGAATCCAGGCAGATGGAATTGTATTTATGAAAATTCTGTACATTACAGGAAATGACGATATGCCATTCTACTCTGTTGACGGAATGCTTCCGTTTTCCCATGTGATAGAAGCAAAGGGAATTCAGGAGGACAGTATTTTTTTCCTTCAGGCAGATCTGGAGCAGCTGTCTACATCCATGATCGACAGCAGTGAAATTGAGGTAAAGGCTGTGATCAGCTTGAATGTGCTGGTGCTTCAGTGCGAAAAGCGAATGATCATCAGCAAGGTAGAGGAGCAGCCTCTTGATATGAAGAAAATTCAGGCTATGCCGGGAATTACAGTATATATGGTAAAAAATGGAGATACCATGTGGGATATTGCCAAGCATTTCTATACTACAGTGGAGGAAATATGCAGACTGAATGAGTTGGAAGATGACAAGGTTACGCCGGGAATGCCCCTTTTATTGGTGAAGAAGGTAGAGGGGTGAAAGTGAAATTTCCTCAGATATATGTATTGAAAATAATACAAAAATATTTTACAATAAAAGAACAACAGAATTGTATACAAAGTACAAAAGCGGTTACCTGTAAGGGGTGAACCGAAGCGGAGGGAATTATGCGTTTACGTGCACTTGCGAAGATAAATCTGGGACTTGATGTAGTCGGAAAACGAGCAGATGGATATCATGAGGTTCGTATGATCATGCAGACCATACAGATGTATGATGTGCTTGAAATTGAGAAAAAAGAGGAACCGGGAATTACCCTTACTACGAATATCCCTTATGTGCCTACTGATGAGCGGAATCTTGTATATAAGGCGGCGAAAATGCTAATGGATGAATTTGATATAAAAGAGGGGCTTACCATGAACCTGGAGAAGTTTATTCCGGTTGCTGCCGGTATGGCAGGAGGAAGCTCTGATGCGGCAGCCGCCTTTGTGGGAGTGAACCGTCTGTTTGGCCTGGGACTTTCGGAGGAAGCTTTGATGGAGCGCGCCGTGAAGGTAGGAGCTGATGTTCCTTATTGTGTGATGCGCGGAACGGCTCTTGCAGAGGGCATTGGCGAGAAGCTGACCAGACTTCCCAAGGTGCCGTACTGCTATGTTCTGGTAGGAAAGCCTGGAGTAAATGTTTCTACCAAGACAGCATATGAGAACCTGAAGCTCAAGGATCCGGAAGTGGTACATCCGGACATTGATGGCATGGTGACAGCTATCCGAAATGGGGATCTTGAGGGAATGATCTCAAGAATGGGAAATGTATTTGAGCCGGGAATCATCAGGAAATATCCGGTGATCCAGGAGATTAAGGATCTGATGGAGCATAACGGGGCACGTAAGGCCATGATGAGCGGAAGCGGTCCTACTGTGTTTGGTATTTTTGATAATAAAGAGAAAATGGAACAGGCAGCAGCTGTTCTCAGGGAAAGTAAGCTTGCCAAGACTGTTTTTGCAACGGATGTTTTTTAGGAGGGAAAATACGAATGACAAGTGATTTTACAGTGCATATGGATGAGTATCTTCCACTGCGGGAGGTTGTCTTTAATACGTTGCGTCAGGCAATTCTGAAGGGAGAGCTGAAGCCGGGGGAGAGACTGATGGAGATTGCCCTGGCGGAGAAGCTTGGCGTGAGCAGGACACCGATCCGAGAAGCTATGCGTAAGCTGGAGCTGGAGGGGCTTGTGGTAATGATCCCCAGACGAGGGGCTCAGGTTGCCAATATAACAGAGAAGGATCTGAATGATGTTCTGGAGGTTCGGATCACTTTGGAAAATATGGCTATTGAGAAGGCCTGTGCGAATATGACTGAGCAGGATATCTTGAAGCTGGAGCAGGCTGCCCGGGATTTTCAGAAGAGTACTGCGGAAGGTGATCTGGTAAAGATGGCTGAGGCAGATGTGAATTTTCACGAGGTGATTTATGAGGCAGCAGATAACAAAAGACTTATGCAGGTGCTGAATAATCTTCGCGAGCAGATTTACAGATATCGTGTAGAATATCTGAAAGAGGATGAATCCAGAAACCGTCTGGTAAATGAGCATGAGAAGATTACCCAGGCTATTAGGGACCATGATGTGAAAAAGGCGCAAGAGCTGTCCTTTGAGCATTTGGAAAATCAGCGAATGGGAATTATCCAGGCAATTCGGGCAGAGGGCTAAAGAGAATTCCGAAAAATTGAATAGAATTGATTTAACAGGAGACACTGGTAGAGATAACCGGTGTCTTTTTTGCTGCCTGAAATGGGAAAGGGAGTAGTGATGGAGAAAAATGATAATATTGTTATGATTTCTAAAGAAATTCAGGCAAATGAAGCTTATATAAGAGAACAACTGGCAGATTGTGGAGATATCCAGATACGAAAAATGCGGCTGGGAAATGAGCAAAAGATAGATTGCCTGATGGTCTATATTGAGGTGGCAACTTCAAATATGATGTTGGAGGATTCTGCCATTGGAAAAATGATAGGTCATTTCTGGGAAATTACCCCAGAGGAAATCCAGAGGTTTATAGAGTATAACAGTCTGGGAATTGCGGATGTGAAGAAACTGACAGATATGGCGCAGGTGTTTGCAAGTCTGCTTGCTGGAAATGCAGTATTTTTTATGGATGGATTTGACCAGGCAATGAAAATTTCCAGTACGGGATATCCTGGTATGGGTGTTACAGAAGTGGAGATGGAGAAGGTGCTTCGTGGATCGAAGGAGGGCTTCTCAGATTCTGTGAAGATAAATTCGGCATTGATCCGCAAGCGGCTTCGGGATACAAGGCTGAAGGTAGTGGAGTTTTATATGGGAGAACGCTCACATACGTTGGTTCAGATGGTGTATATGAAGGATCTGGTGAAAGAGGAATTTCTGGAGCAGGTAAGAGAGCGGCTGGGGGCTTTTCGTATTGATGGAATATTGGACAGCGGAATGCTGGAACAGTTGACAGAGGATTCCTGGTTTTCTCCTTTTCCCCAGTATCAGACTACAGAGAGACCGGACCGGGCAGCACAGGAAATCCTGAATGGAAAGGTTGTGCTGTTGTGTGACAATTCTCCGGAAGCGCTGGTCCTGCCAGGTATTTTTAACAGTTTTATGGAGAGCAGTGAGGACTGGTATAACAGATTTGAGATGGCATCCTTTCTCAGGTGTCTGCGATATGTGGCATTATTTGCGGCAACCCTGCTTCCGGGATTTTACCTGGCTGTTATCCGGTTTCATACACAGATTCTGCCTACGAATATGATCTTGTCCTTTGCTCAGGCAAGGGAAGGTGTTCCCTTTTCAAGCATTGCAGAGCTGGTGCTTCTGGAGTTGTCCTTTGAACTGATCCGGGAGGCGGGAGTGCGGATTCCTGGTGCGTTGGGAAATGCTATGGGAATCGTAGGAGGACTGATCGTAGGGTCAGCTGCTGTGGAGGCCAATCTGGTCAGTCCCATTGTAGTTATGGTAGTGGCGCTTACGGCGCTTGGTTCCCTGACTATTCCGAATGAAGAATTCGCTTCCGCCTTTCGGATGTTGAAATATTTCTATTTGTTTCTTGGGGGATACCTGGGAATTTTCGGGATTGTTGTGGGCGTATATCTGACGGTATCACATCTGGCAGGCCTTCTTAGCTTTGGTGTTCCCTATTTGTCACCTTTCACAAGAAAAAGTCCGACGAACGGGACTGGAATGGGAATACTGAGAGTGCCCTTCCGAAAACGTTGGAGGAGACCGATGTATGCAAGGGCAGATGAACGTGTGAGATTGCGCAAGGCCGAGAGTACGAAAAAGAAGGGTGAGAAAGGGGAGCAAAAATGAAATTCGCAGAAAATAACCGGATTTCCCAGCGGCAGCTTTACAGGCAGATCGTCATTGCCTTTATCGCTCCGTTTTTGCTGTGTCTTTTTGGAAATGGACATACATTGGGACTTAGCGGGCTGGCAGGGACATTTCTTGCGTTGGCTGTAATTTTGTTCTACGTGATTTTTCTGGTGCGCCTTCGCCATGCTTTTGCCAATCCTTGTAAGACAGCCGGGAAGATATGGGGGCGGCTGACAGGAATTTTTTTTCTTATATACTGTATTCTGGGAGCAGGATTTCTGTTGGATTTACTGGGGGAAATTGTGTCTGTCAGTCTGGGAACCGGTG
The DNA here is from genome assembly GCA_934394545.1 of uncultured Blautia sp. Lineage (GTDB taxonomy): Bacteria > Bacillota > Clostridia > Lachnospirales > Lachnospiraceae > Blautia_A. Next base: position 5,816 of record CAKRRG010000002.1, read on the forward strand.
TGTCAAGGGGCTGGCTTTGCCTGGTCGCATTGTTTGTGTGCAGCATTGGAACCCATCGGGGAATCCAGAGGCGGGGGAGAATAGGAGAGGTGTCAGGTGGCATTGTACTGGCTTCGGTAATTGTGATGCTGCTTCTGTGTGCAGGACAAGGAAAGTGGGAATATTTGCAGGAAATGGTATGGAATTCTTCGCTTTCCGGAAGAAAAGTCCTGGCTGATTGGTATGGCGTGCTATGTGGATTTTCAGGTCTTGGACTTTTGCCTTTTGGCCTTGAATATGTGGGAAAAAGTAAGGAGAGCGTTCCGGAATATGGCAGCGGAGTCAGATCGTATAAGGCAGGAGTAGGAAAGACTGTAAGTCTTGCAGTTCTTACACTTGGGGGATTGCTTATCCTTACGGAAGTATTGCTTCCTTCTGTGTTTGGATGGAACCGCCTGAAATACGAAAATTATCCTGTTCTGCCTCTTCTTGCAGGGGCGGATCTGCCTGGAAATGTGCTGGCAAGATTTGATGTGCTCTGGATGGGTTTTCTGTTATATAGCTTACTTTTTTCGGTGGGAAGCCTTCTACATTACGGTCATTTAATTGTGGAAAAAGTCAGGCTGGGAAGAGGACGGCTGTGGATACCGTTGCTGGTTTTCTGTGTGCTCACAGCAGAAATCGGAGACCAAAGAATTGGTGATTATTTTGTGCCATATCTGGAGTATGTTTTTGTTCCCGGAATGCTGATTATCCAAATTGCATTTTACGGTTTTGGAAAAAAGAAATGGAGAAAAAGTCTTATTGCATTTATGTGCATCAACGGGATTTTCTGGCTCACCGGTTGTGGCGGAGTGGAACCGGAGAAGCGTATGTATCCTCTGGCTCTTGGTGCAGATTTTACAGAGGGAAAATTTCAGCTTACTTATGGAATTCCGGATCTTCCAAAAGCTACCGGGCAGGAGAAAACTGGCGAAGACCAGGGAAATGCAGCACCCTCTTTGCGTGGGGAAAGCTTTCGGAAAATCGAGGAACTTTATAGTCGTACCCAGGAAAAATACCTGGATATGGGGCATTTGGAAGTTTTGGTGCTGGGACAGGAGCTGCTGGATGGAGGGCACTGGGAACAGGTTCTGGAATATTTGAAGCAGGATCCTGTTATAGGTGAAAATGTTTACGTGTTTTGCTGCAGCAATGCCGCCAAAGCGGTAAGCTGGGTAAGTCCTAAGGATACTTCGCTGGGGGAATATCTGATTGGTCTTCTGGAAAATCGTCCTGATGGAAGCATAGGTCAGGCGGTAACTCTTCGTGATGTATATCATGAGCTTTATGATCGCGGTGCACTGCCGGTTCTTCCCAGATTGGAAATCAGAAAAGGAGAATTGGAGGTATTATTTTAAAAATTACAGGGAATACTTCTGATAACAATAACAACTGGTAAATAGAAAGCCAGAAGATTTTTTCGGGGGTATTCCTATGTCATATTTGAGAAAAATACAGCACCGTCTGCTGGTATCGGTTTTAATTGCAGTTCTTCTTTTTCCTTCTTTTGCACCGGGCAAAGAAAACCAGAAGCTTCTGGTCTGGTGGGGCACTCTTTATCCGCAATTCTGTTTTATGGACAAGCCGGAGGACAGAGCAGAAGAAGCACAGCCCAGATTTCATTTCTGGATTATAGAGTTTGTACAGAAATCCTTTCCCACACTGCTTGCACCATAGCCACTTTGGTGTTAAAATAAAAAATTGATACTGTGAGTAAAGATAAAAAATGATTTGTTTATACTAAAGTCAGAAGGAAATGGATAGATTATCATGGAAAAAGAAGTTTTAATTCACGTAAAAGGCTTACATATGATGGATACGCCTGAAGGTGACGAACCTATCGAAATTGTGGTTCCGGGAGAGTATTATTTCCGTAATGGAAGCCATTATCTTCGTTATGAAGAAATTATGGAGGAGAATGGTGATCCTACTGTAAATTATATTAAAATTTCCTCAAGGGGAATGGAGGTCCGAAAAAAAGGACAGGTGAATACACATATGGTATTCGAGCAGGGCAAGCGTAACATGGCGTTTTACACGACGCCATTTGGAACACTGGAAATGGGAATTTCCGCTACCAATCTGGAACTGAAGGAAAGTGATGGACATATTGATATGAGAGTAAATTACTCTCTGGATCTGAACCAGGAGCATGTAGCAGATTGTAGTCTGGATATTCATGCACAGGGGAAGAATGCAGCAGGGTTTACCTTGTAAAGTAATAATGGACTTCAGTAAAATTATAGAAAGTAAATGATCAAATGCAGTTAGAAATGATGCTAAGAACGGCAGATTTCTGACTGCATTTTTTGTGTGATCAGGAAATTATTTCGTGATGTTTATGTTATAAAAAAAGGCTCTGCGAGGATGAAATCAGACGCATAACGCGATCTGTAAGGTTTTGAGCGTGAGATGCTGTGGATTCCTGTGGGGTTTCATTTTATACTATAGATAAGAAATAGTGCGTTACTTTAAGCAGGAGGAAAACAGAAATGGAACATACATTTTGGATCTGGTATCCGGGGGATTTTGAATTATATCATGCAATGAAGCAGAATTTTAGCCGTGTGGAGCGTGGCTTTGGATGGCCGGCATTTTGGAAAAGTGAGGGCTTTCGTAACCGTGTAGCCTTTCGCCGCACTTATGAGCTGGAGCAGGAGACAAGCTTTACCGTATTTTCAAATGCAATCGGTCATGTGCTGGTAAGCTGGGAAAACGGGGAAAAGAAGTACCCATTTGGAAAAAAGATTACAGCAGGTCCGGGAAAAGTAAAGGTTTCCATTCATGCAGGATGTGTGGAGGCTTTTCCATGTGCTTATGTAAAAGGCGAGGTAATCCACTCTGATAAAACATGGATGGCAGAGGACTATTCCCAGCCTTTGGTACCGGTTGGCGTATGTAAATATTTTACAAGGGCAGAGCAGAACCCTACTGTTTGGGAATATACGGAAAAAGAATGTAAACCAGTGAAAATCAGCGAGGTAAATGGCGGCGTGCTGGCTGAGTTTGAGACGGAGCTGACAGCGGCGGTTTATGTGAAACGTAAACGCAGCAATTGTGCTGACAGTGCAAGCGAAGATGAGGCTTTAGAGGTTTTTTGCGGTGAGTCAGAGGACGAAGCTCTTGACCTTGAGCATTGCTACTATAGCTGGCAGCCGGATCCTGTAACAAACAGATGTCCTTGCTGTGCAGTCCGTTTTGCATTTATTCCAAACTGCAAAGCCGAAGATGTGGAGATTACGGCATTCTATCAGTATGTGGATTTCCCGAAGCGTGCTTCTTTTAAATGCAGTGACCAGAAGTTGAATAAGATCTGGGAGGTGGCAGAGCATACCTTCCGTCTTTGCAGCGGTATCTTTTTCCTGGATGGTGTGAAACGTGACAAATGGATCTGGTCTGGGGATGCTTACCAGAGCTTTTTCGTAAACCAGTATCTGCTGGCAGACCCTGATATTGACCAGAGAACCCTTCTGGCACTTCGTGGAAATGATCCTATGACAAGACATATCAATACCATCATGGACTATTCCCTGTTCTGGATCCTGGGCGTGCTCTATCATTATGAGGCATACGGTGACCTGGAATTTGTTCGCCAGGTTTACCCGAAAATGTGCTCCCTTATGGAGTTCTGTGAGGGACAGCTGGATGAGAACGGATTTCTTGTAGGCCGTGAAAATGACTGGATCTACATTGATTGGGCTGACATGGATAAGACCGGTGCCCTTTGTGCAGAGCAGATGCTGTTTGCAGCATGCTGGCAGACCATGGCGAAAGTGAGTGCGGCTCTTGGAGAAGAAAATCCGGAATATATGGAGAAATATGAGAAATTGATCGCACAGATCCGTAAATTCTACTGGGATCAGGAGAAAGGCGCATTTATTGATTCCTTTGAATCTGGTAAGAGAAATGTGACCCGCCATGCCAATATTTTCGCAATCCTTTTTCACATTGCTACAGAAGAAGAGCAGGAGAAAATACTGACAAATGTAATCAAAAATGATGAAATTCCGGCAATCACAACGCCATATTTTAACTTCTTCGAACTGGATATGCTTTGCCAGACAGGGGAACTGGAACTGGTATTTAATAAGATCCGTGATTACTGGGGCGGAATGCTGGACCGCGGCGCAGTAACCTTCTGGGAAGAGTTTGACCCGGAGGCACCTGTGGAAGAGCAGTACGATATGTACGGCGACCGCTTCGGAAAGAGCCTTTGCCATGCCTGGGCGGCAAGCCCGATCTATTTCCTTGCAAAGTATTTCATGGGGCTGAAATTTACCGGAGTCGGCGGAAAAGAATTTGTGGTAGAGCCACATACTGAGTTTTTTGACAGCTTTGATTGTACCCTGCCTGTTGCTGACGGACAGGTACATATGGTGTGGGATGGGAACGAATTGAAGGTGGAGAAGTCAATACAGTAAAGTGAGCTTCTGAGGATTCGGATGGGGATACCACTACTTTTCGCTGGTATCATCAGATAAAACTGTTTTTCATTTCAGGCTGATTTTATAATAAAATGCATTGTATATTACAAGCGAAAATGATACAATTAGTATATAAAACTTAAATGTTTATAAAGTCCTTGTGCCATTAATTATTCTATGCTATGCTTAATTTGCATCTCAGGAGTCTTCTTTTTTATCCAGACCATTCGGTAAATAATTCCTGTGAAATAAGCAAATAAAGAAGGTGGTACACTTGGGAGTAAAAGACCAGGGACTACAGGAGTATTTAAGGGATAACGAGCGCTTTGCAGATTTCGTAAATGGCACTTTATTCGGTGGAAAACAGATCATAGAAGCGTCTTATTTGAAAGAAGTACAAAGGAAAAAACGAGTTTCGTGTCAACTGCAAACTATTGGCAGCAATACACATAAGATAAAAAGTTCGGATGAAAGCAACATAAAATTTATGTATCTGGAAAGGGAACGGGATTTTCTGCGCCTACATGATAAGCTTGGTTGCAAAGTGCTTCTTGCCTGTGAAGTTGAGAGCAGAGCGAACTATGAAATGCCAGTAAGATGCTTTATGTATGATGGTGTAGAATATACAGATCAGTTGAAATCTCGGAAAAGAAACATCAAAAAAGGAAAACATAGAAAAAGACGACCGTTAGTACCTGTTTTTCATCAAGTTCTTTATTTGGGAGAAGAGCGTTGGCAGAGTAAGAAAAAATTGCAGGAAATGATGGAGATACCAGAAGCTGTCAGTGAATTTTCCGGTCTTCTTCCGGAATATGATATTTGTATGGCAGATATTCATGAGCAAAATCCTCAATTGTTCCACACTGAATGGCAGGATGTTTTTTCCCTTATGAGACATAGCCGTAAAAAAGATGAACTGAAAAAATATATAGAAGATAATAAAAACGAAATACAAAAGCTAAGCATGGAAACAAGGTGGTTTCTGGCAATATTATTGGAGCAGTATACAATAGTGGATGATGGAATCGTGGAGGTGAGAGATGTGTGTAAGGCATGGGATGGAGCAATGCAGATGTACGCGGATGAGGCAAGAGAAGCAACGAGGAAAGAAATGAAAAAGCAGGAATTTGCGAGAAATCGTAGAATGGTGTCTAGAATGTTTTCAAAGGGCTATCCCCAGACAGAAATTGCGGATGTGCTAGAAATACCGGTGAAAACAGTGAAAAGATGGTGTATGGAATTGAATTCAGCTACACAAAAATAGAATTATTTAGAAGCATTAATCTGCCGCATCAAACCGTTTGGAATGATGCGGCAGTTGCTTTGTAGAAAAGGCAAATTTTATATATTATAAGTCGGGCTGTGGTCATTAGCGTTTAAAAAAGGACTGTTCGCGTTAATCTTTCCACAAAGGGGGAAAAATACGGTAAACTATTGCTAGATTGAGAATGTAGAGTTATAGGCTAGAGCGTGTTTGAAAAATCAGTTGATTTAAGGACAGAGATTTCAGAAGGGAGCAGTTTACTGTATGAAGAAAATGGATTTTAATAAAGGATGGATATGCAAGTGCCTTACCCGTGATGAGGATGCTTATCCGGTGACTTTGCCACATGATGCCATGCTGAGCGAGCCGCGTACTCAGGAGAGTACCGGCGAGGGAAATATTGGATGGTATATTGGTGGAGATTACGAATATACCAAGAATTTCTTTGTGCCAGAGGAGTATAAAGATAAGAAAGTCCTCATTGAATTTGAGGGTATTTATCACAATGGTGAAGTTTACATAAATGGAAAAAAGGCGGCTTACCGTCCTTATGGCTACACCAATTTTTATGTGGATACAGAGGGATTTTTCCAGTATGGAAAAGAGAATGAGATCAAAGTTATTGCCCGCAATGCTGATCAGCCAAACAGCCGTTGGTATTCAGGAACCGGTATTTACCGTCCGGCTTATCTGTATGTTGGGGAAGAGAAACATATTCCGGTAAACGGTGTGAAAATCCGTACTTTAAGCTATGATCCGGCGAGAATTGAGGTTGTTGTGAAAACTTCTGCACCGGGAGAGGTTTCCATGGAAATTGAATTCGAGGGAAATAAAGTGTTGGCTGTGAAAGGTGAAAGTACCAAAGAAAATAGTCAGATAGAAGCATACCAGGCCATCTTCCAGCTGGACGTTCCAAATGCAAAGCTCTGGGATACAGAGCATCCGAACCTCTATACCTGTAAAGCAGTTTTCGGTGAAGACGAAGTAATCGAAACTTTCGGAATCCGCGAACTGATCTGGAATCCGCAGGTAGGAATGACCATTAACGGAGAGCGTGTGATCCTCCGCGGAGTCTGTTTCCATCACGACAATGGTGTACTTGGTGCGTGTACGTATCCGGAAGCAGAAGAACGTAAAATGCGTATTCTCAAAGAAAATGGATACAATGCAGTTCGTTCCGCACACTATCCGTGTTCCAAGGCACTTCTGGATGCCTGTGACCGTGTGGGAATGCTAATGATGGATGAATATGTAGATGTATGGTACATTCATAAGACCAAATATGATTATGCTGGACAGCTTGCGGACTGGTGGAAACAGGACTTGAAAGATATAGTTGACAAGGATTACAACCATCCAAGTGTAATCATGTATTCTACTGGAAATGAGGTTGCAGAGACCGCCCAGAAGAAGGGAATTGCCCTTACCGGCGATATGACAAACTATCTTCACAGCCTGGACTCCACCCGTCCTGTTACCTGTGGAATCAATATTTTCTTCAACTTCTTAAGCTCCATCGGACTTGGTGTTTACAGTGATGATAAGGCAGAAAAGGCAGCTGTTTCCAAGCCGGAAAAGAAGAAAAAACCGGTAGGAAGTGAGTTCTATAACACTCTTGCCTGTACGGTTGGAGATTACTTTATGAAGTGTGGTGCTACCCTTTATCCGTGTGATCTGAAGACAAAGGATGCCTACGCAAATATGGATATCGCAGGCTATAATTACGGTATTTTCCGCTACAAGCATGACTTGAAAAAGTATCCGAACCGTCTGATCCTGGGAAGTGAAACCTTCTGTAAGGATGCTTATAGTTTCTGGGAAATTGCCAAGAAAAACAAACGGATCATCGGTGATTTTGTGTGGGCTGGATGGGACTATATCGGAGAAGTCGGGGATGGTGCTGCAGAATATTCTGACTATAAAATGGAAGATCCAGCCACACGGATGACAGGAGGAAATGGTCGGATCGACCTGAATGGAAAGCCGCGTGTAGAGACAGCATATACCAGAGTCGCTTTTGAAAGAGAGACAGGTCCGTTTATTGCAGTTGATCCTGTTTACCAGAAAGAAAAGCTCCGTCTTACAGGCTGGCAGCTGACAAAAGCTCTGGAAAGCTGGGCATGGGATGGGTGTAACGGAGAAGCGGCGAAGGTGGAGGTTTATGCAAGAGCTGCGCAGGTCGAGCTGTTTATCAATGGCAAAAGTGTTGGTAAAAAGAAAGTGAAAAAATGCCGTGCAAAATTTAATACCACCTATCAGAATGGGGAGATAACGGCGGTTTCTTACGATGAAAACGGAAGAGAAATCAACCGTTATTCCCTGCAAACTGCAGGAAAAGAGACGGTTCTTCAGGTGCGTCCGGAGGAGAAAACCGTGAAGCCGGAAGGGCTTGCATTTATCCAGCTGCAGTATACAGACAGTGATGGAATCTGGAAACCAATGGAGAAACACAACATAAAAGTAACCGTAAAAAATGGTGTTCTGAAGGGGCTTGGAAGCCCGGCTCCTTATGTAAAAGGAAACTATACAGAGGATACGGTAGCTACCTATTATGGGGAAGCAATGGCTGTTATACAGGCAGATGGTAATGGACCGGTGACAATTACTGCGGAAGATGAAGAACGGTTTTATGTAGTAGAAATTCCATGCGAATGAAGTAACAGGCTATGATTTCAGGCGGAAAAGAGGTTAACAAAATGAGGAAAAAAGGTTTTATTATAGGCGGTATTTGTCTTGCTGCCATAGCGGGTATTCTTGGCTATAATCATGAAGCCGTTCGTGTGGTTTTTCATAATGTATATTCTCCATCTGTGAAGCTGGATGATTCCACAGAATGGAGTGGCGGAAAGTCTTATGAGAGGGTTCCGTATTCTCAGGTATCGGAAAATGATTATCTGGATTTGTATGTGCCGGATAGCGATCAGCCAATGCCGCTTATAATATTGGTACATGGCGGCGGTTTCGTATATAACGACAGTCAGTCGCGCCAGGCGCAGCTGATGTATCGTTATTTTCGTGACCATGGATATGCATGTGCATCGATCAATTATCGACTTGCCCAGGAGGCTGCCTTTCCGGCAGCTGTGGAGGATGTGAAAGCTGCAATTCGTTTTCTGCGCGCCAATGCAGAAAAGTATGGATATGATCCAGAGCGTTTCGCAATCTGGGGAGAGTCTGCAGGTGGCTATTTGTCTGTAATCTGTGGTGCTTCCAATGATGAGGAGTTTCATAGTGTTCCATTCGTCGGAGAAGATGAGAACCATCCTGTTTCCAGTGAAGTACAGGTGATCCTGGATTATTATGGCTGCATGGAATTTGGAACCATGAATGAGGATTACAAGACATTGAAAATTCCTGGAATCGTCCGCTGGGCAGCCAGCCTGTGGCTTCAGGGTGCAATCAAGGACACAGGCTATGAAGATGTGGAATCCTATTGGATGCGCAAGAATGTAAAAGATCTTACTGAGGATGAGAAAAACAACTATAGTCCACTCTATTATATTGAGAAAAACTTTACGAAGGAAAACAGCCCGGATATATTGATCTGGCATGGGGATGCGGATTTAGATGTTCCATATCTGCAGTCTGAGCGACTGAATGCGCTGCTTACAAGAATTGTTGGGGCAGATAAGGTGGAATTTAAGCTTTTCCATAATTATAAACATGCGGCAGATCAGCTGTATAGTAATGAAAATCTGGGAATTTTGAAAGAATATCTGGATGGGAAATCTTGAAACATAAGACTTTTTTTGTTATGCTAATACTTTAGTTAGTTGTTTTGCATGAGGGAGCATAATGAAAATAGAAAAAAAATTATGGGTAACATTAATCACTTTCGTGTTATTTGCTATCTGTTTTTCCGGATGGATATTTAGCAAAAGCCCCAAAAGTGAAAAGTTATTCTGGGACAATACAATTGAATTTGTAGCCAGAGATTTTGATGTGGGTGAAATCAGGACAGAGAGTATTTCCCTGCCATCAGAATTTAATATTCCAAGATCCATATTGTTTAAGACGACTCATACGAAAGCTGAGGTCTGGCTGGCCGGAAAAATGATTTATCAGTATGGAAATGAAGAATACGCACCGAAATTTATGAAATCTCCGGGAAGCTGTTGGCATATTGTGGATATTCCTGCAAATAGTGCAGGAAAAAGCCTTGAGGTCAGAATCATTCCTGTATACGATGGCTTTTATGGGAAACTGGACAGTCTGGTATATGGAACCCGAGGAGACTGTATTTTAAAAATTCTCAGTGATAGTCTGGGAGCAATGATTCTCAGCTGCGGGATTTTGTGCATGGGAATGATCAGCCTCACTTTGTATTTCACAACAATAAAAAAGAGGAAAAAAGAAGGAACGGCAATAAAAATCGAAATGTTTCTGAATCTTGGGATTTTTTCAATTCTGATTGCATTATGGACATTGAGACAATGTGGATTTATGCAATTCCTTATTCCGGATGGAAGAACCTTGTATTTTGTGGATTTTTTTACATTCTTTCTTTTTCCGGTACCTTTCAATTTCCTTCTTTACGATACCTGCAAAAGTAAATATCATAAAGGAGCACTGTATCTGTCCATACTTTATCTGCTTAATATGGCAGTGGATATGGTGCTTCAATGTGCCGGAATCGTGGATATTTTCCAGATACTTTCGGTCACACATTTCTTAATGCTGGCAAATGCAATTTATACAGTCGGAATTATTCACTATGAGGCTGTAAAAATGGAAAATCAAAGTGCCAGAGAATTTAAGTATCCAATGTACCTGATCATGTGCTTTGCAGTGCTGGAGCTTATTTCTTATTATGCGAAGCATTTTACAGATACTTCCATATTTCTTCCAACAGGAACGTTTTTGTTTATCGTCATGCTGATCTGGATCCAGGTTTATCGTTATTATGATCAGTATGTGCAGGCGCAGAAGCTTGTATATCTGCAGAGAATGGCAAATATGGATATGCTCACAGAAGCTATGAATCGGAATGCTTATGAAAATATGATTAAATACCTGGATGAGCAGGAGATAGAGCTTCGGACAACAGGAGTGGTATTATTTGACCTTGATAACCTGAAGGTGATCAATGATAACTATGGACATGATAAAGGTGATGAAGCGCTGAAGCTGTGTTATCAATGTATCCGCAAGGTTTTTAAAAAAGAGAAAAATTGCTTCCGGATCGGTGGTGATGAGTTTGCATATGTATACCACAGCGAAGAAAAGAATTTGATTGCAGGTTATATCAGCCGACTGGAACGACTCCTGAAAGAAACCGCGCAGGGGCTGGGCTATCCATTAAGTGTTTCAGCCGGGTATGCGTATTATCTTCCGGATACAGATATTGATTTCAAGGATATTGTCAGACGAAGTGATACGATGCTGTACCGCCAGAAACGCAGGAAAAAAATGGTGCGAACAGCTGAAGAACATACTCTTTCTTATATGGAGAAACGTCCATCGGAGGAGGTTATTGATGAAGTGATCCTTCATGAGAAGGAATATCAGAATATGACACTGAGCGAACTGTGTCAGATGATCGATCTTATCAGTCCTACTACAGATAATTATCCTTATATCCTGGATTTCAGAACCGATTACTTATATATTGCGTCCCAGGCTCTGGAGCGTTTCTGTATTCCTAAAAATGCTTTTCATAAAGTCTTGGAATATCTTCGGATATTTGTGTATGAACCAGATTATGAAAAACTGAAACTGGAAATTGAAGATCTTGTTAAGACTGACCGCTGTACCCATAGTATGGAATACCGATGGCTGGATCTGAAAAAGATGCCGGTATGGATCAACTGTAAAGGATATCTGGTGCGGGATGATGAAATGAAGCCGCTGTACATGATTGGTTGTATAAATGAGATTGGTGGAAAGCAGAAGGCGGATAATGTAAGTGGGCTGTTAGGGGAAAAAGGACTTAGGGAGTATATAAATCAGCCGGTACCTGACTGGGAGAAGGGCTATCTTCTCCGTATTGGAATTGATTATTTCAAGGAAATTAATGAAAACTTTGGCCAGGAATATGGAGATTTTGTGTTGCGGGAAACTGCATCATGTATTTCCCGCTGCCTGTCAGAGAAACAGAAGGTATATAAATTACTGGCAGATGAATTTATGATATTGGATATTTCCACGGATAACGTTCATGAAGCAGATTGGCTTTATGAGAGAATCCGGGACTCTATAGACCGATTTATTGAAGATAATGACTTCGATGTGATGTTTACCGTTTCAGGAGGAATCCTGCCACTACATGATTCTGGCAAGGTTAAATATTCAGAGGCTATGAGATTGACGGATTTCTCCCTGAATGAAGCAAAGAATCGCGGCAGAAACCGCAGCTATGCATTTGTAGAAAAGGACTACAAAATGTTCCTCAGAAAAAGAGAACTCACCCAGGAACTAAGAGAAGCTGTCCGATATAGCTTTAAAGGCTTTGAAACGTTTTACCAACCATTGTTCGAAGCTGAGAAGGGCAGCCTTTGCGGTGCAGAAGCCCTGATGCGTTTTTCTTCTGAGAAATTTGGCAGAGTGTCACCTGCAGAATTTATTCCGATTCTGGAAGAAACAGGACTGATCATTCCGATTGGAAGGTGGACGATGAGAGAGGCTATGGGAAAGTGTAGTAAAATCCGTAAAAGGCTTCCTCATTTCAAAGTGAATCTTAACATTTCCCAGGTGCAGGCGTCTAAGTCAGATGTAATTGAAGATATTGCAGCAGAAATGGAGAAAGCAGGTCTTCCTTCTGAAGCAATTGTTATCGAACTAACAGAAAGTGATCTGCTGGAAGGTAATATAAATGAAAAGCATTTTCTCACCGAACTTAAAAGAATGGGAATGAAACTGGCATTGGATGATTTCGGAACCGGTTATTCAAATTTCCATTACATCAGCGAGCTTAAGCCTGAAATCATTAAAATTGACCGCTGCTTTACGGCCAATGCAGTGGCTGATGAGAAAGAGTATTATCTGTTGAATCAGTTCTGTACGATGATCCATAATCTGGGAATAAAGCTTTGTATTGAAGGCGTGGAAAATGAAGAAGAATGGGAAAAAATCAAGAATCTGAAACCAGATTTCGGGCAAGGATATCTATGGGGAAAGCCTTGTGGGTATGAGGAATTCGTAAGGCTGTTTGTTGAGGAGAGAACACTATGAATCAGAAAAATGTTCAGCTAAAAAAGACTCTTGGCCAGCAGACCGAAGACCAGCTGATGAAATATATTCTGGATAATCAGATTTCAATCGGCAGTAAGATTCCCAATGAATTTGAACTTGCCAAAATGTTTCATGTGGGGCGAAGTACAGTCCGGGAAGCCGTTAAGGGACTGATAAGCCGAGGCATTCTGGAAGTGCGGCGTGGAGATGGTACCTATGTTATCAGCACGGTGTATATGGAAAATGATGTTCTCGGATTTGGGCAGATCAAAGATCGATATCAATTGGCACTGGATCTTTTTGATGTGCGTCTGATGATTGAACCGGAGATTGTGACTTGGGCTTGCAGAAGGGCAACGAAGGAGCAGCTTGTTAAGCTCAGGGAACTGTGTGATGAAGTGGAGTATCTATATAAACAGGGACATAACCATATCTATAAGGACATAGAATTTCACAGTTATCTGGCTAAGCTCAGTGGAAATATGGTAGTAGAGCGACTGATACCGGTTATCAATACTTCGGTTGTAATATTTGCAAATATTACTTACCGAAGTCTGATGCAGGAGACTTTGGAAACACACAGGGCGGTAGTAAATGCTATTGAGCATAAGGATCCTGTAGGTGCCAAGTGTGCGATGAATATGCATCTGACGTATAATCGTCAGGTAATTATGGAATTACTTGAGAAAAGGGATAAAAATAAGTCAAAAGGGGATTTCGAAAGTAAAGCATAGTGTGAATGCATGTTGTGCATACATCAGACGTATCGGAATATGCAAGAATGTTTGCAGATTCAATATAGTAAAAATATACAAAAACAGGTTGCAATTATAGGAATATTGCGACCTGTTTTTTTGCATTTTGGGGAAAAATAAATATATACATCATATGTATTGAAACCTAAAAACCAGATTGTTATATTGTAGCCATGATCAAGCAAGGCGCCAGATACAAGAAAACAATGAAACACATATTCATCAGGAGGAATTAAAATGAATGACTTTGTTGCTTCTCCAGAAAGACTGATCGCAGGTGCACTTCTGGGATTTGCAGTACTACTTTTTCTGATCATTAAGGTGAAATTACAGCCCTTTATCGCGATTATGTCATCTGCACTGATCATTGGTCTGGTGGCAGGAATGCCATTTGATATGATCACAGATACATTGGCAGAGGGTGTTGGAACAACCTTGCAGACCATTGCAATTCTCATTGGTCTGGGCTCCATGTTCGGTGCGATTTTGCAGGTATCAGGCGGTGTGGAAGTAATCGCAGACACACTGCTGCGGATATTTGGTGAAAAGAAAGCACCCTGGGCACTTGGAATTACAGGCCTGATCGTAGGTATGCCTGTGTTTTTCGAATCTGGACTTCTGATTCTGATTCCGGTTGCATTTGGAATTGCAAGAAAAACCGGAAAATCAGTATTCTGCTATTCCATCCCTTTGCTGGCCGGCCTTGCCATTGGTCACGCATTTGTACCGCCCACACCTGGACCGGTACTGGTAGCAGAAATGTTAAATGTTGAGTTAAGCTATGTTATTATCCTTGGAATTATTATTGGAATTCCGGCAATGATTCTTGCAGGACCTGTATTCGGAAGATTTGCAGGAAATAAATTTTTCTGTCAGGTTCCTGGCTCTTATCTTGAAAACGAAAAAGAAGCACATGAGAAGAATACAGGAAAAGCTCCTAATTTCTGGCTGATCGTATGTATTATTCTTCTTCCATTGTTTCTGATTATTTTAAATACTTTGTCCTCTGTGATTCCATTTATGAAACCGGCGCAGCCATTGCTGGAATTTCTGGGAACTCCGATCATTGCATTGTTGCTTTCTACAATTTGTGCAATGGTATTTCTGGGGATTCCTGCCGGGTTTGGAATTAAGGAAATCACGAATGTAATGACCAATTCTCTGCATTCCTGTGGAAATATTATTCTGTTGATTTCAGGTGGAGGAATGTTACGTTTCGTCCTTCAGAATTCAGGAATTGGTGAATTGTTTGGAAACTTTGTAGGTGGTCTTCCGTTACCGATGGTTCTGGTCGCATTTTTGGTAGCCGCTGCTGTCAGAGTTTCGGTGGGATCTGCAACTGTATCTATGACAATGGCAGCCGGCATTATAGCATCTATGCCAATGGTGGCGAATCTTTCCCAAATACAGCTTGCAACGCTTACTATTGCGATCGCAGCAGGTGGAACTGCATTTAGCCATGTAAATGACTCTGGTTTCTGGCTGTCTAAGTCCTTATTTGAAGTAGACGAAAAAACAAATTTGAAAACATGGACCGTTATGGAGACCATTGTAGGATTAGTTGGAATTGCAGGTGCAACAGTAGTGTGGTTTGTTGTTTCATAAGACAGGAGGAAAAATATCATGAATTTAAAAAGTCAGGAAATGCGTAAATTAGCACCGGAATTGGATCCGTTAAGAATTGGAACCGGATGGAAAAAGGAAGATCTGGGAAAACCACAGGTTATGATCGAGAGTACTTATGGCGACAGTCATCCGGGAAGCGGACATCTGAATATTTTAGTAGAGGAAGTGAGAAAGGGAGTAGATGAGGCAGGTGGATTTGGAGCACGTTATTTCTGTACGGATATCTGTGACGGAGAAAGCCAGGGAACAGACGGAATCAATTACAGTCTGGCAAGCCGTGAAATGATCGCAAATATGATTGAAATCCATGCCAATGCAACACCCTTTGATGCAGGAGTATATTTGTCCAGCTGCGACAAGGGATTGCCCGGAAACCTTATGGGACTGGCAAGAGTGAACATTCCGGCTCTTGTAGTTCCGGGTGGAACCATGAATGCAGGACCACAGATGCTTACTTTGGAGCAGCTTGGAATGTACAGTGCAAAATATGAAAGAGGCGAAATTGACGAAGAAAAGCTGGACTGGGCGAAATGTAATGCCTGCCCAAGCTGTGGAGCGTGCTCTTTCATTGGAACAGCGTCAACTATGCAGATCATGGCAGAAGCTCTGGGACTTGCCCTTCCGGGAAGTGCGCTGATGCCAGCAACAAGTCCGGACCTTCTTGCATATGCAAGAGAAGCGGGAAAACAGGCTGTGAAGCTGTCTCAGACAGAAAATATGTGTCCTTCTGATATTGTAACAATGGAGAGCTTTGAAAATGCGATCCTGGTGCATGCTGCAATTTCCGGAAGTACAAACTGTATGCTTCACATTCCGGCAATTGCTCATGAGTTTGGCATAGAAATCACAGGAGATACCTTTGATCGTCTTCACAGAAATGCCAGATATCTTCTGGATGTCCGTCCGGCAGGAAGATGGCCGGCAGAGTGCTTCTATTATGCAGGCGGTGTTCCGGCAATTATGGAAGAAATCAAAGAGCATCTGCATCTGAATGTAATGACGGTTACAGGAAAAACTCTTGGAGAAAATCTGGAAGAACTGAAGAGAAACGGTTTTTATGAAAAATGTGATAAATGGCTGCAGGAATTTAATCATAGATACGGCATCAATATTACAAAAGAGGATATTATCCGTCCTTATGAGAAGGCTCTTGGTACAGACGGAAGTATTGCAGTCCTGCGAGGAAACCTGGCACCTGAAGGCGCAGTAATTAAGCACACAGCCTGCCCGAAGGAAATGTTTAAAGCTGTTTTGCGTGCAAGACCTTTTGACAGTGAAGAGGAATGTCTGGATGCAGTTCTGAAGCATAAGGTGCAAAAGGGAGACGCAGTGTTTATCCGTTACGAAGGTCCAAAAGGAAGTGGTATGCCGGAAATGTTCTATACATCCGAAGCAATCAGCAGTGACAAGGAGCTGGGAAAAAGTATTGCACTGATCACAGATGGAAGATTTTCAGGAGCTTCTACAGGTCCGGTAATCGGACATTGCAGTCCGGAGGCAGTGGATGGCGGTCCTATTGCACTGGTAGAAGAAGGAGACCTGATCGAAATTGATGTGATGGAACGTAAGCTGAATATTGTGGGAATTGCAGGAGAACGTAAGTCTGCAGGCGAAATAGATCAGATTTTAAAGGAACGCCGCAAAAACTGGAAACCAAGAGAGCCTAAGTACAAAAAAGGCGTTTTGAAATTATTTAGCCAGCATGCAGTAAGTCCTATGAAGGGGGCTTATCTGGAGTAGTCAAGGGGATTTCGCAACCTGCTGTCTACCTGGCCAACAGGGGCAGGATAAGAGAAAAGGAATGGATCATGTATCAGGAAAAATATAAAAAACACAAATTTATAACATTAGGTGAGATCATGCTGCGGCTGACACCGCCTGACTGTAAAAAAATCCAGATAGCAGACAGCTTTGAGGCTTGGTACGGAGGCTGTGAAGCAAATGTGGCGTTGTCTCTGGCCAATCTTGGAATAGACAGTGCATATTTTACAGTGGTTCCGGATAACAGTCTTGGAAAAAGTGCGATCAGAATGTTAAAGAGCAATGATGTGGACTGTACCGCTGTTATTTACAGTACCCCAGAAGAAACACCTACTCACAGACTGGGAACCTATTATCTGGAAACAGGATTTGGAATCCGCCCAAGTAAGGTAATCTACGATAGAAAGCACAGTGCATTTGCTGAGTATGATTTTGAAAAGGTAGATTTGGAAGCACTTCTGAAAGGATATACATGGCTGCACTTAAGTGGAATAACGCCTGCTTTGGGAATCAGATGCAGAAAGCTGATCATGGATTGCCTGAAAATTGCGAAAAAGAATGGTATGACAGTCAGCTTTGACGGAAATTTCAGAAGTACCTTGTGGAGCTGGGAGGAAGCCAGAGATTTTTGTACAGAGTGTCTTCCTTATGTGGATGTGCTGATGGGAATTGAACCTTATCATTTATGGAAGGATGAAAAAAATCCTGAAATGGGAGATGTGAAGGACGACATTCCTTTTCAGCCGGATATCGAACAGCAGGAAAAGGTTTTTAACGCCTTTGTCAGCAGATATCCAAAT
The DNA here is from genome assembly GCA_934394545.1 of uncultured Blautia sp. Classification (GTDB taxonomy): domain Bacteria; phylum Bacillota; class Clostridia; order Lachnospirales; family Lachnospiraceae; genus Blautia_A. Next base: position 23,637 of record CAKRRG010000002.1, read on the forward strand.
CTGAAATGCATAGCCAGACATGTACGGTATTCACCAAGCAGCAGTGAAAACAGTCTGAAGGCATATCTGTGGTATGAAGGGAAAACTTACGAAAGCAGAAAGCTGACCTTTAATGTGCTGGATCGTGTTGGCGGAGGAGATGCTTTTGACAGTGGAATCATATACGCTTTGATGGAGCATTTTACACCGGAAGATGTTGTGAATTTCGGAGTTGCAAGCAGTGCCTTGAAGCATACACTTCATGGAGATGGTAATATAACCGATGATGTGTCTTTGATCCGTCATGTGATGCAGATGAATTTTGATATAAAAAGATAAAGGGGCAGATAATTATGAAAACAATAGAAGAACGGTTTCATGAGTTTGGAGTAGTGCCGGTAGTTGTTCTGGAAGATGAAAAAGCAGCAGTTCCTCTTGCGAAGGCATTGGTACAAGGCGGTCTTCCCTGTGCTGAGGTAACCTTCCGTACAGAGGCAGCAGCAGAGAGTATTCGTCTGATGTCTGAAGCATATCCGGATATGCTGGTGGGAGCTGGTACAGTGCTGACAACGGAGCAGGTGGACCTGGCTGTGAAGTCTGGTGCGAAATTTATTGTAAGTCCAGGCTTTGATCCAGAGGTAGTAGATTATTGTCTGGAAAAAAATATTCCTGTGCTTCCTGGCTGTATTACTCCCTCAGAGGTTGCCCAGGCAGTAAAAAGAGGACTTAAGGTAGTGAAGTTTTTCCCGGCAGAGCAGGCTGGTGGTATTGCTATGATAAAGGCAATGGCAGCACCGTATTACAATGTTAAGTTTATGCCTACAGGGGGAATCAATCCCAAAAATCTGAAGGATTATTTATCCTGTGATAAAATCCTGTGCTGCGGAGGCAGCTGGATGGTAAAGGGAGACATGATCCAAAATGGTGAATTTGATAAGATCCAGATGCTGGTAAAAGAGGCAAAGGAACTGGCAGAAAGATCTGCAATTTAAAATACGAGAAAGATAGAAAACGGTCTGTTACCAAAAGTACAGGCCGTTTTTGCCTAAAAAATTGTTGTTTTTGCCAAATATAACCGGAAAGTTGTAAAATCTGTTATATATAGCTATAATAGGTTGTTGGTACAAATAAAAGTAAGACAAAATTTTTGAGGCGAAAATGGAAATGAAAAAAGAACTTAAAACCAAGAAAAGGATGGCAGATCAGATTTGTCTGATAACTACTGCATTGCTGATTTTACTTGCATGTGTTGATGTTGTTCGTTTTGCTGTACTGGGAGATAAAACTGCATTTATTACATTCTGTCTGATTGCAATTGTGTTTATTCTGCTATCCTATACCGCGTGGAAAAGCAGAATGCCATTTTTTTATCTTCTGATTGCAGTGGCGGCTTTTGTTCTGTATTCTAATACCAATTTTTCCACCAGTACTTATTATTTTAACTGGTTGTTTCTGGTGGAATGTATTGTGGCAGCAGTGGGAGGAATCCTGGGGACGGTGGTTATGCTTTGGAATAAAGCTCCTGTTGGGCGAGTGGCTGCTTTTCCGCTGATGGTGTCAGTGTTGATTCTGGCTGGATTTCTGGGCTTCTGGAAGCTTCGATATGAGGCAGCTCATAATGTACATGGACAGGCAAGAGATGAATTGTGGGCGGTTCCTGCGAGGTATGACGAGGAAGAGCCTAAGCTAGCTGGAACTGTGGAAGAAGTTGTGTACGATACCAGGGCTTATGCCACTGATGAACGAAGCGTGAAAAAGACAGCTTATGTATATCTTCCATATGGTTACAGTGAGGAAAAAGAGTATAATATTCTGTATCTGATGCATGGAACCGGTGATGATGAAAAATACTGGCTGAAAACAAATCCGTATAATAAAACCATGCTGGATAATATGATCGCAGATGGAGATATTGAGCCACTGATTGTGGTGACATCAACCTTTTATGTGGAAGATGACTGTGCAGATGATCTGGATCAGCTGACCTATTCTTTTGCAAAAGAGCTGCGAAATGATCTGATGCCTGAGATTGAATCCTCTTATTCTACATATGCAAAATCGGCAGATGATGCGGGATTCGCAGAGAGCCGGGATCACAGAGCCTTTGCAGGTTTGTCAAGAGGGGCGGTAACGATGTATCATTCCGCATTGTGCCAGAGTCTGGATTATTTTTCCTGGTTCGGGGCATTCAGCGGAAGCAGGACAGATAAGAATGCATTTGAAGATACCATTCAGACAGGCGATTTTGCAGAACTGCCAATTCATTATTTATACGTGGCAAGTGGCAACTTCGACTTCGCCCTGCCGGGACAGGTGCAGGATTATCAGGCACTGCTGGATATAGAACCCAGATTGCGGTCTGGTGTAAATACCTGTTTTGATGTATTTCCAATGCGGTATCACTCTATGGGAAACTGGCATCTGGCATTGTATAATTTTTTACAGAAGATTTTCTAGTGGGAAGCGCGTTGCTGCGAAATAGGAGAACAGCAATGCGCTTTTTGCACAGTTGGCGCGTGTTTTGGGGCAGGTTACGATTTTAGTTACGCAGCCTGCTTTTTATTTGGTAGAATGCAAACATAAATATATAGTTTGAAAATCGAGGTAAAATATATAAAATTTCAGGAGGACAATATGAAGCAGTCATTTAACGAAAACTGGGTATGCTACAGAACCGGAGAGAAAGAAAAGGCATTTGCAGTAACGCTTCCTCATGATGCCATGCAGCTGGACGAGAGAAGCGAGACAAGTGCCGGTGGTGTGAATACAGGCTGGTATGAGGCACAGGACTACACTTACGAGAAAACGTTTATCCTTCCAGAGAAAGCGAAAGACGAGAAAGTGATCCTGGAATTTGAAGGCGTTTACCGTAAAGCAACTGTATATCTCAACGGAGAAAAAGTGGCATATCACTCTTACGGATACCTTGGTTTTTATGTGGATGCAACAAAATATGTAAAATTTGGGGAAGAAAATGTGATCCGGGTGGAAGTGATCAACCACGATCAGCCTAACAGCCGCTGGTATTCCGGTACCGGAATTTACCGTCCGGTGTGGTTATATACAGTGCCGAAGAAGCATCTGCGTTTTGACAGTGTAAAGATCACAACACTGGATTATAAGGAGCCGAAAATCCGTGTGGAAGCATGGCCGAATGCTGCCGGTGAGGTGAAAATAGAGATTCTGGAAAAATATAAAAATAAAGAGGTTTCCTGTGTAAATGAGACCAAGAATCATCCTTCTGAGAACATTATTGCCATGGAAATCCTTCAGGCAGAGGGCAAATGCTCTTGTGAAATTGCCTTCCCGGGAGCAAAATTGTGGAGTCCACAGGAACCAAATCTGTATACCTGCCGTGTAACCTTTGGCGAGGATATTCAGGAAGAAACCTTTGGAATCCGTGTAGTAAGCTGTACTCCGGAAGAGGGCTTCTGTATCAACGGAAAACGTGTCCTGTTAAAAGGTGGCTGTATCCATCACGATAACGGGCTTCTTGGTGCTTGTGCCTATGAATTTGCAGAACGCCGAAAAATCCGTATCCTTCTGGACGCTGGCTATAATGCAATCCGTTCTGCACATAACCCATGCTCCAAAGCACTTCTTCGCGCCTGTGACGAGATGGGAATGCTTGTAATGGACGAATATATTGATGGCTGGTATATTCATAAAACCAAGTATGACTACGCAGATGAGATTCTGGATAATTATAGAAAAGACTTAAAAGATATGGTGGATAAGGACTATAATCATCCATCTGTGATCATGTATTCTACAGGAAATGAAGTGTCTGAGACTGCGCAGAAAAAGGGAATTGCCCTTACAAAATCCCTTACAGACAGACTTCATGAGCTGGATTCCACCCGCCCGGTAAGCTGCGGAATCAACATCTTTTTTAACTTCTTAAGCTCCATGGGATTTGGTGTTTACAGCGATAAAAAAGCAGATGAAGCTGCTGAAAATGCCAAGAAGAAAAAGGCTGTAGGAAGTGAATTTTATAATACGGTAGCCGGAATTTTTGGCGCTGGATTTATGAAAACAGGAGCAACTCTTTATCCATGTGATGTGAAAACAAGAGATGCATATGCCAATATGGATGTGGCTGGATATAACTATGGAATCAAGCGTTATCGCCATGATTTAAAGAAGTATCCCCAGCGGATTATTCTTGGAAGTGAAACCTTCTGTGCAGATGCCTACAGATTCATGCAGGAAGCAAAACGTGATAAGCGTATCATTGGTGACTTCGTCTGGGCAGCTCAGGATTATCTGGGTGAGGTTGGAATCGGCGCATGGGAATATAAGGATTATGCCCCTCGTTTTGACGGCGGCTGTGGCTGGGTAAGTGCCGGTTCAGGCCGAATTGATCTCACAGGAAAGCCTCTTGGAGAGATGGCATATACCAGAGTTGCCTTTGAACTGGAGGATTTGGCAATTGCAGTTATACCGGTTGATCACACAAAGGATGCCCATTCCCCATCTGCATGGAAAATGACAAATGCAATGGAAAGCTGGTCCTGGGATGGTTGTGACGGGAATGCTGCAAAAGTGGAAGTCTATACCCGCGCAGATCATGTGAAGCTGTATATAAACGGTAAGTGTGTAGGCACTAAGAAGCCCAAAAATGACTGCAAGGTATTCTTTGATACAACCTATCAGAATGGAGAAATCAAGGCGGTTGCTTATGACGCAAACGACAATATAATTGCAGAAAAGACACTGACAACAGCAGGAAAAGAGACGATTCTTGTGGCAGAACCAGAGCTTACCCGCGTGAATGCAGACACCGATCTTTGCTATGTGAGAATGCGCTACACAGATGAAAATGGACAGACAAAACCGCTGGCAAGAGGTCGAATCAGGCTTACTGTAGAAGGGGGCGAGCTTCTGGCATTTGGAAGCGCCTGCCCATACTATCCGGAAAGCTATCAGAGCAATGAGACCGATACTTATTATGGAGAAGCTCTGGCGATTATCCGTCCACAGGCTGGAGCTGGTAAAGTAGTTGTGAAAGCTGAATCTGAGCTTGGAAATGTAGAGACAGAGATTGAAATATTAGATTGATTTAAAGTTCATATGCTTACCAGTTTTGCCAGAAACGGTTCCAAATTTGCCGAATTTTTCACAAATCCCATTCCTTTTGCTATAGTAAATTCAGCGGTTCAAACAGAACTGAAAGGACAGAGTAACTATCTGAAAAGTATGTGTTTATCTGTCAAAGGAAATTTACTAGGAGGAAAGGAAATATGAAAAAGCATACCGGGAAAATCTGGCGTGGTTTGGCAACAACTACAGCCTCACTTCTCACGATCACACTGGGCGGAAGCTCAATTGCAAATGCAAGAGTGGATTTCATTAATGCGACACTTGGAACCTCAAGCTACAAAATCGAGCAGGGAGATTCTGACTCTGATGGCATTTATTATGAATCTGAATTTGACAATGTAGAGGATTTGGTAAAGGCTAAAGAACAGCTGGCTGCTGAAATTTCTTCAGAAGGTTCCGTTTTATTCAAAAATACAGATCAGACCCTTCCACTTGACAAATCCAAAGAAGCTGTTACCCTCTGGGGCTTAAACAGCCATCTTCCGGGAACCGGCGGATTAATTGGTTCCTCTGTTGTGGCTGATTCAGAGGATGGTCAGATCGCTTATGGTATTGAAGAAGCTATGGATGAAAGAGGCTTCACAGTAAATGAAACCATGAAAGGCTTTTATGCAAGTGAAACCTGCGCGCCATATTACAGAAAAGCTTCTTTCTTTGGAAATGAAGTTCCAGGCCATAGCCTTGTACCTGCTTTTTCCGCTTCTTATAATGAAGCAGATACATATACAGTAGGTGAGGTACCTGCTGAACTTTACACAGATGATATTCTGGAATCTGCTAAGGATACAACAGCAGTTGTTGTTCTTTCCCGAGACAGTTCAGAGGCGTCTGACTACAGCACAAATATGAAGGATCCTAATGGGGACAGCTTCGACACCCCGATGTCTATCTCAGCTTACGAAAAAGAGATGATCCAGCTTGCAAAGGAAAATAGCAATGGCAAGGTGATCGTTTTGATCAACTCTGATGTTCCTATGGAAATCCAGGAACTGAAGGATGATCCGGAGATTGGAGCAATTCTTTGGACTGGACTTCCGGGAATGAATGGATTCCTTGGAGTATGTGATGTACTTTCCGGTGATGTAAACCCATCCGGTCATATTTCTGACACCTATGCGACCAGCTCTGTTTCATCTCCGGCAATGACTAACTTTGGTCTTTATACCTATACCAATGCCTCTACCGCAGAAAGTGGAGCGGAACTTACAGAAGCAGATAAGGGTGACTGGTATGTTGTAGAAACAGAAGGTATCTATATTGGTTATAAATACTATGAGACCCGTTATGAAGATACTGTCCTGAATCAGGGAAATGCAGATACCACGGAAGGTTCTTCCACTGGAAAAGCATGGAACTATGAAGATGAAGTAACCTACCCATTTGGCTATGGCTTATCCTACACCACCTTTACCCAGGAGCTGGAAAGTGTAGATGTAACCGTTGGGGAAAAAGGACTGGCAAAAGTGAAGGTAACCAATACCGGTGACGTTGCTGGAAAAGACGTAGTACAGCTTTATGTCCAGACACCATACACAGAAGGCGGTCTGGAAAAAGCATCTATTCAGCTTCTTGATTTTGGAAAAACAGAGATCCTTGAGCCTGGTGAGTCCCAGACCCTGGAAATTGAGTTTGATCCGGAATATATGGCAAGCTATGATGAAAATGCTGTAAAAGAAGACGGCACAGAGGGTGCATGGGTACTGGATTCCGGTGACTATTATTTCACAATCGGAAATGGTGCTCACGAAGCGTTAAATAATGTCCTGGCTGTAAAAACAGATTCCACAGACGATTTGCTTACAATTACAGAGGACGAAACAATCCAGCCGGAAAATGTAGTAACAATTTCCCTTGGAGAAGACAAAGAGACTTATTCTGAAAACGTAGAAAATGCATTCCAGGATTGCGATATCAATAATCTGATTTCGGACACTGCTGAATATACCACACGTTCAGACTGGAGCAAGGGCTGGAAAGAAGTGGAAAGCATTACGCCAACAGAGGAAATGATGAAAGGTCTTACAAACTCCACCTATGAATTCACAGAGAATAATGATGAGGAAGTTGTCTGGGGAGCTGATAATGGACTGACTACAGTTGATTTCCTCCAGTTTAACGAGGATGGAACCTATGCAGGCGTACTTCCATTATCTGATGAAAAATGGGATCTGCTTATGGATCAGCTGACTCTTGAAGAGGCTGCTAACTTTATTGAAAAAGCAGGAGATAAAAACTTTGAGAAACTGGATTCTATTTTCCTTCCGGAAGCAATCTGGTATGACGGACCGATCGGTTACAGCTACGACCAGATTGCAGGATATGCAACCCGCTGGAATGAATCCAACTCTTCCGAGCCGACTTATGTTTCTTCAGACAACGAATATGCTTCCTACTCTATGAGCTCCATGCCTACAGAATCTGTAGTTGCAGCAACATTCAATAAAGAACTTGTAGAGAGAGAAGGAGAGCTCTTTGGTGAAGATGGATTGTGGTCCAATGCCAACTCCATTGCAGCACCTGGTCTTAACATTCACCGTGCACCTTACTGCTCCAGAAATCATGAATATTATTCAGAAGATGCCATGCTTACCAACCTGTTGGGACAGGCTGTCTGCAAAGGCGGAAAATCCAAAGGTCTTATGATGATGCCGAAACACTATATCATGAATCATCAGGAGTTAAACCGTTCCGGTGTTTCCACATTCTTCACAGAGCAGGCTGCAAGGGAAAATGAACTCCGCGCATTCCAGGGAGCTATGGAAAATAACTATGCGCAGGGAATCATGACAGGCTTCAACCGTCTTGGAACTGTATATTCAGGAGCTTCCGAAGCTTCACAGGTGCAGGTTGCACGTAACGAGTGGGGCTTTGAAGGCTGGATCGTAACAGATATGATCAACGGTGCTGATTACATGAACTGGAGAGATATTGTATTTGGCGGCGGTGGCGGATGCCTTACAACTTCCGCATATGAAAGCGCTAATATTGGTTCCATGACTTCAACAGAGAACCTGAAGCTGATCGCAAAGGACTCTGCTTTCCAGAAAAAGATGAAAGAAACAATTAAATATTTCGTATATAATACAGTTGCAAGTAATGATATGAATACAATTACAACCTCCACTAAATATATTCACGTTCTTACATGGTGGCAGATTGCCTTTATGGCAGCAGAGGTGGTATTTGGGCTTCTGACACTTTTGTTTGCAGTTATGTACCTTCGAAATTCACTTCGCAAAAAGACAGTTTACGTGAAGGAGGACAAGTAATATGGGATATCTGAAAAATAAAACATTTGGTTTTTACTTAAGCTTTGTGGCTGCAATCCTTGCGCTGATCGGCTTTGTAATGTACCGCCAGGCAGGACATACAGAATCTTATATTGAGGTTCTGCTGCTTGTAACAGTGGTTCTGCAGATTCTTGCGCTGATCGTTTTGAAGGTGGCACCTGATTTTAAGTGGACAAGCCTTCTGCTTACTGCAAATGCAATTCTGACTGCAGCAGCACTTGTAAACAGTTTTTATACACAAGTTGATTTTATTGGATATGTGGTATCAGGACTTTATGAGTTTGCGACCATAAAGAAATTCATAATTTCAGCCGTACTTATGGCACTTTCCATGGTTGCATATATTGTTTCCTCTTATTCTGGATTTCAGAAATGCACTTGTAAAGATGAGGCAGAGGCCTGATTTATCTGCTGTAAAATATGGCACAAATTAATATTTACATGGTATAATGAAAAAGCCGGAACGCCCCAAAAGGACTCCGGCTTTTGCCATATACCATGGAGGAAAATTATGATTACCATTGCTATTGTGGAAGATGACAGAAAAAGTGCAAAAATTCTTCAGGACTACATATTACGCTATTCAAAAGAGAAACAGGAGCCGTTAGCTGTAGAATACTTTGAAAACGGCTTAAATTTTATCAGCGATTATAAAGCTAGCTGCGATATTGTACTTATGGATATTGAAATGCCTCATATGAACGGTCTTGATACCGCCAGAAAGCTGCGGGAATTTGACAGCCAGATCCCCCTTATTTTTATTACCAATATGGCGCAATATGCCATTAACGGATATGAAGTGCAGGCGCTTGACTTTATGGTAAAACCGATTGAATATTTCAATTTTTCCTTGAAACTGGATAAAGCACTCCGAATCTGTAAAAAACTTCATGGCTATCAGATTTACGCTCCCTCTGAGCAGGGAACTGTAAAAATCGATATTGCAGATCTGGTTTATATTGAAAGTGCGAAGCATTACCTTTATCTTCATACAGTGCAGGAAACTTTTCGTTTGCGCAGTACTATGGGGGATTTTATAGCGCAGCTTCCACCAGGACGTTTTTCCTGCTGCAGCAAATCTTTCTGTGTGAATCTGGAGTGGATTTCCCGTTTTCAGGGCAATTGTGTTTATGTAAATGGAGTAGAACTGAGTATATCCCGTTCCTATAAAAAATCCTTTATAGACCAAATGACAACGTACATCAACCGGGGAGGAAACTAACATGGCAATTTATGAAATATTATCTTCATCTACCAGTGAGATAGTGGGAATTATCTGCTTTATCATTCAGTTGTTTATAGCGGAAGCGATGTTCTTTTTCCATCTTGAAAAAAGGGAACACTTCTGGCTGCGTCTGCTTGGAGGTGGAATTGCCTGTATGCTTTTTGGAGTTACGCTGCCAATTGTAATTGGCCAATATATAAGCGGAATTCGAACCTTTATTGTGCTTGTTTTTATGCAGCTTTACATGTGGTTTTGCTTTAGGCGTTCTTTTCTGGATATTTTATTTTGTACAATTGGAGCTTTTACTGTACAGAATCTTGGAAGTAATATTCAGGTGCTGATTTGTATCGTGACAAAAACTTCCTTTAAGAAGATTTCCATGGAAATGGTCGTTGGATTTACCATTGTATATATTATTTGCTATTTTACCTGTGCAGCGAAAATAAAAAATTTTCCCAATATCAGCCAGAACAGAGTCCGTGTACTGATGGCAGCCATTATTTCCTTATGTGTCTGCTGGCTCCTTCAAAGCTGGCTGATCAGTGAAAAGCTGGATATGGTTATGGTGTGCCGTGTTCCATTTGTCTTCTGCTGTATTTTATCTCTTTTTATGCAGTTTGGGCTTCTGGAGCAGTCACGGCTCAATGAAGAAAATCTGGCGCTTGAGCAGTTGATAAAGGAAAATGCAAAACAGTATGATTTGTCAAAGAAAACAGTAGAAATTATTAACATGAAATGTCATGATCTTAAGCACCGGATTCTGGAACTGGAACAAGCCGGAGATGCAGATCATGGCCAGCTGGAAGAGATACGCAAAGCAGTGGATATTTATGATGGGCTTGCGAAAACAGGCTGCCAGCCATTGGATATTATTCTTTCAGAAAAGAATCTTCTTTGTGAAAAATATCAGATTAAGTTTTCATATATGATTGATGGAGAGAAGCTTACTGGTATTAAATCGGGAGATATCGCTGCTATATTCGGAAATGCCTTAGACAATGCTATTGAATGTGCAGCGGAACTTCCAGTTGAAAAGAGGATTATCAGCCTTATTGGATATGCAAGACAGGATGTAATGGGAATTCATATAGAGAATTATTGTGAGAATGAACTGAAATTCCGTGATAGACTTCCGGTAAGTACCAAAGGGGACGATAATTATCATGGCTTTGGCATGAAAAGTATTCAATATGTGGTGGAAAAAAATGGCGGAAATCTTGTGGTGAATCTGGAGGATAAGATTTTCAGTGTGGATATTATTTTTCCAGTTCTAGATTAGATCGTGTCTGAAAAATCATTCACGCAAATTGTGACGCACATCTTGCAGAAAGCCTTTTTTATTGCCTGAAAGTTAATAAGATAAAGGAGACTAGTCTCGTCTCGTTTTCTGAATTGACTCTGATTGTGATTTTGCCTATAATGAAATTAAAAAGATAAATACATTGAAGGGGGAAAGTGTATGAAGAAACATATAATGCAAAGGGTGGTTTTTGCCATGGCATCATTGAGTATAATGCTGTCAGGAAATTTTGTGTCTGTTTCAGCGGATGAAATGAATTCTGATGAATTTATATCTGAGGAAGTATTTCAAAAAGAAACAGAAGAGGAAGGTGGATTTTTTTCAGGTGAAGAAGTAGAAATTTGGGAAAGTGAAGAGACTTCTGCTGTATGTTCGGCAGAGGGTGTTCCGATTGAGGAGTGCAAAGAAAGGGTTTGCAGCGGTTGGAATTTTGACAGAGAAACAGGAGCTTGGTATCGTCTGGATATTCCAATGTCAGGAATATTTAGAATTGGTTCTGCTACGGTGGAAATTTTTACATTAGGTAGTAATGGAGAGTATGAAAAAATTCCTATGCTTTATGAAAAACCTCAAATGTGGGCAGAATATAGGCTGGAATTGGGGAATGAGTATTATCTTCATGTCACTGGCAGCTTTTATGAAGAAACAGAAAATGGCCAGCGTATTGAAAAAAATACAGGAGATTTGGTTATATCGGAGAAATATGAAGTTATTTCTATATCTGTAAATATGAAAGATACAAAGATTTCAGAAAAAATCGAGAGCTCATATTTAAAAAATACAGAATTTATATTTCGATTCTATTTTGGAGATGTGCCACCGGTAGCCTGTAATGAAAATAGTGGAACTTTTATAGATATGTATGAGGATAGTTATACTTATTGCTGGCAGAATGTATCAGATCCTACAGGAAAGCGCTACAAAGCAGGGAGCAGCCTGGAACCAGGTACTTATAGATTGATCGTTACTGGTAAAACAGGTGACATTCCATTGGATAAGGATTATACGATTGAGGTAACTGCTCTTGATACGCCTGCAATGAATGTGGGACTGAATAAGAAAGTTCAGACACCAAAAGAAAAATTTGCCTGGTATTCTTTTATTCCGTCTCAGACCGGTGATTATGCATGGTTTAGAATTAGTAATATAAAAGTACTCAAAGCAGATCCTGATGGACCAAAAGAAGTGGAATGTCGACCCGGAGGTCATAAATCGATGTATCGCCTGGAAAAGGATTGCATTTATTATGTGGGATTTAAGGGTGCTATCTATACAGGGACGGATGCCTCAGATGAGGTAAAACATTATGAATTCGATATTAATCTTTATAAATGTGATAATGTTATTAATGCTACTATTTTGGAAAAAAATCTTATAAAGAAAGTATACGTGGAAGGAGCCGCATATATTCAGCAAGAAACGGGAGATATACTGGTTACTTATGCTGATGGACATAAAGAAATCGTAAAATACAAAGAAATTGAGGGGCGGGAGGATTCCAGTGGAAATGAATTCAGTTTATATTTTAAGGATTCTGCTGGAAAAATATATATTCATCATAGCTATTTAAAAAAAGGAGAGTATACAGCCGTTGTCAGCTGTAATGGTTATGTGGTAGACACTATTAATGCACCTACTTTCCAAATACTTCCCGTAAAGGAAGTCAGTCAGGGTAAATTGAAGGAAGGTGTGAATAAAAATATTGAAAGCAAGGGTAACTGGTATACTTTTAGTCCTAAAAAAAGTGGAAAATATGGATTTTATTTAGATCAGGAACCGGATCTCTATACATTGAAAGAGAATGGAAAGCTGCATTGGGTGAGTAAAAGAATTTCTTATTCCGATGATAGAAGAATTACCAAGTATCCTTTAAAAAAAGGTGTTACATATTATGTGGAATTTCATAATGGCGGATTTTTTCAAGGCGTTGATGCCAAGGGAGACGCAATTTTTGCTGATAAGGGAAATGTAACAATTAAGATAAAGGATGATTGCAAAAAAAGTCATACCTTTAATCCCTGTTACGACAAAATTATAAAGAAAGCAACCTGTAATAAAGAAGGTTCCAAGAAGAGTTTCTGTGTGGATTGCGGAAAAACATTTACTACGTCTATTCCGGCAACCAAGAAACATAAACCAGGAGCTTGGGAAGTGTCGAAAGCGGCTACTGTTACCAGTACTGGTAAAAAGGTACGGAAATGTGTAACATGTGGCAAGGAACTTGATACGAAAAAGATACCGAAGCTTTCTTCCAGGAAAATAAAAACTAAAAAAATTACTGGCTTAAAAGATAAGGTAACCGTGAAAAAGAATTCTAAATTAACATTGAAGCCAGTTCTGATACCTGAAGAATCTCAACAAAAGATTACGTACAGTTCTTCTGATGAAAAAATAGCAACAGTTAATAAAAAAGGTGTAATTACTGGCAAAAAGAAGGGTACTGTAGAGATTACTGTGACGTCGGGAAAGGCTATAAAAAAAGTGAAGGTAAAAGTGAAGTAACTTAGAGTTGTATAATTATTTGCAGAAGATTTTCTAAAGGAAAATGCCGCTCGCGGCGCGCTTTTTGTACAATATACGTGTGATTTTTTGCAGGTTGCGTTTTGAATAGCGCAGCCTGCTTTTTATTGGTAGAATACGGATAGAAAATTTCAGGAGGAAATCATGAAGCAGTTATTTAACGAAAACTGGGTATGCTACAGAACAGGAGAGAAAGAAAAGGCATTTGCAGTAACTCTTCCGCGTTTGGAAATGCGGAGACAGAAATTGAAATTTTAGATTGATTTAACTAGGAGCTGTGTTTGGATGTAAATAGAAAAAGAGTGCCGCTTGTTCATTTATGTAATGATCTTGCGACACCCTTTTTATTATACCTATTCATGAATTTATATAAGGCTCATTCGTAACCGCCTTCCATGACTTTCATGATAAATTTATACAGCTTCATCCACGAACGGAATCACCTTTGCCTGTGCCGGGCCATAAGAACGGATTGCTACGGATTTGCCCCACCAAGTTCCCTTGCTAAAGCCTTCGCCTTCACCAAAGGACTGTGGTGTGATAATGCCATCTGCGAGAGCAACATTTGTCAGATCGGAACTGTATTCGATTTCGATAGTATTTTCTCCATCTTTCAGATATGGAGTTGCATCGAAAATCGGATTCATCAGGTTAATACCGCCGGTGTATTCCTCTTTGCCATCCAGGAGAATAGTTCCACCTTTTCCGTCGCTGATCTCAACATCAAGACCTTTTTTAGCCTTGGTTGGATTGGTGGAGATATCACCACCGACTTTTTCACCATTGATCCATACTTTCATGCTCTGGTCAATAGAACCAAAATCGATATAAGCGCCGGTTGCAGCAGAAGCATCCCAGTTGAAGGTGGCTTTGTAATGACCAAGACCGGATACCGTATCGCCTACTTCCTCAATCTGATCCCAGGTCTTCAGAGTATCCAGTGTTGTGTGAATCTCAGTTACCTCAGTGGAAGTCTTGCGGTTGGTGGTTTCAAGACCATCAATGGTTTCCGTACGTACCAGATCACCAGCAAAGTTACCATCAGCATCTCTTGTTCCGTTCCAGGAATCTACGGTCAGATCCCAGTCTGTAATATCGTATTCTTCTGGTACAGTAAGTTCACTTGTTTTTGTTTCGCCATTGGAAAGAGTGGTTGTGTAAGTTCCGCTCTTTGTAGCACGGATATTCATTCCATCCGCTGTTGTGTATGCGGAATCTGCATCTGTCTCAATGATGGAGGGATTTTCTTCCTCTACTTTTTCAAATGCGAAAAGTGCAATGTTAGAGTAGTCAAGATCAACTGGGATCACAGTCTGACCATCTTCATAATAGTATTCTGCCAGTTCGGTAGCTTCTCCTGTCCATGCATCCAGACTGTAAGGGACATAAGTACCTTCCATTTTGATTTCTGTCTGGATATTGGTGCCATGGTCGTTTTCCGGAATGCCTTCTTTTTTACTGTGTTCGTGGTAAGTTCCATCGCAGTAATTGTAAACATACAAGTAACGGTTTCCGTCTTCATCTTCGCGGGTATTGGTGAGAAGCTGTAAGTTCGGCTCTACGAATTCTGCATATGGACGGATGCCTAATTCATCGTGAAGTTTGGTATATACCTCATCAAAAAGGTTTCCGGTAGCATCTTCGTCAATCTGTACTTCATTGTCCAGAATGTTGGCGGTTCTTACGTTTGGAAGACCTTTCAGTTCATCCATAACGGCTTTCAGTTCCTCATCTTTTCCATCGTTAAACGGAGTTTCCGATGCAGTTTCAGAACCTACGATCACAACCGGGAGACCTTCTTTGGCAAATTCCAGGATCTTTGCGGCACCGTCATAATCCAGCATTTTCTGGAAGATCACAAGGGATCTGTATCCAGCGCCTTCCAGGGTACCGGTTTCTTTGTCATAATAAACATCTTCGTTAAACAGGAAATCCGGGCTGAAATAATCGTAAGTATAGCCATTATCCTGCAATTCAGTGGAACGGTAGATAACACCCTGGTGAGCCAGTTTCCAGTTCATACTGTTTTCTGTGAAACTTCCGTCTTCACCGCTGGCTTTCATACCCTGTGTCCAGCTGTTATATACAAATCCTACGTCTGTTCTGGATTTTCCTTCCCGTAAGAATTCCTGAACACGGCCGATGTGCGCATTAAATTCATCGTAATCTCTGGAAGCCGGTTCACGGGAGCCCCAGCGGTTGAACATGGTCGCACCGTTAAATCCTGCCATATAGCCAGGCCAGTCATAATTTCCGTAACCATAGCCTGATGTCCAGATGTGCCATATAACTCTCTGGAAACCAACTGCATACTGTACGTAAATGTCATCTAACAGTTCTTGCCAGGAGGTTCCATAAACAGCAGAGGTTCCACCGGTTTCTGTGGAGAGGACTTTGTTCAGCAGTTTTGCACCTGCTGTATGAAGTCTTAAGATATCTGGCTGATTGTACTGATTGAGGTTTTCTGCTTCCGGATAGTCTACATACTGAGAAGGCTCGGTGATCTCAAAAGCTTTACCATAAGAAATCTGAGCTCTGGTTGTGATTCCATAGGAATTCAGCCATTCTTTTAACGGAACCAGCATGTTTTCTTCATAAAGCTGCGTCATGACATCCTGCCAGTCCTGAATAATCTTCTTACGGAGATCGCCATCTGTCATATCATAGGTTCCCACACACTGTGTATGCATGTTACCAGCAAAATCAAATCCGTTTCCTACACCCTGGATGAGAACGAAATATGGACGGATGTCATAGCCTTTGCGCTTCTGGAATTCTTCAACGACATCTTCGGTCCACCATGTGATACCTTCTTTTTCGTTGCCGTATTTGATCTCAAGTGAGTCCATGAACAGCTGAACATCGCCGCTTTTGATCTTTTCATTTAATTCTGGATCGTTGAGATAGTGTTCGGTCCAGAATTTTTTTAGAGCTTCCACACCATCTTTTGAGAAATAGTTGGTGGTATAGCAAGGTTCTGCAGCTGGTTCAGATGTTTCGTAAGATCCCTGTGAATAGATCGGGTAGATCATGTACTTTTTGCCCTCGCCAGGTACTTCCCAGTTGATGGTGTAATTAGTTTCGCCATCGCCTTTTACCACTTTGTCTTCTGCCATTAGGTCGATGATCTCTGTGTCAGAATTGATCTTTCCATCATCGGTTAATTCGTAGGCATAGACAAATCGGAGTTTGGTATTATCGCGTGTGCAGTCAACAAATTCTCCTTCTGTAGCGCCCCATGGAATGGAAATAGTTCCCGGTGTGCCGATTGGAGTATTTTCAAGTTTCTGACCGCTTTCGCAGTAGATTGGTTCGTAGCTGGAAGCGATGATCTGCATGGCAGCAGAACTGGTCGGGTCAAGTTCACTTACCGGAACATTGGAAGAAGCCCAGTTGGTACCGGAAGTAAGGTAAACGCCCATTCCCAGATCCAGCAATTTGTTCATCATTAATTTCCATTTGTGACTCCACATTTCAGAACCATATGCGTAATCTTCATCCGGAGCGACGCCATCGTTCTGCATACATAATTCTACACCTCTGAAACCGGAATCATACAGGGTCTGAATTTCCTCTAATAATGTTTCATCTGTTGCAGATGCGCTTCCGAGCCACCATCTTACATCAGAAGAGTAGACGCGGTCCGGATCTTTGTATCTGCTTTCCAGAAGATTGGCAAAATCACTTTTGGCAGTTGTTTCTGCCTGTGCACTGACCGGAATTGGTGCAATCATGGTCAGTGCCAAAAAGGTTGCAAGTATAGCTGTGTTTCTCTTTTTCATAAGTTCTCCTTTCAGATCGTTTTTTCTTCGTTTGTTTCCTGCTAAGTGTATTATAGATAAAAATACACAGAAAAAATATAAGAAATACGAACTGAAATGTTATATTTAAGACATGATTTCCTTTGAAAACATAATGAGATTGTGCAAAATATACAAATAAAAAATGTGCTGGAAGTATTTTTATTTGGACGTATCTGCGCGGAAAGCTACTGGGCTCATTCCTGTTTCCTGCTTGAAAATCTTCGAAAAATAAGAGGCGGAATTAAATCCGGTCATACCTGCGATTTCCTGAATGCTTTTTCCAGTTGCCTGCAGGAGCATTTTGGCCAGGGAGATCCGGCAGTCCAGTACATATTCACTGAAGGAGAGTCCGGTTTCTTTTTTTAGAAGTTTGGAGAGATAATCCGGATTGAGGTAGACAAGGTCTGCCACTTCTTTTCTGGAAATTTCTTCACTAATGTGTTCTGCAATATATTTTTTCGCTTTTTTTAGGACCACTACGCTGTCATCTGCTGCCGAAGGATCCAGAAGAGTCTGAACGATCATCTGATTTTTTCGGCGGTTTTTCGCCTCTTCCATAGCAGAAATAATGGCTTCTTCCATTTCTTCAATGGGAGTTGGTTTCAGCAGATAAAGAAAGGCTTTTTGCTTTACGGCTTCTTTGGCATAGGAAAAATCGGCGTGGCTGGTGAGAAATATACACACCGGATCTTTGTGTGTCCCGTTGATCCATTTCAGCAGGTCTATGCCAGAATCGCCTGGCATTTCAATGTCTGTGATCAGTACATCGATGTGTTGATTTCCGATGATCTCTTTTGCCCGTCGAGCTGACATGGCGGTGTAGACTTCTCTGACACCGCATTTTTCCCAGTTGATGTATTGTTTGACTCCTTCAATTGTGATGTAATCGTCATCGACGATCAAAATACTTCCCATAATTTCCTCCTGTTGTTCTGAAGCATGTTTGAAGAATCATTCATGTGTTGGAATTTGTAATTCCACCTGTGCTCCATGTGGCGTGGAATTCGCAAACCAGATATTTCCTTTTCCTTTATAGAACAGATCAAGTCTTGCTTTTACATTGGCAATCCCGATTCCAGAAAGTCCGTTCATCGGAAGTGGCGCCGGATCGTTCAGGTGCCTTAGGATTTCGTCTGAAAAGCCGTTTCCGGAATCTTCGATAGATATGGAGAAGTGTTCCGGTTTATCTGGAATATGGGCTATTTTTATGGCTATATGATTGTTATCAGCTTCCGGATCCATGGCATATTTCATGGAATTTTCTACAAAGGTCTGGATCATAAGAGGATAGAGAAGATATTGGTTCATGGAATCGTCCTCCACTTCGCAGGAAAAGGTGATCCGATTGTGGTAGCGCAAAGTCTGGATGGTTATATAGTTTTTTACATGTTCCAGTTCCTGTAAAAGGGTGACCGGCTGATCAGCAGGACGGGTCAGGTAGCGCATGTAATTGGCCATGCAAAGGTCTAGTTTCTGGATCAGTTCGTACTGTTTTCCCTGTGCCAGTATGTAGATAATGTTCAGGCAGTTCAGGAAAAAGTGGGATTTGATCTGGCTTTGGAGAAACTGACGTTTGGTCTGTTCTTCCTGGATCTGTCGTTCGTAGTTATCCAGCTTCAGGGCGACAATGCTCTTTTGCATTTCATTGAAAGTGCTGTAAACCGACTCAAATTCCTCCAGATGGCTTCCAAGTTCGATTTCTGTTTCCAGATTCCCTTCTTTTACCGTTTCCATATGTGCAGAGAGATAGTGGAGCGGTTCATATACGAAGCGTTTGGCACAGAGGATACAAAGAAGGAGAAGAAGCAGGTTGGTGATGATGGCGGCAGCAAGAACCGGATGGATGGCCCCCATTTCTTTCAGAATTTCATCTTCTGGCAAAAGAGCGGCTAATACGTAATCTTCCTGATTGATTCTGGTAACGACTTTTATATATTTTTTTCCTGCGATTTTGGAAATGGCTCCATTGTCTGTCTGTAAAAATGTGCCGGAAAAGGAGAAAATACTTTGGCTTTCCAGAATCGTTCCATCCGGACTGCAGATATAAAGTCCGCTTTGGAAATCTGGATTTAACAGTTCAAAATTTTCCAGAATGGATTGCGCACGGATCCAGATGCCATACCAGCCGTAAATTCCTTTTTCCAGATATAAAAGATATTCTTTTTCATCCACATGCCAGAAAGACCAGTATCCAGAAGTTGCAGAAGGATCACAGCTTTCAATCTGTTCTCTCAGCTGCAGTTCCTGCTCATAACTGGTGTATTTCGAACTGACGGAAAAATAAGGAAGTTGCTTGGCATTCGGACGATAGACGAAGATACCGTCCAGTATGGTATTCAGATCCAGGATTTTCTGCATATAGTTTTTCATATGTAATCTCTGGAAGTATTGTTGTTCTTCCGGTTTCTGGTAAGGAAGAAAGGACAAAAGACCTGTGTCATTGGCAAGGATGCGAAGATCTTTTTGAGCAAAATCCATCTGGTCTTCTAATTGGCTGGAATAATATTCCAGAAGTGTTTCGCTGTTTTTTACTGCTTCCTGAGACAGACTGTTGTGAGTGATACGGATCACGACGAACATAACTGCTGTTTCAGCCAGGAGAATCACAAAAAAAAGCAGAAGCAGCAATTGTTTCAGACTTTTTCGGAAAGGAGGAATATGTAAAAAAACGGTTTGTTCATTCATGAGTTATCTTCTCCTTTCAGATATTCATTCAGTTGTCTCTGTTTTTCTGAAATGACCGTGCCAATTCCGGCAGCGCTTAACTCCTGGCGAAGGATAGGAAGATATTTGGCAGGATTCAGCTGACCGGTAGTCAGGCCACTATAGTATTGTCTGGCAACTGCTGTACAACGCAGAAATTCATTTGCAACAGGTGTTTCATCAAAGGAAAATCCAATTGCAATGGAACGGATAGAGGTATCGTTATAATCTGTAATCTGTTGCCAGAGATCTTCCGGAAGTCCTTCCCATACAGGCATGAGCATTTCGTTTCCGTACATCCATCCTAAAAACTGGGAATAACGGCTGTTGTCTACATTGATTCCTTCGGGATAACCAATTGTTTTGTGCTCAGGATCTTTATATTCGTAGTGCACGCCTTCTTTTCCATAGGTGAGGATGCGAATAACATTTTCATCGGTATACATTCGTCTCAAAAAGCGCATGGCAGCTTCTTTATGCTGACTTTTGGCGGGGATTTCCCAGAAGAGATTATCCGCATTAAAAGAAGAAATATAATGATTGCTAAGGACCACGCAGGCAATTTCAGTTCCGGATCCTCTGGTTTCTTCCACATCAAACCCCGGGTGATAATGGGAAAAACATCCGAACACTTTGTGTGTTTTCAGATAGTTGATGGCAGATATGGATGCTCCCGTGTCATCCATGAGAAGCCCTCCTTTTCGCCAGGCGTACATTTTATTTGCGAATGACGTAAATTCCTGTGTTTCGTAGAAGTTTACAATCTGGGAAGTCTGACCGTAATTTCTAAGAACTGCAAGTGGAGCCATAAAATTGTCGCCAAGGAAATCCATTTTCAACAGGGAGTCAATTCCAACATAAAGATTGATGCCAACTGGAATGATCGACGGAGCGGATTCTTTTAATTTTAGAAGTTGTTTTTCCAGGTCATCCATGGTTTTTACAGAATCCATCTGAAGGTCATATTGACGGGCAAGCTGGACATCGTATTCAAAGCAGGAACTGGAGGCGTAATCTCTGACAGAAGGCAACCCATATCTTGTTCCATCTATGTACCCTGTGTCCAGATAGTCTTTATTTAAAACTTCACAAATTCCATCACCCTGTTCCTGAAGCAGGGAATCAAGCGGTTCCAGTAAATTCTGGGCAACTGCTTCTTTCATGCTTTTTGCGGTTCCAAACAAAATGTCAATGGGTTCAGCGGATTTCAAGTTTTGCATGAAATCATTATACAGGGCAGAATAGCTTTGTACTCTGAACTGTACCTGATAGTCTTCTGCTTTCGCGAGATATTGATTCAATTCCTGTTCCACCAGATTAAAGTCCTGGCAGTTTTCGGCGTTTCTTTGCAGAAGGATGTAAATGGTTTCTGGTTCTTTTTTTGTGCCTGGATAAAATTGGGTGAAATAAAATCCAATACACAGGCAACTACATAGCAAGAAAATAAGAAGTGCTGGACGCCAACGGTGTTTTGTATTTTTGGTCATTGCTGTAAATCCCCCTTTGCTATATTGTATCAAGTTGTCAGAAATTGGGCTATAGGTTATCCGTAAATTTTTCTGCAAATTACTAGAAAAGTGTCCCCGAGCGTTTGTATTCGGCATCCCGGTATACCACTCCATTTTCTGCCACAAACCTGTCATTTTTGAATACAATTCTGTCATGATTGGACAACATTACCACTTAATATTGTGCTATACTACCAAAAATAGATGGTGATTTTTGTGAAAATACACAAAAGTGATTGCAATTTGCGTATGAAAATTGACAGTCTGCGCATGAAATGAACCGCGAACAGTAAAATCTGTTATAGTATCACCATAAGAGATAAGCTTAAGCGTCGGCACCGGAAGGGCGGCGCAAATGATAAAAGGAGGGAGCTTATGAGCAACAAGAAAAAGTCCACTGGCTTGTGGAGAGGACTTACATCAGTATCCGCCAGTCTTCTTGCAGTAACTGTGGGCGCATCAGCTATCGTGGATACCAATGCAGCATTTATCAATGCACGCCTTGGAATTTCCAGCTACAAGATTGTAGACACAAGTAACGGAGAGAAAACAGATTCCACTTATTTCAAATCTGAGTTCTCAAGCCTTGATGAGGTAATTGCAGCAAAGGATGCTCTTGCAGCAGAGATTGCATCTGAAGGAACTGTATTATTCAAAAATGAAGATACAACCCTTCCGCTTAATACTTCTTCTGACAAGGTCACTCTTTGGGGATTAAACTCCATTAATCCTACACTGGGTGGTATGATCGGATCTTCAGTTTCCATTGATGGGGAAGCTGGTCAGAAGCAGTATGACATTCAGACTGCACTGACAGAAAAAGGCTTCACATTAAATCAGGATATGCTGGATCTTTACAGCAGTGAGGATGTAAACGGTACATATGGAAGAAAAGGCGGACATTCCTTACAGCCATCTTTCGGAACTATGTATGAGAATCCGGCAGCTTATAATGTAGGTGAAGCACCGGAAAGCATTTACGATGAGGATGTTCTGAAGTCAGCAGATGATACGGTTGCGTTGGTAGTAATTTCCCGTGACAGCTCTGAAGCATCTGATTATAACCCGAATATGACAAGTGCAAATGAGGAAGACAGCTATGAGCGCCCACTGGCACTTTCTGATAATGAAAAAGCTATGATCCAGCTTGCAAAAGAGCACAGTACAAAGGTTGTTGTTCTTCTGAACACCAACAACCCAGTTGAGATCGATGAGCTGAAAAACGATGATGAAATCGGTGCAATCCTGTGGACTGGCGAGCCAGGTGCGAATGGATTCCTGGGTGTAGCAGATGTTATTTCCGGTGAGGTGAACCCATCCGGTCATATCGCTGATACTTATGCAGTGAATTCTACATCTGCTCCGGCAATGGTAAACTACGGTGTATATCTTTATACAAATAATTCCCAGGCTGGTTCCGATGCAGTGCTTACAGAAACAAACAAAGCAGACTGGTATCTGGTAGAGTCTGAAGGAATTTACAACGGTTATAAATATTACGAGACAAGATACGAGGATGAAGTTCTCGGACAGGGAAATGCAGATACAGCAGAAGGTGCTACAAGCGGTAATGCCTGGGACTATGCGGCAGAAGTTTCCTATCCATTTGGTTATGGACTTTCCTATACAACCTTCGAACAGAAGCTTGAATCTGTAGATGTACAGGTTGGCGGAACTGCAACAGCAAAGGTAAATGTAACAAATACAGGTGATGTGGCTGGTAAATCTGTTGTTCAGCTTTATGTACAGGCTCCTTACACAGAAGGTGGTCTTGAGAAATCTGCAATCCAGCTGATCGGTTATGCTAAGACAGCAGTTCTTGAGCCAGGTGCTTCCGAAGAGGTTACAGTTGAGTTTGATCCTCTTTACATGGCAAGCTATGATGAAGATGCTGTGAAAGAAAACGGTACACAGGGTGCATGGTCACTGGAGTCCGGTGATTATTACTTTGCAATCGGAAATGGTTCACATGAAGCATTGAATAACGTTCTTGCAAACAAAAATGGCAATGAGGACGGTCTTGTAAAAACTGCTGATACAGATGAGATCAATGCAGATAATGCAATCAAATGGAACCTTGCAGATACAGATATTGAAACCTATTCTGTTGGTGTAGAAAATCAGCTTCAGGATATGGATATCAATAATCTGATTGAGAATACCGTTGAGTATACAACCAGATCTGACTGGTCAAAGGGCTGGGAACCGATAGAGTCCCTGACACCTACTGAGGCAATGATGGTTGGTCTTACCGATCAGCTGTATGAGCTTACAGAAAATGACGGTGATGGAAATGGTATTACCTGGGGTGCAGACAATGGTCTGAAACTGATCGATATGATGAAGCTTGATGAAAACGGCAATTATACCGGAGCAGTTGACTTCGACGATCCTATGTGGGATCAGCTTATGGACGAGATCACCCTTGATGAGGCAATCCAGTTTATTGAAAAAGCAGGTGATGACTTCGAGAATATCGATTCCATCCAGCTTGCAAGAACATACGCAAACGATGGCCCTCTGGGTTACACCGGTGACCAGGTTGGCGGTTATTTCGTAAGATGGTCTAAAGACCTTTCAGACGAAGACTATTACACAGAAGAAACAGATGACAAGGCTACCTACCGTATGGCAACAATGCCAACAGAGCCGATTGTTGCAGCAACCTTTAACAAAGAGCTTGTTGAAAGAGAAGGCGAGCTTCTTGGAGAAGATGGTCTGTGGGCAAATGAGAGCTCCCTGTTTGCACCAGGTCTGAACCTTCACAGAACTGTTTACTGCGGACGTAACCATGAATACTACTCAGAGGATTCTGTGCTTACAGCTTATATGGGTAATGCCCTCACAATCGGACTGAAGAGCAAAGGAACAATGGCTGAGCCGAAACATTTCGCATTTAACCATCAGGAGGCAAACCGTTCCGGTCTGTCTACATTTATGACCGAGCAGGCAGCCCGTGAGAATGAGCTTCGTGGCTTCATGATGTGTATGAGCAGCAACAATGCACAGGGTGTTATGACAGCATTCAACCGTGCAGGAACCTCTTTTGTCGGTGCTTACAAGAACCTTCTTGATAATATTGCAAGAGGTGAGTGGGGCTATCAGGGCTGGTTTGTAACTGATATGATCAACGGTGCGGATTACATGAACTGGAGAGATGTAACAGCAGCAGGTGGCGGTGGAACACTGACAACTTCTGCATATGATACTTCTGAAATCGGAGCTATGGCAAATTCCCAAAAAGCAATTGAGAAGGATGTAAGCTTCCAGCAGATGATGAAGAAGAACATCAAGTATTTCCTGTATCAGTTGGTACAGAGTAATGCAATGAACGGAATCAGCTCCACAACTGAGATCCAGACTGTAAGAACCTGGTATCAGAATGCACTGACAGGCGCAGAGGCAGCATTTGCAGTACTTACCATTCTGTTCCTGATCATGACTATCCTAAAAACTGTTAAATCCAAAAAAGAAGCGTAATCGGAGGTGCGGATGATGAATAAGAATAAAAAATCAATCGGACTGTATCTGACGCTTGTAGCAGGCATTATTGCTATCGTAGAGGCTGTTTACTACGGTAAGGTAATGTACACATTCCAGCCGGTATATTATTTCCTGGCAGCAGCAATCGTCCTTGCGGTACTTTCCTTTGTACTGGTTGGTTTCAATAAAGTGATTACCGGTTTTATCCCGGTTGTAAACGCAGCATTAATGGCAAGCGCAGCAGTATGGAGCGCTTCCGTAATGGTAAACCAGATCGGATATGTAATTTCCGGACTGGACGGAATGGATACAATTATGAGCTTCATTATTTTCTGCAGTCTGGCAGTAGTTGGTATGCTGGTGAATATCGTAGCATCCTTCCTGCCGGTTGCGAAAGAGGCAGAATAAAACAAAAGATTAACTGTACGACATACAGTTACAATAGAAAAGGAGAAAAATCATGAAGAAAAAAGTTTTAGCACTTGTACTTGCAGCATCTATGGCAGCATCCATGGCAACAAGCGTTTCTGTATTTGCAGAGGCAGCTACAGCAACTGTAGCAGATCTTCCGGTAGAGGCACAGTTCGAGCCGAACGCAGACTACGATGAGTACACAGTAGTAGAGTACACCATCGAAGATATCCAGGCAGATCTTGTATGCACAGTTTCCACAAACAAAGATCACACAGAATTTTATCTTGAGTGCAACTTCTACGGCGATGACCAGATGACAAAGACAAAATACGATGGAAAAGAGTACACAGTAGAAGAGGATAAAACAGGCTTCATGAAAGGTGATACACCAGCTATCCTTGATAAAGCTCTTGAGCAGAACATCTGGGTACCGATCGGTGACGCAGCAGCATCTGATGATACAAAAGCTGACGACGCAAAAGAAATCAAAGGCGTAACAGAGGACAAGCTTCCGGCAGAGCCGCAGTTCGAGGCTAACAAAGACTATGACAAATGGACTGTAGTAGAGTACACAATTGAAGACATTCAGGCTGACCTTGTTTGCACAGTATCTGCAAAAGAAGACAACAGCGAGTTCTATCTTGAGTGTAACTTCTATGGCGACGACCAGATGACAAAGACAACATATGATGGAAAAGAGTACACAGTAGAAGAAGACAAGACAGGCTTCATGAAAGGTGATACACCGGCCATCCTTGAGAAAGCAATCGAGCAGGATCTGTGGGTATACTTTGACAACGGCGCTGATGCAGCAGCAGATGACGCAGAAGCTACAGATGATGTAGCAACAGATGGCGCTGCAGCTACAGCAGCAGATCTTCCTGCAGAAGCACAGTTTGAGCCAAACAAAGACTACGATGAGTACACAGTAGTAGAGTACACCATCGAAGACATCCAGGCTGACCTTGTTTGCACCGTATCTACAAACAAAGATCACACAGAGTTCTATCTTGAGTGCAACTTCTACGGTGATGACCAGATGACAAAGACAACCTATGATGGAAAAGAGTTCACTGTTGAAGAGGATAAGACAGGCTTCATGAAAGGTGATACACCGGCCATCCTTGAGAAAGCAATCGAGCAGAACATCTGGGTTACAATTGAGAAATAATTGAAGCTGTAAGGCGAAAAGGCACTTTCCCAAAAAGTAGGAAGGTGCCTTTTTGAATACGAAAGCAACAGGTTAACTGGTAGTATTCCGGCGAATCAGTACCGGAGTGATTTGCTTATGAACAGGTTTTTCTAATGGTTTCGGAGCTCGTTTTTTTTGCTCTTCCATCTGCTGTACCAGAAGCTCCATGGCAGTATGGGCAATAACATCAATTTGCTGACCGACAGTTGTAATCGGAAGAATTGATTCACTGGCAATTGGAGAGTTATCAAAACCTATGATTTCGTAAGTAGGTGGTAATTTACCATATTTCTGAAAAATTAAGTTGAGAAACATATTGGCATAGGTATCATTCGCGAGAAAGATGCCTTTTTTTTGATTTGGATACTTTTCTTCTATTCTTGTGAAGATACGTCTTATCTCATTTAAAATTTCCTGATAAGAATTGCCGCTTACGCTGAGATCCATGTCATAAGGAACCTGATATTCCGTACATGTTTCTTCAAAGGCACGTATACGGTCATAAGCAGGGATTGTTTTTTCAACATTGACATTGATATGAATTAATATATCGCATTTATCACGAATTAACAGTGAGGTAGCCTGAAGGGAACCCATATAATTGTCAGTGGTAACGCTGCTGATATATTCTGCCTCTCGCTCAATGGCAATGATAGGAATCTGATAGGAAGCCAGCTTTCTGGATGACAGCGTATGGCTTAAAACAATAAGCCCCTCAATCTGATAGGAAAGAAGCTCTTCAATATATTGCTGTTCTTCTTCGGCGCCATGTTCACTGGAAAAAACAAGAAATTTATAATGATAGTCACTATAGCTTGAAAGAAGCTGTGTCAGCATTTCAGAGTAGTAATGCAAATAGAGATTGGGAATAATGATTCCGATAAATTCACTCTTACCATTTGCCAGAACTTTTGCAAGTTTATTTTTTTTATAGCCAAGGGTATCAAGGGCCTGTGAAATCTTTTCCTGATTTTCAAGCGTAAGAGAATCGGGATGATTGAAATACCGTGATATTGTAGTTTTTGAAAAATGAGTATATTCTGCAATATCTGCAAATGTCACCTGTTTTTTTGCCATAAAAATTTAATCTCCTTATAAATAAATGAGAATAATAGAATGCTTTGGAATCTTTTGATAATGGAACGATATTACTTTTTAGTATAGCAACTAATTAAAAAAAAGGCAATGATAAAATAACCGATTACGTAACCGGTTATTTTAGTTTGAAAAAGTGTTGACATATGAACCTGAATGTAGTAACATCAAATTATAAAGTAACCGGTTACTTAACCGGTTCCAAGGACGAAAAGGGAAAGGAATGGAGGAGAAGTGCATGAAAAGAATGCAGAACCAAACAATACCCGTGAAAAAGCAAACATGGCGAGATAAGGTTAACTATGTGAAGAAAAACTGGCAGTTATATCTTTTTTTCTTAATGCCAGGGCTTTTGCTGACAATTATCTTTAAGTATCTTCCTATGGGAGGACTTCTGATTGCGTTTGAGGATTACAACGTAATCAAGGGAGTACTTGGAAGTCCGTGGGTCGGACTTGAATATTTCAGACGTTTTTTATCTTCACCGGATTTTATGAACTACCTGCTGAATACACTAAAATTGAGTATTTATGGACTGCTGTGGGGCTTTCCGGTTCCGATCATTCTGGCATTGCTTTTAAATCGTATCCGCAGAACCGGAGTTAAGAAGAAAGTACAGCTTCTGGTCTATATGCCGAACTTTATATCTGTAATTGTACTTTGCGGTATGGTACGAATGCTGCTTTCTCCAGTTGGACCTCTGAATAAGCTGTTAGGAATCAGTACAAACTGGATGACAATGCCATCCGCTTTCCGTACCATTTACATAGCAAGTGGAATCTGGCAGACAGCAGGCTGGGCCTCTATTATGTACACTGCTGCTTTATCCAATGCAAGCAAAGAACTGGAAGAAGCAGCTATTATGGATGGTGCAAATCTTCTGCAGCAGATCTGGTATGTGGAGCTTCCTGCAATTAAGAATATTATTGTAATTCAGTTTATTCTGCAGGCTGGAAATATTATGAGTATTGGATTTGAGAAAGCCTATGCATTACAGACAGATATGAACCTGCCGGCATCAGAAATTTTATCAACATATGTATATCGTATTGGTCTTTTGAACGGTGATTATGGTTATTCGACGGCTGTTGGTCTGTTTAATTCAGTAGTAAATGTAATTCTGTTAGTTTTGGTAAACTGGGTGGTAAAGAAGCTGAACGACGGAGAAGGATTATAGGAGGAAGCGAAGATGGAGAAAATAAAGAAAAAATATTCGAAGACAGACTGTCTGATTCTTGGAATTGGATTCCTGATTCTTGGACTGTTTGTACTTTCTATTGTAATTCCAATCGTGTATGTAGTGCTGGCCTCTTTTATGGATCCTACAGTTTTGAATAATCAGGGGCTGAGTTTTCATATTAAGGACTGGACTTTGGATGCATATCGCAGAGTACTGGAAAATGAGATGATCTGGCGTGGATTCCTGAATTCTTTTCTGTATTCACTTGCATTTACAGCTATTTCTGTTTTTGTAACGTTGCTGGCAGCGTATCCATTGTCCAAGAAGGAATTTGTGGGAAGAAAATTTTTCAATCTCATTTTCCTGATTACAATGTTCTTTGGCGGTGGAATGATCCCGACTTTTATTTTGATCAACCAGCTGCATATGGTAAATACAGTATGGGCAGTTTTGATTCCGGGAGCATTTAATGTCTGGAATATGATTCTTGCAAGAACATATTACCAGTCGATTCCGGCAGAATTAAGAGAAGCCTCTGCAATTGATGGAGCTAATGAGATCCAGCATTTCTTCAAAATCATGATGCCGGTATGTAAGCCGATTATTGCAGTACTTGCACTGTGGTCATTCGTAGGAATGTGGAACAGCTATTTTGACGCAATGATTTATTTGAATGATGCGAACCTGCAGCCATTGCAGTTAGTGCTTCGTTCTATTCTGGTACAGAATACTCCGCAGCCAGGTATGATCGCCGATATTCAGAGTACAGCGGAGATGGCAAAGGTAGCGGAACAGTTGAAATATGCAACCATTGTAGTATCAAGCTTACCACTTTTAGTAATGTACCCATTCTTCCAGAAGTATTTTGATCAGGGAATTATGGTCGGATCAGTAAAAGGCTGATAAGAAAGGAACGATACAGATATGAAGAAAAACAGAGTAAAAGGTTTACTTGCACTTGGACTTTCTTTGACGATGATGATAAGTACAGCAGGGTGTGGAAAAGAGCAGCAGCTTAATGCGGAGATCAACCCGGACACACCGGTATCTGAGGTACAGTTTCCATTAAAGGAAACAGAGGAGCTTTCTTTTATCACAAGTGCACCGGCTACTTCCACACAGGATCCAAATGAAAGAGTGATTTTCCAGCGACTGGAAGAACAGACAAATGTTCATATTGACTGGACCTGCTTTGTATCCGATCAGTTTTCAGATAAAAAGAATTTGGCTCTGGCTCAGTTTGGAAATCTGCCGGATGGATTGTTTAATGCAGGAATGAGTGATTATGATCTGCTGCGATATGCGAAGCAGGGAATTATCATTCCACTGGAAAATCTGATTGACAAATACATGCCGAATCTTCAGGCTGTATTTGAAAAATATCCAGAGTACAGAACCATGTGTACTGCACCAGATGGACATATCTATTCTTTCCCATGGATTGAACAGCTTGGTTCAGGAAAAGAAGCAATTCAGGCGATTGGAGATATTCCATATATTAATAAAAAATGGCTTGACTACCTTGGACTTGAGATTCCTACAACAACAGACGAACTGGAGCAGGTACTGATTCAGTTCCGGGATCATGCAGATGAGCTGAAACAAGAATTTTCCATTGAAGGCGATGTAATTCCAATGTCCTTTATTATCAATAACGGAGATCAGGATCCGGCGATTTTAATAAATGGATTTGGAGAGGGTTACGGAGACACAGGAGATCATTTCGCGGTAACGGATGAAGGAAAAGTAATTTATACAACTGTTCAGGAGGGCTACAAAGAAGGAATCGAATGGCTTCATAAACTGGTGACAGAAGACCTTGTAGATCCGGAAGCCTTTACACAGGAGTGGTCTACTTATGTTGCAAAAGGAAAGAATCACCGTTACGGACTCTGCTTCACATGGGACATTGCGAATATAGATAACAATACAGATTATGTGATGCTTCCGGCACTGACCGGACCGGATGGCATGAGAAATATTACCAGACAGAACAACAGTGAAACCAGTGGATTTGACCGTGGAAGATGTGTTCTTACATCCAGCTGTCGTAATACAGCACTTGCTGCTGCATGGATTGACCAGATGTATGCGCCACTTCAGTCCCCGCAGAATAACTGGGGTACTTATGGCGAAGAGGATTCCTTTAACATTTTTGAACTGTCTACAAACAAAGACGGCGGCGAAATGTTAAAACATATGGATCTGGGAGAGCAGTCTCCAGTGGAAGTGCGTGAGGCGCAATCTGTAAATGGCCCTCTGGCCGTGCTGAATGAATATTATGATGTATATGTGACACAGCCGGAAGATGCAAAATGGCGTCTGGATAATATGCATGAGACATATTTACAGGATATGAATAGCAAATATGTTTATCCAAATGTATTTATGAGCATTGATGATACGAATAAAGTGTCACAGTATGATACCGATATTAAGAAATACGCAGAGCAGAAGAAGGCAGACTGGATCCTGAACGGAGGAATTGAGAAAGAGTGGGATTCTTACCTGGAAAAGATGGAGAAGTACGGGCTTTCAGATTATCTTTCAATTAAGCAGAAATATTTTGACCAGTATCAGGAATCCTTAAGCGCGGAAAAGTAACAAAAGATGTAAGAACCGGACAATGACTTTGACAGGAGATTTTTCATGAGCGAAATGTTAGAAAAGGCAAGAAAATATGAATTTACACAGGGACAGCAGATTAAAGCGGAAGACAGACCGGCTTTTCATATAACTCCTTATGTTGGATGGATGAATGATCCCAATGGATTTTCCTGCTATAAGGGAGAATACCATTTGTTTTATCAGTACAATCCATATAACACACATTGGGACAGCATGCACTGGGGGCATGTGGTAAGTAAGGATCTGCTGCATTGGGATTATCTCCCGGCAGCATTGGCACCAGATCAGGATTACGATAAAGTGGGCTGCTTTTCCGGAAGTGCCATAGAGCTGGAGGACGGCAGACAGCTGCTTATGTATACAGCTGTGGACCGGGAAATACTGGAGGACGGAACCGCAAGGGATGTTCAGACACAGGCGGTGGCTGTGGGAGATGGCAAGGATTACGTGAAGTATGACAAAAATCCGGTTCTGACCTTTAAAGATCTGCCGGAAGGCGCAAGCAAAGCAGATTTCCGTGATCCAAAAATCTGGAGAGAAAAAGATGGAAATTTATATTGTGTTATAGGCAGCCGCCCAGCAGATGGAAGCGGACAGATTCTTCTTTACACAAGCAAAGACGGATTTGAATGGGAATTTGTCAGCGTTCTGGCAGAGAACAAAAATCGCTATGGAAAGATGTGGGAATGCCCGGATTTCTTTGAACTGGACGGCAAATATGTGCTTCTGACAAGCCCACAGGACATGCTTCCGGAAGGATTGGAATATCATAATGGAAATGGAACCTTATGTATCATAGGAGATCTGGATTCTGAGACACATACTTTGAAGGAACAGGCTTATCAGAGTGTGGATTATGGAATTGACTATTACGCAATGCAGACACTGCTTGCTCCAGATGGAAGAAGAATTATGATTGCCTGGATGCAGAACTGGGATACTCTTGCTTATCGCAGGAATGATTCTAAATGGTTTGCACAAATGAGCCTTCCAAGAGAGTTGTCTGTGAAAAACGGAAGATTGTATCAGGTTCCGGTCAGAGAACTGGATTCCATGCGTGCAAATAAAGTCGAGTACAGGGATGTTGTGATTAAAGACACCAGAATCACACTTGACCAGATTGAAGGACGTACCGTAGATCTGGAGCTTGTAATACGACCGGTAGATAAAGATAAGCTTTATAAAAAATTCGAATTCTGTTTTGCTGAGAATGAAAAATATCATTCCACTTTACGATTCCGTCCAGATGAATCAGTTTTGAAAATCGACAGAAGCTTCTCCGGAAGCGAACGTGCAGTGGTTCATCAGAGAGAATGTCTGGTAAATGGTGACTGTAATGAATTGAAATTGCGAGTGATTCTGGATAGATTCAGCGCGGAAATATTTATCAATGACGGAGAACAGGTTATGTCTGCTGTTATTCTTACAGAGCAGGATGCAAAGGGAATTTCTTTCTTTGTTGACGGTGCGGCTAAGATCGATGTAGTGAAATATGATTTGGTATGAAAGTTCCAGACGCTTGTCATGAATGAGTAAAGTAAAAATACAAGAATTGGGAGCAACGTATGAAGAAATATGATGTAACGGCACTGGGAGAATTATTGATTGATTTTACTGAAAACGGAAAAAGCAATCAGGGAAATCCACTTTTTGAAGCAAATTCCGGAGGAGCACCTTGTAATGTGCTTGCAATGTTAGCAAAGTTAGGGCATAACACGGCATTTATCGGAAAGGTGGGAAACGATTTCTTCGGAGAACAGCTGAGAGCTGCAATAAAAGAAGTCGGAATTGATGATGTTGGATTATGTACAGATGAAAAGATTCATACAACGCTTGCCATGGTGCACACATATCCGGATGGTGACAGGGACTTTTCTTTCTACCGTAATCCAGGAGCAGACATGATGCTGGACAAGACTGAGATTTCAGAGGATGTTCTCAAGGACACAAATATCTTCCATTTTGGTACGCTGTCTATGACTCACGAAGGAGTACGAGAAGCTACGAAAGAAGCAATTCGTATTGCAGAGGAAGCAGGCGCGGTTATTTCATTTGATCCAAACTTACGTCCACCGCTCTGGGAGTCTCTGGATGATGCGAAAGAGCAGGTCTTATATGGTCTTGGACATTGCCAGATTTTAAAGATTTCAGATAATGAAATTCAGTGGCTGACAGGAAAAGAAGACTACACAGATGGCGTAAACTGGATCAAAGAAAGATATGAGATTCCAATGATTCTTGTATCTATGGGAAAAGAAGGCAGTCGTGCCTATTATAATGAAATGATGGTGGAAGTAAAGCCGTTTTTACAGGAAAATACCATCGAGACAACCGGAGCAGGAGATACCTTCTGCGGCTGTGTATTGCACTATGTCTGTGAACATGGAATTAATGGACTAAAAGAGGAAAATCTGGCTGAAATGTTAACGTTTGCCAATGCAGCTGCCTCAATTATCACAACAAGAAAAGGCGTACTGAGAGTAATGCCGGAAGAAAAAGAAATAAAGCTATTAATATAAAATATTCAAAAGAATAGGAATACAATAAAGGGACTTCTTCGGAGGTCCCTTTATTGTAGTAGAAAATAGTTTAAATTTCATTTGACGTATAAATATGCACACTTTACGACGAAAACGATTATTTTACTGTGAAAATGGTACAATGCAAAATAAGCGAGGTAAGAAAAAATAGTTAAAATAACGGACATCACAAAATATGAAAGCCATCTGATCTGCATCAATGACGCAGATTAGATGTTGTCCGGGATTTTCACAGAAAAAACGAGGAGGAGAGAAATTCATGAGTATGAAACGAGTGCTTGCTGCATTCATGGGTGTGACACTTATGGTTGGCAATGGACCGGTGAGTGTGCTGGCGGAAGAAGCGGCAGCTGAGGCAGCAGCGGAAACTGCAATTGTAAATCTGGAAACTCAGGGATGCACAAACCCAATCGGCGTTGACGAGATCAACCCTGCTTTTTCCTGGCAGATGCAGTCTGGTGAGATTGGGGCAGCCCAGAAATCTTACCAGATCGTTGTTCAGGACAAAGAGGGAATCGTGGTATGGGACTCCGGCGTAGTCGAGAGCAGCAAATCCAATGAGATCAAATATGAGGGAAGCAGCCTGACACCGGCGACTCAGTACAGCTGGAATGTGACTGTGACCGATAACAAGGACAATACTATCCAGTCTGAGACCGCAACCTTTGAGACTGGTTTAATGGACACTAGCGCAGCATCCTGGGATGGTGCCAAATGGATCGGAGCTGGAGAGCTTTCTCTTGACGCAGCATCCAAGGCTGTTTTTAATATTTCCGCAGATGTTCAGGTAGCAGAGGGCAGTAATGGGGCATCCTTTATTCTTGGCGCTGATGATTTCCGTCTGGAAAACAAAGTGTTCAACAGCGAAATGCAGGAAGGTGAAAACTATGTCCGCGTAGAACTGGATCTTTCCGGTGTTGGCGCGAACGGCGGTGCGAAGATTAACGCTTACCGCATGGGCTATGCAAAAGACGATGATCCTACAACTCCATTTTTCACAATTGAAGATGATGAAGATCTGAACACTTTGATTACAGATAAGAACAAAAACGATGTTCACCACATTAATATTTTCTGCACTGCAAGTACACTGTCAATAACGGTAGATGGAACAAAGGTGGGAGATGATATCCTGGTAAACACCATGGAAAACGGAAATACTTTCCCGAACCTGAATTCCGTAGGTTTCGCAGCAAATGCAGGTGATACTGCCACATTCACAGATTATAAGATCGAGAATGGCGGAAAATATGCAACCGGAACCCTTCTGGATGCAGAGACTGGCGCAACCTATTCTATTTTTGACGGAATGGACGGCGTGACTGTAGATGGCAGCACAATTACCGTAAATGGTGGCGACGCAGGAGTTCTGGGATATGCAGATCCTTCCTACGCAGCAGCACCGATGGTCCGTACTGACTTTGAGGCAAAATCAGAAATCGAGTCTGCAAGACTTTACCTGACTGCACAGGGTATCTATGATTTCTATATTAACGGACAGGAAGTTGCACCGGAAGAATGGTTTAACCCAGGCTCCACAGAGTATGATTCTATTCTTGCATACAATTCCTATGACGTAACCGATTACCTTCAGACTGGCGAAAACGCAATGGGAGCAATTCTCGGCGAAGGCTGGTGGACTGGTATGACTACCTTCGAGTGTACAAATAACAATTATTATGGCGACCAGCCTGCACTGATGGCGAAACTGGTAGTGAACTACACAGATGGTTCCAGCGACACAGTAGTAACCGATGACGGCAGCTGGACTTATTACAACGATGGCCCGGTACGTCTGGCATCTCTTTTCCAGGGTGAAAGATATGACGCTACAAAAGAGGCTGCTGTAGAGGGCTGGACAGAGGCTGGATATGATGACTCTGCATGGACTGTTTCCTCTGAAATCGAGACCAGAAAACAGTTTGCAGATTATCAGCTGGTATCCCGCTATGATGAGCCAGTTCATGTGATCCGTACCAACGATGTAAAAGAGGCTCTTGGCGAGACGAAAGAGGGCTCAGGTTCCTATATCTACGATATGGGTGAAAACGTTTCCGGTGTTCCGGTGATTACTATTCCGGAAGAATATGCAAAACCAGGCGAGACCGTAACTGTTCGTTTCGCAGAGATTCTTTATCCGGAACTGGATGAGTACATCAGCGAAGGTGTTGACGGGATGCTGATGGTGGAGAACTACCGTACTGCAATGGTAACCGATTTCTACACCATGAAAGAGGGAGAGAATGTATTTGCACCAGACCTTACTTTCCACGGATATCGTTACATTGAGATCACTGGTCTTGACCAGGAGCTTCCGGCAGACTGCATTAAGATGCAGGTACTTTCCTCTCTTGATGAGAGCGCTGAATATGAGTCTTCCAATGAGCTGACCAACCAGTTATTTACCAATATTACAAACTCCACAACCAGCAACTACATTTCCATTCCTACTGACTGTCCGCAGCGTGACGAGCGTATGGGATGGACTGGAGATGCGCAGATTTATGCGTTGTCTGGTTCTTATGTAGCTGACACTTACAACTTCATGCGTCAGTGGATGGATACCGTCCGGGCAGATTGCGGTGAAACAGGAATGTCTTCCCAGTATTGCCCTGCTTTTGTGAACTATGATCTGGAAGCAGATGATAAAATCCAGCATAACGGACAGAGCTTCGGTATCACCTGGAACTGTCTGGTTGTAACCATTCCGTACAACCTGTACATGCAGACCGGAAAACTGGACATTGTAAAAGATAATATTAATAATATTTATGCGTATGTGGATCATCTTGCCTCTACTCCGATGAGCTATAAGGACGAGAATGGAGATAAGAAGGAGGATGCACGTCTAACAGGTGAGACCGGTACACTTTGCGACCACCTTTCCAGAATTCCGACTGACGGCGTGATGCTTGGAAATGTACTTTATATTAATTGTCTGGATCAGGCAGCAGTTCTTGCTGATGTTATGGGCGACACAGATAAGGCAGAAAGCTATCGTGAGACAGCTGCAACTGCAAGAGAAGCATGGAATGAGTTTTTCATTGATCCGGACACTGGAAAAACAAAGAACACTAAGGGCGAGATCCAGGATACACAGGCTTCCTATGCAACTCCTCTTCGTTTCCATGTGGTAAGCGATGAGAATCTGGAAAAAGTTTTGGAGAATTACAATGCAACGATCGCAGAGGCTTCAGGTGAGGACAGCGATGGAATGCCGATTGTTCCTTATACTCTGACAACTGGATTTAATGCAACTGGAAATCTGTTGAATGCACTTTCCGATTATGGCTTAAATGATACTGCTTATAAGCTGTTTGAATCCACTGATTATGCTTCCTGGCTCTATCCGGTAACTCAGGGTGCAACCAGTATCTGGGAGCGTTGGAATGGTTATACAAATGAGCTTGGATTTAATGGAAACAACAGCATGAACTCTTTTAACCATTATTCACTTGGTGCAGTTTATGAGTGGATGGTAGCTTACCAACTGGGAATCAAGTCTGATGAGACACAGCCTGGTTATCAGCACTTTATCCTGCAGCCAACTGTTGGCGGTGATTTCACAGAGGCGAAGGGAAGCTATGATTCCGTTTACGGAACAATTAAGAGTGGCTGGACAGCGGCCGACGGTGTGATGACATCCTATGATGTGACCGTTCCGGCAAATACCTCCGCAACCTTGTACCTGCCAGTATCTGGTGAGGTAACAGCATGCGATGGTGTGACAGTAACAGGTGCGGCAACACACAATGCAATTGAGACACAGCAGATGGAACTGGTAGCTGGAATTTATCATTTCGAAGTTGTGGATGGTAATGTGACTGTGACAGCTGCATAAAAAAATTTGATGGAATGCTCTATAAAGAGTGTTGCATAGATAGCTTATCATAGATAAAATCCTCCGTTTTATTATGATTGAGAGATGAAAAGATCAGTACTTGGAGAGAATTTCTGAGAATCAGAAAACTGAAATTCCAGGTACTGGTCTTTTTTGTAAAAAATGTTGTACCAGAGCATGTTTGAAAAGGTTTTTCGCAAAGTGGGGTGTACAGATTGTGAGAATGATTTTCAAGCACAC
Source organism: uncultured Blautia sp. (assembly GCA_934394545.1). GTDB lineage: Bacteria > Bacillota > Clostridia > Lachnospirales > Lachnospiraceae > Blautia_A. The sequence goes on from CAKRRG010000002.1 coordinate 61,681, forward strand.
TTTGGTATCTGTCTTAAAACTTTTTCTTGCTAAATCGTAAAAGTCTGTTAGAATATGTATAAAATATAGGCAGATATGTCAGAATGTATAATTTTGCTGATTGCCTGACTGACATGAAAAAGAACGCCCACATGCGAGGTGACTGCTATGATTACACTTAATGATTATTTATATTCCGGAGATACGGTTTTAAAGATTTTACAGAAATATACAGAGGATCTGCGTAAGGAAGCGAAGAAAAACCATAACGAAATTGATTTGGTACATAGTAATTTCCTGCTTCAGATTACAGAACTTCTGGAGCATAATGATTTCCTTACAGCCCAGTCCCAGAAGATCCGGGAATTTTACAAATATATGGCCCATGAATATCCGTTTCTTGCCTTTACATTTAAAGGCAGGATCAAGTCATTAATCCGGGCAGAAGAGAAATTTAATGGATATGTAGTGGAATATATTTATGATTATTACAGGGAAAATGGTACCTATCCGTCGGTTGCAGAGCTGAAAAACAAGCTGAGCTGCTTCCGTGATTTTATTGCCTATCGGATCGTGGTCTGTATGCCAAGATGTCATTTGAAGCCAGGGGAAGACCAGGAGCAGGCGTCTATCCGTTACCTTTATGAAATTGCAAATGTGCTGCCAGGATTTCTGGAAGAGAGAGGCTTTACAGCAGAATCGGCTCAGGGAGTGAAATTGAGTACTTCTGATCAACTAAATGATGATGTAAAGCCTTATTACAGAGACTATATTTGCGGTACCAGTGAATATGGGTATCAGTCTTTACATATTACGTTCTATGATAACAGCTCCAGATCCTACATGGAGGTACAGCTCCGCACCCAGAAAATGGATGATACTGCGGAAATCGGACCGGCCAATCATCTGGGCTATGAGAAACGCCAGCAGGACGAGCGCGCCAGAAGAGATGTGATCCCGGAAGGGGAATGTGTTTACTTTGATGAGGCTTATGAGCGGGGAATGAAGCTGCTTTCCCTGGAATTAGCAGATCTTGATGTGAATATGTTTTCTGCTGTGAACAACAGCCTGATCAACGACGGATGCGGGTTGTTCAGAGGCAGATTGATCTTGCCTTATGAGCATTTGTCAAGGTTTCAGAATGATGTGATTGATTGAGAAAAAAGTAAGTGGAGCAATAAAGATGTTAAAGAAAAAGATGTTAATTGCTTTAGGAATGGCAGCAGTATTGAGTGTGGGCTGTGTAAGTGTGACTGTCTGGGCTGAGGAAAATGCAGAAGAGCAGACAGAGGAAGCAGAGGGCAGTTCTGATTCTGAAGGAGAGGAAGATGCTGATTCAGAAGAGTCTGACAATCCAGAGATTGAGGAGGGATACACTACAGGACTAGAAGGCTGCACAAAGGTGGTTTCCTGGTGCAAAAATGGAGACAATAATATTTACGGACAGTTCTATTATCCAGAAGATTTTGACGAGACTAAACCTTATCCGGTAATTATTATGAGCCACGGAATTGGTTCCACCTCCCAGATGGTAGAGCGTGCAAAATGGCCGGAAAAGGCGGCTCAGGATGGATATGTGGTTTATACATTTGATTTTTGCGGCGGCTCCCTCAACGGAAACAGTGACGTAGATTTCATGGACATGACAGTGATGACTGAGAAAGAAGATTTAAGTGCTGTTATGGACTTTGTGAAAACAAAGGATTATGTGGATCAGGATCATCTTTTCCTTCTGGGACAGAGCCAGGGAGGACTTGTAAGTGCCCTGACTGCTGCAGACAGAAACGATGATGTGGCAGCTATGATCCTGGTTTATCCGGCGTTTTGTATTGCGGATAATGCCCGGGAAATGTATGCTTCCGAAGATGATATCCCGGAAGACAGAGCTGAGATGCCGGTAGGAACTGTGGGTTCGGAGTATGTGAAAACAGTTTATGATCTGGATGTTTATGGCACTATCAGCGCATATGACGGAGACGTGATGATCATTCACGGAATCAATGACAGCCTGGTGCCATACAGCTATTCTGAAAAGGCGATTGAGGAAGCGTATACAGGGGAAGGTTCTGTTCTGGTTCCGATTTATGGAAAAAGATCTACTCATGGTTTCGAGATGAACTTTGAAGAGGGAAGAGACTATGCGGAGACTGTTGGATTGGAATTTTTGGATGTGCATTTGAAAGAGTGACACATTGAAGCCGCTATAATCATGTATACAGAATTGTGTATTTGCCCAAAGAAAAGTATATAAAGAATTTAAAAAAGGCATTGCAAGGAATTATATGGCGTCTGTAAACGATTTGATTTTGGAGTCAAACGTTAGGGAGAGGCTATATCCTGCAATGCCTTTTAAAATCCTTCAAATTTATATGAAAACTGCTAACAGGTACGCTTATGCATCTTGTTTCTCCGGAAACATTTTCCCGAAGAGAAAACGAATCAGCGGTCCACAGTACATAAGCTGCCAGAAGAAGGCTACCGGGAAGTTCATGAAAGTGGTCTGGAGCCATACGGCAACGAACTGGGAACCCGCATTTTTAAATAAGATTGTGGCAATTAAGCTCATGATCGGGCACATAATGCAGATGATCATAACAGAAATTGCAACTGTGATGGCGAAAGGTTTGTCTTTAGGTGTGACAATACGAAAAGCAAGCTTATGGGCAAGGTTATCAACAATAAAGAACTCCAGCACAAATGCAACCGGCCACATGATCTTCATTTCGCCGAAAGCCATGAGAAATACCTGGTTGCTCATTCCACCGATGTTCAGGGAAATGTTGTAGCAGATCATGGCGTAGACCATAAGGAAGGCCATCATCAGAGTGAAAATAACATTTTGAAACTTAGTTTTTGGCATAAAATTGTTCTCCTTTTTCTAAAAATGGGTACAAAAAAGACACATGTGTTGTTCGTTATCAAGTGTACACTTGTGTCGTTTCCAATTTTATACCAGAGCTAATTTGTTATTGAATTGTTTACCGAATGATTATTATACCAGATAAATGGGAAAATGCAATAAAAAAATCGATATATAAGATGGACTAAGAAATGATAATGGGGATTTTTTATAAGTCAGAATGCAGTTTTACTTAAGTTCCTTGGTTATATTAAACTAGTGGTTTATTGCAGAATATATAGTTCTTCTGGTACTATAAAACATGTAAGAAATCATATCGGTCATTATCCCGTTAAGGAGGCGGAGCGGACTGTAAATCCGCTGTTATCATAACACGAGTGGGTTCGATTCCCTCATGGCCGAGTATACTCCTGTAGCTCAGCTGGATAGAGCACGCGTCTACGAAGCGCGGTGTCGAGAGTTCGAATCTCCCCAGGAGTGCTTCCAATGGCAGATGTCTTGGAATAAAGTGAATCAGGTAAGAAAATGGTGTAAAGAAAGCTGTCTGTGACTGGACAGTTTTTTTATTGAATTTCAACCGCTGGACTTTAAAGATGTGCTATTTGCGATAAATTTATTACACTTTACGTTAAAAACAGGTACAAAAATTGCGAGGTGTTATAATAAATCCACAATATGAATCTTGTAAAATAATCGATGGAGGATGAAGGTATGAAAACAAAGCAGGCTGTAAATCCGTACCTGCCAAGCTGGGAATACGTGCCGGATGCGGAGCCGCATATTGTGGACGGACGTGTATACATATATGGTTCTCATGATCTTTTTAACGGCTTAAATTTCTGTCTGGGCGATTATGTATGTTGGTCAGCACCAGTAGACGATCTTGGCAACTGGCGTTATGAGGGTGTTATTTTCAAAAGAGAGCAGGATCCGGCAGCGCCGAAGATCCGTCTTACAAATGGTCTGGCAGCACCGGATATGATCCAGGGACCGGACGGAAGATTTTATCTTTATTATTTCATGGGCGGTACCAAGATGATCTCTGTGGCTGTCTGTGATAAGCCAGCAGGCAAATATGAATTCTATGGTTATGTAAAATATGCAGATGGTACTCCCATTGGAAAGAAAGAGGAGCCGCTGCAGTTTGACCCGGGCATTTTTATGGATGACGATGGAAAGCTGTATCTTTACACAGGCTTTGCCCTCCAGGGAAATCCCCTTCTGCTTGATGGCTCCAAGCCGACTGAGCACGGTGCAATGTGCTTCGAGCTGGATCCCGCAGACATGATTACTGTAAAAATGGGACCGAAATACATCGGAATTGCCAGTGAGAAAGAAGCACCAGGAAGTTCTTATGAGGGACATCCCTTCCTGGAGGCAAGCTCCATGCGTAAATTCAATGGAACCTATTACTTCATCTATAGCTCCCTGAACAGCCATGAGCTTTGCTATGCAACAAGCGATAACCCTACAGAGGGCTTTGAGTTTGGCGGTGTTCTGGTCAGCAATGGGGACATCGGTCTTCCGGGAATTACAGATGTGAAAAATGCAAGAAACTGTACCGGAAATACCCACGGAAGTCTGATTGAGATTAATGGAAGCTATTATGTTTTCTATCACAGACACAGTAACCGTAAGCAGTCTTCCCGTCAGGCCTGTGCAGAGCGCATCCGCTTCGAGAATGGCAGATTCTATCAGGCAGAGATGACCTCCTGTGGTCTGAATGACGGACCGCTTAAGGGAAAAGGAAACTATCCTTCCTACATTGCCTGCAACGTATATGGCAAAAAGGGAACCCGTTTCTTAAGTATGATCAAACATTCAAAGTCTGGACATCCATATCTGACTCAGGATGGAAAGGATCGTGAACAGGGGTCAGATCAGTATATTGCCAATATGTGTGACGGAGCAGTTGCAGGCTTCAAATATTTTGACCTGCGTGAGACTTCTAAGGTTCGTATTAATATTAAGGGAAAAGCAACGGGAGTTGTTTATGTATCCACAGAGGAAGGCGGCAAGCCAGTGGCAAAGATTCAGGTAAAACCTTGCAAGGAACAGCACGGTTTTGCAGCTGATGTAAACGGACTCGGTGAGAAAGAGGCACTGTACTTCAGTTACAAGGGAACTGGCGCATTTAATTTTATGTCTTTTGATCTGAAGTAAGATTCCATTAAATGTGCAGGAAATATTCTGCCCGCAAATGGCAGACAGAACTTAAATAAAGGGAAAAAGAGTTTATATTAAGAGTCAAATAAACCCAGGAGGCGAAATATTTGAACATTACTAATTTTGCAAAAAAACTTGCAGAAAAGCCGGTTTTTAAAACAAGAATCAAATCCGATCAGGTGAAGCTTCCGGAGATTGCCATTGGATATTTTCTGGCACCTTTTTGCGCCATGTTTGCCAATGCCATTTTCGGTGCTTATCTGAATCGTTATTATGTGGATGTACTTGGCTGGACGAAATTCGGAGCATTTGCCACACTTCTGCCAATTGTATCTGTGATTTTCGTAGTTCTCGGAAATCTGATGATCGGGCAGTGGATCGACAACACCAGAAGTACCCAGGGAAAAGCAAGACCTTATATGATCATTGCGGCCCCCATGCTGATCATAGCCATTATTCTTATGTTTATGACACCAACTAAGGGTAATAATGCGGTGCAGATGATCTGGATCGCAGTGTCCTATAACCTGTACTATGCACTTGCATATCCATGTTTTTACTGTGCACACAGCTCCATGGTCTCTCTTTCTACCAGAAATTCTGAGAGCCGCGGACTTCTTGCAACACTGTCAAATGCAGCAATGGTTGCTTCTGCCGGAGTTGGAGCCAGCATTGTAGTGCCAATCCTTCTTCAGAGCTTTCTGTTTGTGACAAAGGACGGCGGAATTGATGTGGATGCAAGCTATTCACACTGGAGGATTATTTCCATAGTTCTTTGTCTGGTAAGTGCATTTGGCTGTATGCTGGAATATTATTTTACCAGAGAGCGTATTACAGAGGAAACCATCAATCTGAATGTAAAGGAAGAGAAGATGCCGCTGAAAAAACAGCTGGAAGGCTGTATCCACAACAAATACTGGTGGATCATCATTCTCTATTTCCTGATTTTCCAGTTTGGCCAGCTGATCAAAAACAGTTCCATGAGCTTCTATGTAAGATGGATGTTTGACAGTGTAATTAATTCTGCAAATCCGGAGCAGACTTCCGGAGCATTAATGTCAACACTTGGTCTGGTTGGTGGAATCCCTACTGCGGTTGGTATGGTAGTGGCATGGCCAATTGCCCGTAAGCTGGGCAAAAAGAGAGCCGTTGTTACAGGACTTTGCTTCTCCGTTGTAGGTGGCCTTGTCTGCTTCCTGAATGTACACAGCTTCGGAATGGTTGCTGCAAGTATGGTGCTGAAAGGAATCGGAAGTATTCCGGCAATATATGTGACGATGGCACTCCTTTCTGATGTGCTTGACCATCTGGAAGCGAAAAATGGTTTCCGAAGTGATGGATTTACAATGTCTGTGTACAGTTCCATTATGGTAGGCTTAAGTGGACTCTGTATCGGTGTGCTGAACAGCCTTCTTACCTTTGCAGGCTACAGCAATATCGGCATTGCATGCAATCCGCAGACTCTGGAAATTGTTGAAAATGTGGCAAACTATACAGGTCAGATCGTCTACCGTCAGATGGGCGGCGTGGAGCAGGTGCTTGCATTTGCATTTTTGGCGGCAGATGTGATCACATATGCAGTTGTTATCATTCTTATGAGCCGTCTGGATGTGGAAAAACACATTGAAGAGGACCAGAAAAAGATTAAAGAAAATCAGAAGAAAGCAGCTAATATCTAATTGTTTCAGAACCTGTTTCCTGTTATACTATTTTTAGTTAACACAAGTGATTCCGGCTCCCTGGTGCAGTGTCACTGTGCCAGGGAGCCGTTTTAGCCGAATTAACTGCGAAGAAGCTATTCGGCTATGAGAAGGCAGCAAAGCGGATTGAAATATCCGTCTGATTGAATAAGATAGGTGAGAAATAATTATGATAAGAATTGCAATTGTAGAGGATGACAGGCACGACCGGGAGGCATTGAAGAAATGCCTGAATCGTTATGAAAAAGAGAACCAGGTGAAGTTTTCCGTAACAGAATTTCAGGACGGAGAGGATATTGTAACCGATTACACTGCCAGCTATGACCTTATTATTCTGGATATTGAGATGGCGTTTCTCAATGGAATGAAAGCAGCAGAAAAAATCCGCGAGCTTGATACAAATGTAATTATTATTTTTATTACAAATATGCCGCAGTATGCCATTCAGGGATATAAAGTAAATGCGCTGGATTATATTCTGAAGCCAATTTCCTATTTTTCATTTTCAGAGAGTATGGTAAGGGCGCTGGCGAAGGTGAAGGCACCTGAGAAGGAGTACATTACCATTGTTCTGAAGGGCGGTAAAAAGAAGCTGGATGTGGCACGGATCTGTTACGTGGAGGTTCAGGACCATGTGCTGATCTATCACACTCTGGATGGGGATTTTGAAACGAAGGGTACTATGAGGGATACAGACAATCAGTTTGATCCCAGGAAATATTTCCGGTGCAACCGCTGTTATCTGGTAAATCTGGAATTTGTAGAGACTTATCAGGGCAGTGATATCATGGTAAACGGCGATACGATCCAGGTGAGCAGAAGCAGGAGGAAGCCCTTTCTGGATGCACTGAATGAATACATGAATGAGGTGGGAAAATGAGAGGCACAGTAGTCAACACTCCCGGATATTATTATGCCATTTCCTACTGGCTTTCTGCACTGGTAATGATTCTTGTGCAGGGACGCGGGAAAAAAGACCTGTGGAAATATCTGTACGGGGCTTTGAGCTTTATCAGTATTTTTACAGTTATGTTTTTTACAGATGGAATAAAGCAGATGTTCTTCATGCCTCTTATGATATGCGTTTTTTTACTGATGCTGCTGTATATTAAGATGGCAGGAGAACTTCCATGGCGTGAAACCGGATTTTTCTGTGCGAAAGCATTTATCAATGCAGAATTTGCAGCCTCTTTGTGCTGGCAGGTTCATTATTTTTATACAGGTGATTTCAGCGGTCAGGAGAAGGGGACACCAGAGCAGATGTTATGGCGTGTACTTCATATGGTAGTTATTTATGCAGTACTGTACATACTGATCTATTTGATCGAACGTTATCTGAAGAAGGATATTGAGGAATTGCAGATCACCCGCAGAGAACTGCTGGTTGTATATTTTGTGTTGATTATGGTGTATTGCATCAGCAATGTAAGCTATGTGGATGTAAAAAGCATTTTCAGCGCGGGAACAGCTATGGATGTGTTTATTATCCGCACACTGGCGGATCTCAGCGGCATGGCAGTGCTTTATGCTTATCACATTCAGGTAAAAGAGATCCAGATGCGTTTTGAGAAGGATACTCTTCGGAATATTATGGATATGCAGTACAAAAATTACAAGCTTTCCAAGGAGAGTATCGATATTGTAAATCAGAAATACCATGATCTGAAGCATCAGATCAATCTTTTGAAAAGCGGCGCAGATTCTGAGAAAGCAGGGGAATACCTGGAACAGATGGAGCGTGAGATCAAGATTTATGAGACACAGAATAAAACGGGAAATAAGGTCCTTGACACCATTCTTACCAGTAAAAGCATGCATTGTCAGAGACATGGTATTGAGCTGAAATTTATGGGTGAGGGGCAGCTGCTGAATTTTATGGAGGATATGGATATCAGTGCTCTTTTCGGAAATATGCTGGATAATGCCATTGAAAGTGTGGTGAAGATCAAAGACCGTCAGAAACGCCTGATTTCCCTGCACGTGATCCAGGATAAACAGTTTATCCGTATCCGCACAGAGAATTACTGTGAGGAGAATGTTCAGTTCCAGGATGGAATCCCGATCACAACCAAGAAAGACAAGCGGTTCCATGGATATGGAATGAAGAGTATGAAAAAAATTGTAGAGAAGTATGGCGGTTCAGTTATGGCGGGCAAGGTGGACAACTGGTTTGAGCTGAAGATACTGATTCCGATGAAACATTAGGCGATTTTTAGGAGGAATGATAATGCCATCATATAGTATAATTGAGAACTTCGAAGTACATAAAAATAACCGTTTTCTGGAAATTGCAGAATCCCTGAAGCCAGAGCTTTTGCATAAAGAAATTAAGGCTGAAAAGGAAATTATGGTGGGAAAAGACCGTCAGATGAGAACGGTTATTACAGAAGAGCACCCGATTGAAAATCTGTATGCAAAATCTTTAAAAAGAGATGATACAGTATTTGTGGATTTCGGGGATCATGCTGTAGGTTATGTAACTCTGGAGCTTAGTAAAACTGGAAGCCATCAGGATGCACCGGTTTATTTTTACCTGAAATTCGGTGAGCGTCTGGAGGAAATGACAGACAAAACCGCTGATTATGACGGCTGGCTCAGCCGCGGCTGGATCCAGGAGGAGTATATTCATGTGGATGTACTTCCGGCGAAGGTGAAGCTTCCAAGAAGATATTCTTTTCGCTATATGGAGCTTCGTGTAATTGATACTTCCGCCAAGTTCCAGTTGAAAATCGATGGCATTTCCTGTGATACGGTTTCTGCTGTGGACATGGAGTCTGTAAAGCCGGTGGATTTCGGAGATCCGCTTTTGAATCAGATCGATCTGGTAAGCCGTAAAACCCTGAAGGAATGCATGCAGGATGTTTTTGAGGATGGTCCGAAGCGTGACCGCAGAATGTGGCTGGGAGATCTGAGACTTCAGGCGAGAGCCAATTATTACACCTTTAAGAATTATGATCTTGCCAAACGCTGTATGTATATTTTTGCAGGACTGCTTTTTAATGAGGGAAAATTAAGCGCCTGCGTATTTACAGAGCCGGAGATGGAGCCAGATGATACTTATCTTCTGGACTATGCATTGTTTTTTTCATCTGTGCTTCTGGATTATTATGAGGCAACCGGTGATCTGGAAACCTTAAGGGATCTCTATGATGTGGCGATCAATCAGATCCGCATTGCCATGACGCAGTTAAATGAGAAAAATGTTGTGGAGGATTTAGGAGATGCATTCTGGTGCTTCCTGGACTGGGGAGATGGTCTGAATAAGCAGGCCGGTGCTACAGCAGTTCTTATTTACTGTATCCGTTATGGAATCCGCCTTGCGAAGATTCTGGATAAACAGGAGGATATCAGCTGGCTGGAAGAGAAGCAGGCTATGCTGAAAGAGGCAGCTGTGAAAGAGTTCTGGGATGAAGAGCTTGGGATGTTCGTAAGCGGTCCTGACCGTCAGGCTTCCTGGGCAACCCAGATCTGGATGATCCTGGCCCGTGTCTTTGACAAAGAGACTAACCGCAAGCTGATTCACCATGTAATGGAAGTGAATCCGAGAATCCGCATGGTAACTCCATACATGTATCACCATTATATTGATGCGCTTATCCGCTGTGATGAGAAAGAGCTTGCATTGGAAGAGATGAAACGCTATTGGGGTGAGATGATCCACGACGGTGCGGATACCTTCTGGGAGCTTTATAATCCTTACAACAGAGAGGAATCTCCATATGGTTCCAGTATGGTCAACAGCTATTGTCATGCATGGAGCTGTACACCGACGTATTTTCTTAGAAAATTTTATATGAACGCAGATTGAACGCTCCCACTGACAGGTCGCGAAGCGACTGCGTTCATGAGCAAGTAGCAAAGCGGACCTGGAATGTCCACTTTACAAAAAACAGCCTCGCCATGATCTGGCGGGGCTGAACTTATAATTGTTGAAAAACTATTTTTTATTTTTCTTGGAGTTCTTGCTTTCCTTCTGAGCTGCCTGTGTTTCCTCAGCGGATTTCTTAAAGCGGGCGAAGAAGCCTTTTTTCTTCTTAACAGGAGCGTCCAGGTTACCGCGGATGCCCTTCACACCGACTATGTAAAGTCCGCTTACCTCTGCCTTGATCTCCTTCTTCACAGGGATAAGATCGAAAACCTTCTCATCAGCAATGAGAATGGAAATCTTCGGGCCTACCTTAGCCTTGACGATTGGCATCTTGGAGCGACGGAGAAGCTTCGGAGTCTGATCGATGACCATCTGTGGGAGACCGGATTCCTTAAGTGGCATTCTCTTCTTATCGATAACGAGCATGGAAACTGTCTGTTTACTTGCTTCGATCTGTGCCTGCTGTTCTTCCTGCTTCTTCTGGGTCTTCTTGCCAAAGAAATATAAACCAACCAGTAATCCGATGAGGATTACGAGAATCACCAGAAGGACGATTGTTACTGGATGCATACTTATCCTCCTACCATAAAAAGTTTCTTATTATTACATGAGTTACATTTTACCATCATTTGTGGGAAAAGGCAATTGTTTTGTTGCGGTTCTCAAAAGGTACCGGACAGTGCTTTTTCTCTTTGTCTGAAGAGCTTATAAGCGGTTAAAGTATATAATACAGGCACCGCAAGGGCTATAATATTTATAAGAATCAGTAGGATACTTCCCTTAATATGGAAAAAGTGGGCAAGCTGTGGAAAAAATGCCAGAATACCAAAAATAAGAGTGAAGATACTGCTTTTTTCTGCATTCATAACACCTATGATTCCGATTGCAATCTGAAGAAGTGCAAATGCGTAGGTTAACGCAAAGGCTTCGGTGGTATCTCCGTGACTTACATGTCTGCCGATAATATTACTTGTGCCGACCCAGAAGCGGGCTGCGATTAAAGAGGCAGACCCCATGGCAATTTCAAAAAGTGCGCTGATGCGCATAATATCTGATCTGTTCATGACTTTTCCTTTCAGAATGTGATTAGACTTAGTATAGCACATTATTACATCCGGAAACAAATGGATTTTTTGGAAAAAAGAATAAGCAGAGATTGGCAGAGTCATTAGGAATTGAGGTGGTAATTTTAAGGATTGTATTGTATAATAAATATCCATTGGCACAAGCTGAAATATCTTGTTTACAAAACGGATAAAACTGTTTGGTATGGTTTATACTATGTATGCCAGATAATGATAAGAAGTTGTAATTGCTTTTGTGTCAACTGGTACTGCTCTGTGAGAGCATCTGAAGGGGGAGCTTGCAGACAAGGAGTTATACAGGATGAAAAAAAATGATACAGAACAGGAACAATCTGCTCTGGAAGAAATATACTACGAAGAACGGCGAAAAGAGAGACATGAGCGGAATCTGAAGCGGAAGAAAAGACAGAGACGGAATCGGAATGTGGCACTTTTTATTGCTGTTTTGGCTGTACTTGGAGGTGTCGGGTATTTTTATAAAGATCAGATTGGCTTGACAGAGAGAGCAGACAAGCTGGTGGCCCGGGCGAAGGAACTGTTTCCTGAGAAAAAAGCAGAAGAGTCTGACCAGGACGAGAAATCCGGGGAAATATCTTCTGAGATTCAGGAACCTACTCAGGAGCCTTTAGAGACTCAGGAACCTACTCAGGCACCTTTAGAAGCCTTAGAAGCCCAGGAACCTACGCAGGCATTGGAACAGCCGGAACAGCAGGTAACACAGGCAGCTGCAGTGGATCTGACAGGAATCATGCCACAGTCTGCGGCAGCAGGAACCGGAATTATCAGAAGACAGATCCGTCATGAGAAGAAGGTATTGTCTACTGCTAAGAAGATGGCAGTCCAGTACGATTACGACGGTGCAATCAGTCTTTTACAGACCGATAATGCCTATGTAAGAAACATACATTTCCAGAATGCAGCAGAGAAATTTCAGAAGAAGAAGGAGAAATGTGTAGCCTGGTCACCAGAGCAGGTGACTCATATTTTTTACCATTCCCTGATCGTGGATCCCTCCAAGGCATTTGACGGTGATTATAAGACAGATGGTTATAATCAGGTTATGACCACTCTGGATGAGTTCAATAAGATCACCCAGATCATGTATGATGAGGGATACGTAATGGTCAATCTATATGATCTTGCAGGGTTTGACGAGAATGGAAAAATGCAGGCAAAACAGATTTACCTTCCTAAGGGAAAGAAACCTTTTGTCCTGTCACAGGATGATGTGTGTTATTACCATTCCCAGGATGGGGATGGTATCGCAACTAAGCTTGTGCTGGATGAAGAGGGAAAGGTCCGGAATGAATATGTACAGGATGACGGAAGTACTGTAGTCGGGGACTACGACGTGGTACCGTTGATTGACAGATTTGTGGAAGAACATCCTGATTTTGCATATCATGGACATAAGGGAATCGTGGCACTTACCGGTTATAACGGTATTCTGGGTTATCGGACAGATATCAGTTACCAGACCAAGCCGGATGATCTTTATGATGATAAGAAGGAGTGGCTTGCGGCACATCCGGATTTTAATCTGGACACAGAACGTGCAGGGGCGAAGGCTGTGGCAGATGCTATGAAGGCAGAAGGCTGGACATTTGCCAGTCATACATGGGGACATAAGAATATGTCTACGGTTTCCATGGAACGTCTTGAGACAGATACACAGAATTTTAAAGAGAATGTGGATCCTCTTATTGGTGGAACCGATATTATTATCTTTGCTTTTGGCGCAGATATTAATACAGGCGGTGAGTATATAGGAAATGAGAAATATGAATATCTGAAATCACAGGGATATGATTATTATTGCAATGTGGATTCTAATCAGTATTTTGTACAGATGACAGATGAATATTTCAGAATGGGAAGAAGAAATGTAGATGGCTACCGAATGTATTACAATCCGGATATGCTGGCAGATCTCTTTGATGTAAGCCAGGTATTTGATCCATCCCGGCCAACTCCGGTACCGCCTATGAATGGAGGCTGACAAAATACGAAAATGATTCTGTCAGTGGGCTTTCTTTTTCAGGGAAAATGTGATAATTTTATAGAAGAGAGCAACTGTAAAAAAAGGAAACAGTTGCGAAGAGTAACCGAAGGGAGTTTAGCATGAAAAGAAAAGTATATTTAGCAGCATTGGTAATGTGTATGGCACTTGCCGTAAATGGCTGTGGCGATAATAAAGAGACAACAGATACTAAGAACACTGCGACAGAGCAGCAGACAGAGAATACGGAGGAATCAGAGAAAACAGAGAATACACAGGCGCAGGCAGAGCCTTACACAGATTCTACCGGAGCTACCCGTCTTGTTTCTGTTGAGAATGTGGAGAAATACGTTACAATTGCAGATTATAAGGGAATTACTCTGGATAATTCTGTGCAGGAAGTGACGGATGAGGATATTGAGAATCGTGTGGCTGAGAATCTGAAAAATAGTGCAGAGACAGTGACGGATGAGAATGCCACTATCCAGAATGGAGACACGGCAACGATTAACTTTGTGGGAACTAAGGATGGCGAAGCTTTTGAGGGTGGAACCGGCAATAATTATGATCTTGTAATCGGAAGCGGTACTATGATCCCCGGATTCGAAGAGGGAATTGTGGGAATGAAGAAGGGCGAGACGAAGGATGTATCTGTAACCTTCCCGGAGAGTTATCGCAATACGGAACTGGCCGGACAGGATGCTGTTTTCCAGATTACAGTACAGAGCTTTAAGAGACCACCGGAACTGACAGATGACTGGGTTGCGGCAAATACAGATTACAAGACTGTTGATGAGTATAAAGCAAATGTTCGTACACAGCTGGAGCAGGAAGCACAGGAGCAGGCAGACAATAGCCTGCGCAGCACTGCATGGAACACCGTTTATACGAATTCAGAGGTTGTAGAATATCCGGAAAAGGATGTGGAAGAGGCAACGAAGACCTTCCGTAATCAGGCAGAAGCTTATGCGAAGCAGGGAAATATGGAACTGGAAGATTTCGTAGCTTCTCAGGGTGTTTCTATGGAGGACTTCGAAGCTCAGTGCCAGCAATATGCACAGGCTAAGGTAAAACAGGATCTGCTTATTCAGGGAATTATGGATGCAGAGGGAATGACTTTGGAGGACGAGGAGAGTCTTGCGATACAGAATCAGCTGGTAGAACAGTATGCGTCCGGTGACCTTGCAGCTCTTATTGATACGTATGGACAGGTAGCGGTAGATGAAAGTATTGGACTTATAAGAGTCCAGAATTTCATTATTGCAAATGCCAATTATGAGCAGGCAGCTTCTGAGGATACCGCAGAGGCAGCTGACGGTGAGGAGACTGGTACAACTGCAGACACAGGCACAGCAGCGGATGCGACAGCTGCGGATACAGAATCCACTGACACAGAATCTGCTGATACAGCATCAGATGCACAGGATACGAATACGGAGAATTAATTGATTCCAGGAGGGGCGGAGAATCATGATCATTAAAAATGGAGAAGTATTTCAGGAGGACGGAAGCTTTAAGGTACAGGAACTGTATGTGGAGAATCATAAGCTTGTGGCTTCAGAAGCAGAGGTTACAGATAAAACAGTTGTAGATGCAAGTGGTCTTAAGGTGCTTCCGGGACTGGTGGATATTCACAGTCACGGCGCATTTGGCCATGATTTTTCTGATGCGGATCCAGAGGGGCTTAAGACGATCCTGAAATATGAGAAGAGCCACGGAATTACCTCTTATTGTCCTACATCCATGACATTACCGGCAGAGGAATTGAAGGAGATTTTTTCCACTATTAAAACAGTCGGAGAAATGAAGGATGGTGCGGCTGTACGGGGAATTAATATGGAGGGCCCGTTTCTGGATGCAAAGAAAAAGGGCGCTCATGTAGAGGAATATATCTGCAGACCGGATGCCGGCTTCTTCAGGAAACTCAATGAATATTCCGGTAATATGGTGAAGCTGGTAACTCTTGCACCTAATGTAGAAGGTGCTATGGAGTTTATTGATGAGGTGCATAATGAAGTCTGCATTTCTTTGGGGCATACAGCAGCAGACTATAATACGTCAGCGGAAGCCATGAGAAGAGGCGCACATCATGTGACGCATCTTTATAATGCTATGCAGCCTTTGGCACATAGAGATCCGGGGCTGATCGGAGCGGCCAGAGATGACGAACTGTGCATGGTCGAGTTGATCTGTGATGGAATTCATATTCATCCTTCTGTGATCCGTGCTACATTTAAGATGTTTGGACCAGAAAGGATTGCTCTGATCAGTGATTCCATGATGGCAACAGGAATGGAGAACGGAACCTATCAGCTGGGTGGACAAGAGGTTACAATGAAGGACTGCAAGGCAACCTTGAAGGATGGTACGATTGCAGGCTCTGCGACTAATCTGTATGACTGCATGCGCAAAGCGGTTTCTTTTGGGATACCTCTGGAGGAAGCAATTTTTGCAGCTACACGGAATCCGGCGAAGAGTATTGGTATTTATAATGAGGTCGGCTCTCTTTCTGTGGGAAAGGAAGCAGATATTCTTCTTGTGACAGATGATCTGGAACTGAGAAGAGTATTATAAGGAAAAGCAGCCAGATATGAGCTGCAATTGCAACACTAGATAAAGAAGGAGTATAAATGGACAGAAGGGTATTGCGCGAGAGAATGCGCAGAAAGCAGCGCCAGATAAGAAGACGTAAGATCATTAAACTGGTTACTTATGTGGTGGCAATGCTGTTGGCTGTGGTTTTTGTAATAAGGGGAGTGATTTTTCCAATCATAAACAGAGTTGGGGGAAAAAGTACCGGAAAATCCCAGAGCGTGCAGGCAGAAGATACAGAAAATGCAGGGGCTTCTGATTCCGGTTCTACAGAAGCAGTGAGACAGCCGTTGAAGGGGCAGAGCGATGTGACGAAGGTAGCGGCTCTGACACCTGGCTGGCATGAGGATGATAACGGCCGTTGGTATCAGAATGCAGATGGTACATATTATGCAGATGGTTTTGCAGAAATTGATGGTGTGAAATATGCGTTTAATTCTAATGGGTACATGCAGACCGGCTGGGTAACGAAGGGGGTAAATGATTATTATTTTAATGAGGATGGTTCCTATAATTCAGAGAAGAAGCGTCCTTTAATTGCACTTACCTTTGATGATGGCCCCGGACAATATACCGACAAGCTTTTGGATTGTCTGGAGGAGAATAATGCACATGCGACATTCTTTATGCTGGGATCGCTTGTAGGTCAGTATCCGGAGACTGTGAAGCGGATGGTTGAGCTTGGATGTGAGCTTGGAAATCATTCATGGGATCACCAGAATATGCTGGATCTGAGTCTGGATGCCGTAGTAAAGGAATTTGGAGATACAGATCAGGCACTGCTTGATGCCTGTGGACAGGAATCCACAGTGATCCGTCCTCCTTATGGAAATTACACGGATGATATCATTGCGGCTGTAGGCAAGCCTTTTATCTTATGGTCTATTGACAGTCTGGACTGGAAGTATCTGGATGCAGACCTGGATTACGATGGAATCATGAATGACAGTAATCTGGGAGATGGGGCTGTTATTCTGATGCACGATATTCATGAACCTTCTGTGGAGGCTGCACTCAGGCTGATTCCGGCACTTGTTGACCAGGGATATAAGCTGGTAACGGTCAGTGAGATGGCAGAGGCAAAAAATGTTACACTTAAACCGGCTAAGTATGCAGAATTCTGGCAGAGTGCACTTGATGCTGGTTATGTACCTGGATATAACGGGGACAGTTCTTCTGATGAATAAATCAAACGCTTGTACTTATGATAAAAATATCAAAGTACAAGCGTATTTTTTTACAGTAAAAATTGATTTCAATGTATATTCTTTATGAATAATAGACAAATTTATGGTAGCACAGGAAAAAAGAGTGTGCTATAATGTACATAAGAATTTGAGAGTTTAGGGAGGTAACTGTCTGATGGGAGAGAAATTACAGTTTACAGAGCTTGACCAGTATCTTTTTGGTCAGGGTACCCATTATGATGTGTACAGGAAGCTTGGGGCTCATCCTTTAAAGGATGGGAAAGAAGAAGGTGTTTATTTTGCAGTATGGGCGCCTAATGCACAGGCTGTTTCTGTAATTGGAGAGTTTAATGAGTGGGCTGAGCAGGCGAATCCGATGACCAAGGCAGGCCCTATTGGTGTGTTTGAGACATTTGTCCCGAAAGCAAAGATTGGACAACTATACAAGTTTTTTATTGTGGGAATGAATGGAGAACATATTTATAAAGCAGATCCATATGCCAATGAAGCAGAGCTTCGTCCTGGAACTGCGTCCCGAATTACAGACATTCAGAACTATAAATGGAAGGATGCCACCTGGATGAAGAATCGTCAGAAGTTTGACGAAAATAAGGATGCCATGGCAATTTATGAGGTACATCCGGGCTCCTGGAGAAAGCATCCGGCTACAGAGGAAGATGAGAAGGGCTTTTACAATTACAGGGAACTGGCAGTGAAGCTCGCCCAGTATGTGAAGGAAATGGGTTATACACATGTGGAGTTGATGGGGATTGCAGAGCATCCGTTTGATGGTTCCTGGGGGTATCAGGTTACCGGTTATTATGCTCCAACCTCCCGTTATGGAACACCGCAGGATTTTAAATTCCTGGTGGATTACCTTCACAGACAGAAAATTGGAGTTATTCTGGACTGGGTACCGGCACATTTTCCGAAGGATGCACATGGTCTGGCGAATTTTGACGGAACTGCGGTTTATGAGCATGAGGATCCAAGACAGGGGGAGCATCCGGACTGGGGAACTAAGATTTATAACTATGGAAGACCAGAGGTGAAGAATTTCCTTATTGCCAATGCTTTGTTCTGGATCGAGGAGTGTCATGTGGATGGTCTCCGTGTTGATGCAGTTGCGTCCATGTTATATCTGGATTACGGTAAGAGTGATGGTCAGTGGGTAGCGAACAAATATGGCGGAAATCAGAATTTAGAAGCAATTGAATTTTTTAAGCATCTGAATACTGTGGTTCTGGGAAGAAATCATGGCACAGTTATGATCGCAGAGGAGTCTACTGCATGGCCTAAGGTTACCGGAAAGGCAGAGGACGACGGTCTTGGATTTTCTCTGAAGTGGAATATGGGCTGGATGAACGACTTCCTGGAGTATATGAAGCTGGATCCCTACTTCCGTAAATTCAATCATAATAAGATGACGTTTTCTATGACCTATGCGTACAGTGAGAAATACGTGCTTGTAATTTCTCATGATGAGGTAGTTCATCTGAAGAAATCCATGCTGGAGAAAATGCCTGGTGAGCTGGATGATAAGTTTAAGAATCTGAAGGCTGCTTATACATTTATGTTTTGTCATCCTGGCAAGAAGCTTCTGTTCATGGGGCAGGAGTTTGGTCAGCTCCGGGAGTGGAGCGAGGAAAGAGAGCTTGACTGGTTCCTTCTGGGAGAAGAAAAGCATCGTGAACTTAAGGATTTTGTCCAGACCCTTCTGAAAATGTACTGTAAATATCCGGCACTTTATGGAATGGATACAGATCCTTCCGGATTCGAATGGATCAATGCTGATGATGGTGACAGAAGTATTTATAGTTTCGTAAGAAAGTCACCTACCGGTAGAAATAATCTTTTGGTAGTGTGCAATTTCACTCCTGTGGATCGTCCGGACTATCGGGTGGGTGTTCCGAAGAAGAAACAGTATACATTAGTTCTGAATGAAAATGGAAAGACAGAGAAGAAGACATTTAAGGCAGAGAAACAGGAATGTGATAATCGTCCGTTTTCTTTCGCTTATCCACTTCCAGCCTATGGAGTGGCTATTTTTCAGTACTAAATAGCAATAATGCTTGCTCGTGAGGGGTTGGAATAGTATTAAAACTGCCTAAAGAACAGAAGAGAAAACAGCTTTGTTTGTGAGTGTTGGGGATTTTTTACAGATGTCAAAAAACTTGTTGATATTTGGTAAAAGTTGCGCTATAATGAGCGCGAACAAAGAGAAATGAAAATAGTTGTACATGTTGAAAGGAGAATATTGACATGAAAGTATCTAATATTAAAGACGTTCAGAAATTTTTTGATGTAGTTGACAGTTGTGCTGGCAGGGTAGAGCTTGTAACTGGTGAAGGAGACAGACTGAATCTGAAATCTAAGTTATCACAGTATGTATCTCTTGCAAATATTTTCTCTAATGGTGAGATCCCGGAGCTTGAGATCGTTGCATACGAGAAAGAGGATATTGATAAGCTTATGCATTTCATGATCAATGGCTGATTTGCATGATTTTGTGAAATTAGGACAATATGATACCAGGGGTAAAAGGTCAAAAAGCCTTTGACCCCCGACATCATAATATATCAGGGGGGATGTGACATAGTCATGTCCCCTTTTCTAGCTATATAAGAAAGGGGAATATAAAATGGTAAAGATTGACATTATTTCCGGGTTCCTTGGAGCCGGAAAGACAACTCTTATTAAGAAGCTTCTGAAGGAAGCCTTCGAAGGTGAGCAGGTAGTCCTGATTGAGAATGAGTTTGGCGAAATCGGGATTGATGGTGGTTTCCTTAAGGATGCCGGAATCGAGATCCGTGAGATGAATTCCGGTTGCATCTGCTGTTCTCTGGTTGGAGATTTTGGTGCTTCTCTTAAAGAGGTTGTGGAGAAATATCATCCGGATCGTATCCTGATTGAGCCATCTGGTGTTGGTAAACTTTCGGATGTTATTAAGGCTGTACAGGGCGTAGAAGAGGAAGTTGATATTGAACTGAACAGCTATACCACAGTTGTGGATGCAAAGAAATGTAAAATGTATATGAGAAACTTTGGCGAATTTTTCGATAATCAGGTTCAGTATGCAGGTGCGATCATTATGAGCCGTACTGATATTGTAGATGAGAAAAAAGCAATGGAATCCATGGAGCTTCTTCGTTCTATTAACGAGAAGGCAGCAATTATCACTACTCCTATTGAGAAACTGGATGGAAAGAAAATTCTGGAGGTTATGGAGCATCCGGTATCTCTGGCAGATGAGTTGTTAGAGGAAGAGCATCATCATCACCATCATCACGATCATGATGAGGAATGCTGCTGCGGACATGACCATGATCACGAGCATGAGCATCATCATCACGACCATGATGGAGAGTGTGGCTGCGGACATGACCATGATCACGAGCATGAGCATCATCATCACGACCATGATGGAGAGTGTGGCTGCGGACATGATCATGACCACGAGCATGAGCATCATCATCACGACCATGATGGAGAGTGTGGCTGTGGACATGATCATCACCATCATCATGCAGATGAGGTATTTACCAGCTGGGGACGTGAGACTATTAAGAAATTTACAAGAGAGAATCTTGAGAAGATGCTTGAGGAGCTTTCCTCTTCTGATGAGTATGGTGTGATTCTTCGTGCGAAGGGAATGCTTCCCGCGGAAGACGGAACCTGGATTTATTTTGATATGGTTCCGGAGGAAACAGAAATTCGTGAAGGCTCTCCAGAGTACACCGGACGTCTTTGCGTAATTGGCTCTAAATTAAAAGAAGATAAGCTTGCCCAGCTTTTTGGCGTAGCATAAAAAATACAGGGAGGTTTCTGTAACATGGATGAAATTACAGTACCGATTTATCTCATAACCGGTTTTCTGGAAAGCGGCAAGACCTCTTTTCTCAGTTTTACTCTCCAGCAGGATTATTTCCGTACAGAGGGAAAGACTCTTCTGATTCTCTGCGAGGAAGGAGAAGAAGAGTACGATGAGGATGCTCTTGCGAAGGATAATGTTGTAATTGAGGTTATAGAGAAGGAAGAGGATCTCACACCAGAGCGTCTCCAGGCCCTGGATATTATCCATCAGCCGGAGCGAGTGGTTATGGAATATAATGGAATGTGGCTGGTAAGCAAGTTTGAGGAAATGAAGCTTCCGGCAGGCTGGGGAATTGAACAGCACATTACCTGTGTGGATGCAAGTACATTTCAAGTATACATGCAGAATATGAAGTCTATTTTTATGGATATGGCCCGCAACTCAGATATGGTGGTATTCAACCGGTGTAAGAAAGAATATCCTCTTGCAAACTTCCGCAGAAGTATTAAGGTTGTAAATCCAAGTGCGGAGGTTATTTTCGAAGATGAAGAGGGCGAGATGACAGATATTTTCGCAGATCAGATGCCATTTGACATGGATGCGGATATTGTGGACATTCCACCGGAGGATTACGGAATCTGGTTTGTAGATGCTATGGACCATCCAGATCGTTATGTGGGAAAAACCCTTCGCTTTAAAGCTCGTGCAAGACGTCCAAGGGGAATGGGCAGCAAATTTTTTATTCCGGGACGTACAGCTATGACCTGCTGTGCAGATGATACTTCTTTCCTTGGATATATCTGTAAGAGTGCATATGCACCGAAGCTGAAACCAGGGGAGTGGGTTGAAGTTACGGCGAAGGTTGCCTTTGAGAACCGTTCGGAATATCAGGGAGAAGGAATTGTCCTTTATGCAGAGAACGTAACACCTTGTGAGCCTTTGGCAGATGAAATGGTTTACTTTAATTAATCGAATCAGGCAGTACGGTCATAATAAAATTAAGGAAAATAAGAGTATGTATTTAGTTGTTGGTCTGGGAAATCCAGGAAAGCAGTATGAAGCAACCCGCCACAATATGGGATTTGACACAATTGACCTGCTTGTGGAACGTCATAAGATTCCGCAGGGCGGCGTAAAATTTAATGCCATGTATGGTTCTGGCTTTATTGGAGGAGAAAAGGTGATTTTTATGAAGCCTTTGTCCTTTATGAATTTAAGCGGTGGTCCGGTGCAGGAAATGGCAGCCTATTTCAAAATTGATCCAGAGAGCCAGCTGATCATCATTCAGGATGATATTGATCTGGAACCGGGACAGCTTCGTATCCGGAAACAGGGCAGTGCAGGCGGACATAATGGATTGAAGGACATTATCGGCAGGCTTGGAACGCAGAAATTTATGCGTATAAAGATTGGCGTAGGTGCAAAGCCTAAGGGCTGGGATCTTGCAGATCATGTGCTTGGGCGTTTTTCAGCAGAGGATCGCAGACTTGTGGATGAAACAATCCAGCTTGCTGCAGATGCAGTAGAAAAAATTATAACAGATGGCCCGGATGCGGCTATGAATGAATACAACAGAAGGAAGTCCAGTTAACAAACTGGGCTTCTTTTTCCTGAAAGAACGGAAAACCAAGAAGGAGGAGAGTCATGCTTTCATTTATCCAACCTCTTAGTGGGATGGCAGAATTTGAAGAAATAGAGAAGAGCCTTGAGAAGAACCAGGGAATTGTTCAGATCACAGGCTGCCTGGAATCCCAGAAGGCACATTTGATCCATGGGCTTTCCGGCAAAGCGCCCTTGCGGCTGGTCATCGCAGGGGATGAGCGTCAGGCCAAAGAAATTTATGAGGATTTGCGCTTTTATAACAAAAATACCATGTTTTATCCGGCAAAGGATCTTCTGTTTTTTCAGGCAGACATTCAGGGAAATCTGCTGGTTCGTCAGAGAATGTGCGTGGTAAAAGCACTTCTGGAACAAAAAGAACTGACCGTTGTGACAAGCATTGACGGTTGCATGGACTATCTGATGCCGTTGGAGGAGATCGGGAAAAAGGTACTTCATTTCTATTCAGACAGTGTGATCAATATGGATGCACTGAAAAATACCCTGGTACAGCTGGGATATCAACGCGTAGGTCAGGTAGAAATGCCTGGTCAGTTTTCTGTGCGTGGTGGTATTGTAGACATTTATTGTCTGACAGAAGAGAACCCGTGGAGAATCGAGCTATGGGGGGATGAGGTGGATTCCATCCGAAGCTTTGATGCGGAGAGCCAGCGCTCTTTGGAAACCTTGGATGAGATTGCCATTTATCCTGCGGTGGAATGGAATGACGGCAAAAAGATGGTTTCTTTTGCGGACTATTTTCCCAGAGAAAAAATGCTCCTGTTTCTAGATGAACCTAACCGCATCTTGGAAAATGGATTAGGTGTAGAGGAAGAGTATGAGCAAAGCCGTATTCACAGAGAAGAGAAAGGGGAAAAGAACCTTCCGGTACAATGGCTCTGCCAATTTTCAAAGGTTCAGAAAGAACTGAATAAATGCCGGGCAGTGTCTTTATCTGCTTTGGAACCACGAGGCGTGGAATGGAATTTTGCACCGGAGAAATACAATCTGACCGTGCAGAGTGTCACTTCTTATAACAGCAGCTTTGAGCTTCTGGTGGAGGATCTGAAGAAGTATAAGAAAAAAGGTTACCAGATCATACTTCTTTCCGGTTCCAGAACGAGGGCAGAGCGACTTGCGAAGGATCTGCAGGATAATGGTCTGAATGCTTTTTATGGTTCAGATTATGACCGGGTGATCGGTTCCGGAGAAATCATAGTTTTCTATGGGCATGCACGGAAGGGCTTCGAGTATCCATTGATTAAATTTGCGGTTATTGCAGAAACGGATATTTTCGGTCAGGAGCAGAAAAAAAAGAAAAAGAAAAAAGTTTACAATGGCAAACGGATCCAGGATTTTGCAGAGCTTTCCATTGGAGATTATGTAGTTCATGAAAAGCATGGACTGGGAATTTACCGTGGAATCGAAAAGGTAGAAGTAGATAAGGTTTTAAAAGATTACATTAAGATTGAATATCGTGATGGAAGTAATCTGTACATTCTGGCAACCCAGCTGGATGCATTACAGAAGTATTCCGGTGCAGACACAGCCAAGGCACCAAAATTAAATAAGCTTGGCACACAGGAATGGAATCGTACGAAATCCAAGGTAAAGGGCGCTGTAAAAAATATAGCCAAGGAGCTGGTGGAGCTTTACGCGGTGCGCCAGGAAAAAGAGGGCTATGTGTGTGGTCCGGATACGGTCTGGCAGAGGGAATTTGAGGAGATGTTCCCCTATGAGGAGACGGAAGATCAGCTGAATGCCATTGAGGACACAAAAAGGGACATGGAGAGCACCAAAATCATGGATCGTCTTGTGTGTGGTGATGTGGGCTATGGAAAAACAGAGATTGCTCTTCGTGCTGCTTTTAAGGAGGTACAGGAAAGCAGACAGGTAGTTTACCTTGCACCTACCACCATTTTGGCACAGCAGGTATATAATACTTTTGTCCAGAGAATGAAAGATTTTCCGGTACGTGTGGATCTGCTTTGCCGCTTCCGCACACCTGCCCAACAGAAAAAGACCCTTCAGGATCTGAAAAAAGGACAGGTGGATATTGTGGTGGGCACCCATAGAGTTCTTTCTAAGGACGTAGAATACAAGAATCTGGGACTTCTGATCGTTGATGAGGAGCAGCGTTTCGGTGTTACCCACAAGGAGAAAATCAAGCAGCTGAAAAAGGACATTGATGTTCTGACTCTGACTGCGACACCGATTCCACGAACCCTTCATATGAGTATGATTGGGATCCGTGATATGAGTGTGCTGGAAGAACCTCCTATGGATCGTATGCCGATTCAGACTTATGTGATGGAGTATGATGAGGAAACTGTGAGGGAGGCTATTGGAAGAGAACTGAGAAGAGGCGGCCAGGTTTATTATGTTTATAACCGGGTGACAGATATTGATGAGGTCGCCCTTCGGATTTCCAAGCTGGTGCCGGATGCAAGGGTTGATTTTGCCCATGGGCAGATGAGCGAGAGAGAACTGGAACGGGTAATGTATGATTTCATTAATGGAGATATTGATGTGCTGGTTTCTACCACTATTATTGAAACAGGACTGGATATTTCCAATGTAAACACCATGATCATCCATGATTCTGATAAGTATGGACTTTCCCAGCTTTATCAGCTGAGAGGAAGGATCGGACGCTCCAACAGGACGGCGTATGCGTTCCTGATGTACCGAAGGAATACCATGCTTCGTGAGGTTGCTGAGAAACGACTTTCTGCTATCCGTGAGTTTACGGATCTGGGAAGCGGATTTAAGATTGCCATGCGTGATCTGGAGCTTCGAGGGGCAGGAAACCTGCTGGGTGCA
This sequence comes from uncultured Blautia sp., assembly GCA_934394545.1. Taxonomy (GTDB): domain Bacteria; phylum Bacillota; class Clostridia; order Lachnospirales; family Lachnospiraceae; genus Blautia_A. Next base: position 87,353 of record CAKRRG010000002.1, read on the forward strand.
CAGCAACATGGACATATGAACGCAGTGGGCTACGATCTGTATTGTAAAATGCTCAGCGAAGCGGTTAAGGAGGCTAAGGGGATTCATACCATGGAGGACTTCGAGACTACCATTGATTTGAATATGGATGCTTTTATTCCAGATACCTATATCAGCAATGAGTTTCAGAAACTGGATATTTATAAGCGCATTGCAGGAATTGAATCCCAGCAGGACTATGATGATATGCTGGAAGAGCTGATCGACCGGTTTGGTGAGCCACCGAAAGCGGTGCTGAACCTGCTGGCTATAGCAAGGCTGAAGGCACTGGCGCGTCAGGGGTACATTACGGAAATCAAGCAGATGCAAAGAGAAATCAGAATTACACTTTATGAGAATGCACATCTGAATCCAGAGGGGATTCCGCCGCTGGTTGCCAAATATCGCAGGCAGCTGCAGTTTAAACCGGATAAGGAGCCGAAGTTTTTATTTGCGCCGGTGGGAGATATTGTGCAGGCACTGACGGTGTTTGCAAAGGAACTGATGGAGCTCGTTGAGGATGCGTGAAATTTGTGTGATTTTCCCCTTTCTACTTGCCCTTATGGGAAAAAAGTTTTATACTCTTATTAGCGTGTCCGCATTGGGAAAGGGTGCAGAATCTGCATGATGACTGATCGGCACATCAGTGAAAGGGTAATTGGTGATCAATATGAAAAAAATCGTGAGAAACACAACCGTAGCAGCATTGACTGGCGTAATGGCAATCGGAATGCTTTCCGGCTGCGGAAGTAAGACTATAGATGGAGAGAAGACCGTTGCTACTGTAGATGGTACAGACATTCCTATGGGTGTGGTAAGCCTGTATGCCCGGGAGTCACAGGCGCAGACAGTTGCCATGTACAAGAGCTTCATGGGAAGCGCAGGGAATATCTGGAGCCAGGTTGTAGATGAGGATGCCGGCACCACATATGGAGAGCAGGCTGTTGGACAGTTCCTGGAACAGATTGAACTGATGTATATTATGAAGGAGAAGGCAGCTGACTACGGGGTTGAAGTTACTTCTGATGATGAGACTGCGATTGCAGATGCAGCAGCACAGTTTATGAAAGATAATGACGAGGATACCCTGAAGGAACTGGCTGTTTCTGAAGATCAGGTTAAGACTCTTCTGGAGCTTGAAACCTACCGTCAGAGAATTTACGATCCGATCCGCAATGAGGCAGAGGTTGACATAACGGATGAAGAAGCACAGCAGTCTTCCTTCAGCTATGTAAGCATTTCTATTAGCGGAGATGACCTTACAGAGGATGATATTGCTACCCGCAAGGAGCAGGCACAGGAGATTCTGGATAAGATGAAAGAGGATCCGACAGCAGACATGGGTGAGACTGCTAAGGCGGTTGACGATACCTACAGCGGACTGACCGGAACTATTTTTACAAACGATAGTGACGATGAGGATATTTCCAATTCTTATGACGATGCTGTTGTAGAGGCTCTGAGAACTTTGAAGGATGGCGAGGTTTACGGTGAACTGGTTGAGACGGATTCCAGCATATATGTACTCCGTATGGATAAGGTAAACGATGAGGATGCTACAGCATCCAAGAAGGAATCTCTTGAGAACACCAAGCGCAGTGCCTACTATTCTGAGACAACTCAGAAATGGCTGGATGATGCGGATATTACTGTAAATGATAAAGTACTTTCTACTTTGACAATTACAGATGCGCATAGCTTTACCATCAAGGAGACTACAGCTGATACAAGCGAAGACACAACTGCTGATACAACAGAGGCAGCTGATTCTGAGGATACTACAGAGGATACCACAGAAGAGACAGCTGAGGAGAACTAAGCGCATCAGCAAACGAATTAAAGTGCATAAGTTGGAGAAAATAATAAAAGAGCCTGCCTGGGGTGATTCGGGCGGGCCCTTTTTGTACAGGGGGACAACATGAAAAAGATACTTCTTATTGCAACCGGGGGCACCATTGCTTCCAAATATACAGCAGAGGGTCTGGCACCGCAGATTTCCGCAGATGAACTGCTGGAATATATTCCTGAAGCCCGGGAATTCTGCACCATTGATACCGTTCAGCCTTTTGCCCTGGATAGCACCAATGTGTGCGCAGACCATTGGCTGAAGCTGGCCAGGCTGATCGAATCCAAATATGAATTTTATGATGGCTTTGTGCTTTGCCATGGAACGGACACTATGGCATATACGGCGGCTGCTTTGTCTTATCTGATCCAGAATAACCGCAGGCCTATTGTGATCACCGGTGCCCAGAAACCCATTGACCTGGCGATTACAGACGCCCGTTCCAATCTTCTGGACAGCCTCCGCTTTGCGTCCCACGACCGGGCCCATGGAATTTCCATTGTGTTTGGTGGAAAAGTGATCGCAGGAACCAGAGCGAAAAAGGAATTTTCCAAAAGCTACAATGCTTTTTCCAGCATAAATTATCCGGACATTGCGTCCATTCACGATAAGAAGATTATTTTTTATATTGATGACAAGGATCAGTCCACCAAGCCACTGGTGTTTTACCATGAGATGAACCAGAAGATTTTTCTGCTGAAGCTGATTCCGGGAATTGACGGGAAAGTGCTGGATGCCCTTTTCCCCTCCTATGATGGGCTGATCATTGAGTCCTTCGGTGTGGGAGGACTGCCTCATTATGAAAATGACGATTTTATGGAAGCAATTGCCCATTGGATCGAGGCTGGAAAGCCGGTGTGTATGGCGACCCAGGTTACCCACGAGGGCAGCGATATGGAGGTTTATCAGGTAGGAAAGATTATTAAGGAAAGGTTCCCGGTGTTGGAGTCTTATGATATGACGCTGGAAGCATCTGTGACGAAAATGATGTGGGCGCTGGGACAGACACGGGATATGGAGAAGTTTAAGGAGTTATTTTATACGACCATTAATCATGATTTATTGTTCCTGTAAGTAAGTCTTGAAATAAACCTCTACCAAATTCCTTTATAATTTGATAAACTATGAAAAAGAAATTCCATACATGTATCGTTGCGTTAATCAGAAAGGAAAACAAACGTATGAAATCAGTAATTTCCATTGGAAATCAGGATAGTGTTACATTGATCACCCGTCCCAGAAGATTTGGTAAGACGCTGAATATGAGTATGGTTGAGTATTTCTTTTCCATAAATGACTCAGAATGCGGACCGTATTTTGCGGATATTAAGGCAACAACCTATGAGTCTGCAAGAAGGGCAGTTATCCGTAAACTGGTGAAGTTATATAGTACATTTGGATTTATACGTTTCAGCAAATTGCTAAATGAAAAAGACTGCGCATATTTTGACTCAGTTGAGGAAAATATGTCAGATGATGCAGCGGCAGTAGCAATTAATTATATGTCTGATTATTTAAGCCGATATTACAATAAAAAAGTGATTGTCCTCCTGGATGAGTATGATACCCCTTTGCAGGAGGCATATATCCATGGCTATTGGGAGAAGCTTACTGCATTTATCAGAAGCTTGTTTAACTCTACATTTAAGACGAATCCATATATGGAACGTGGCTTGATGACCGGAATTACGAGAGTCAGTAAAGAATCAATCTTTTCGGATCTGAATAATCTTGAGGTAGTAACAACAACATCAGAAAAGTACAGCAGTTCCTTTGGTTTTACAGAAGAGGAAGTCTTCCACGCGTTGGAGAATAATGGTCTGTTTGCAGAAAGAGAAAATATCCGTTACTGGTATGATGGATTTTCCTTTGGAAAAAGGAAAGATATCTATAATCCATGGTCAATTACAAAATATCTGGATACCGGAGAATATGGAACTTACTGGGCAGATACCAGCGGAAATGCACTGGTTTCAAATAGAAGAAAAGCAGTACGATACGGAACTGCTGGCAAGAGGAATCCCGAAAGAACGGATCAGGCATTATGGATTCGCGTTTTGTGGGAAGAAAGTTTTGATTGGAAATGCAACCTAAATATAAGTTTTGAAAATATATTTTCTGAAATACTGGAGGACTTAAATAGATGAACAAAAAAGAAATTTCCGAAATCAAAAAACAGCTGACACTAGCCAATTGCAACATTACCAGAATTTGCGGCTGCTATGTGGATGCTGAGAAGAATAAAAAAACAGAGCTGAAAGAAGCATTCCTTTCCCTTTCGGAGGAAGAAATGTTCAAATATTTCGAAATATTCAAGAAAACACTTTCCGGTACTTTGGGAAAGAACCTGATGAATATGGAGTTTCCGTTAAGCGAGGAAAAAGAGGGCGGCAAGCACGAGTTTTTGATGAAGCTCCGTGCCAGCAAACTGAAGGATGACGCTTTAATTGAGAACTTTTATGACAAAATTATCGAAAATTATGATTATCCGGAAAATTACTACATAATCCTGGTACATGCTGTGTACGATATCCCGGGAAGAACTTCAGATGGAATCGATATGGATGATGCTTCTGAAGAGATTTATGAGCACCTTCTCTGCAGTATCTGTCCGGTGAAATTATCTAAGGCAGGTCTTTGCTACAATGCAGAGGCAAATCTGATTCAGGACCGTATCCGTGATTGGATCGTGGAAATGCCAGAGAATGGTTTCCTTTTTCCGTTATTTAATGACAGAAGCACAGACATCCACGGCATGCTCTACTATTCTAAGAATGCAGAGCAGCTTCACGATATTTTTGTAGATGAAGTGTTTGGCTGTACTGCTCCGCTTTCCGCAGGCGGACAGCGTGATTCTTTCAATATGCTTGTAGAGGAAACCCTTGGGGACGACTGTCAGTATGACACCGTTATTGGAATCCATGAGAAGTTGAATGAGATCATCGAAGCCCAGAAAGATTCCCCAGACCCGGTTGTGCTCACCCAGTCAGAGGTGAAGCGCCTCTTTGAGGATTGCGGTGTAGAAGACGAAAAACTGGAAACCTTTGACAACCAGTACGAGGCTGTAGCAGGTGAAAAAGCCACCATGGTAGCCTCAAACATCACCAACACCCGTAAGTTCGAGATTAAAACGCCGGATGTAGTAATCCATGTAGAACCAGATAAAGTAGAACTGGTGGAGACCAGGATCATTGACGGCCGCAAGTGTCTGGTGATTCCTATGGAAGACGTAGAGATCAACGGAATCCGTGTGCGGATGGGCGGGGAGAGCAGTGAGGAATCCGAGGAAGAATACGAGTAATATCTTTGGTGATGTCGTTGTGTTAATATAGAAGAAAATTGTTATTATTTATTGGTAACGCAAAATCGCAGAAAGGACGGCTGACCTATGGGAATCTACTTGAATCCGGGGAATAATAAATTTAGAAGAGCGGTGAATTCGGATATTTATGTGGATAAAACAGGATTAATAAAATATACAAATAGTATTGTCGATACGTTGCAGTCCTGTGTATGCGTCAGCAGGCCAAGGCGTTTTGGAAAGTCTATGGCAGCAGATATGCTTACGGCTTATTACAGTAGGGGCTGCGATTCCAGAGAACTCTTTTCCAGTTTGGAAATTGCCAAGGATGAAAGCTTTGAGGCGCATTTGAATAAATACGATACCATCTTTCTGAATATGCAGGAATTTCTGAGCAGAAGTTCAAATGTGCAGGAATTACTGAAGAGGGTGGCAGGTAAAGTAATCCGCGAATTGAAGAAGCAGTATCCTGATGTGGAACTATATGATGAAAATGATCTGGCGGAAACCATGCAGGAGATTTTTGCAGAAAGTGAGTGTCCTTTTGTAGTTATTATTGATGAATGGGACTGTATTTTCCGGGAATTTAAGCATGATAAAGCTGCACAGGAAACTTACCTTGATTTTCTGCGTGATCTGCTTAAGGATAAAGAATATATTTATCTTGCCTATATGACGGGAATTCTGCCAATAAAGAAATATGGAACCCACAGTGCGCTGAATATGTTCGATGAATTTTCCATGATCGATCCGGGACCTTTGGCTGAATATGTAGGCTTTATAGAGAAAGAAGTAGAAGCACTTTGCCAGAAATATCAGATGGACATTAATGAAATTAAAAACTGGTATGATGGCTATTCCTTTGAAGAGGTTGAGTCTGTGTATAGCCCGAAGTCGGTTGTGAGCTGCATGCGCCTTGGAAAACTGGGAAATTATTGGAACCAGACTGAGACTTTTGAGGCATTACAGATCTATATTGATATGAATTTTGAAGGACTACGGGATGATATTTTAAGTATGATTGCCGGAGAAGAAGTGCCAGTGAACACCAGAAGTTTTACAAATGATATGACAACTTTCAGAACAGAGGATGATGTGCTGACACTGTTGATTCATTTGGGCTATCTGGGGTATTGTTATGCGGATAAAACAGTTTTTATTCCAAATGAGGAGATTCGTTCCGAATATGTAAGCGCTATTGCTGTGTCTGATTGGGGTGAAGTTTCTAAAGCATTAAAAAGTTCAGCAGATACATTACAAGCCATATGGCAGGGAAGAGAAGAGCAGGTTGCAGAGGGCATCCGGCAGGCGCACTTTGAGACATCTCATCTCCAATATAATGACGAAAATGCGCTTAGCTATACCATTTCGCTTGCACTTTATGCAGCACGTAATTTTTACACAGTACACCGGGAACTCTCGGGTGGAAAAGGTTTTGCAGACCTTGTTTATGTTCCGAGAAAGCGATTCATGGATAAGCCTGCATTGGTTGTTGAATTAAAGTGGGACAAAAATGCAGAAGGTGCAATCCAGCAAATTAAGGAGAAAGAATACTGTCGCAGTTTGGAAGAATACAAGGGAAACTTGCTGTTAGTCGGAATTAATTATGATAAAAAAACACAGGTGCATACCTGTAAAATAGAACAATACAGAAAAGAGGAATCCATATGACCCTGGCACAACTTCGTTACGCGATTATGGTGGCAAATTCCAATTCCATGAATGAAGCTGCCCGGAATCTTTTTATATCACAGCCAAGTTTATCTTCCGCAATCAGGGAACTGGAAGAGGAAATCGGGGTAGAGCTTTTCCGCAGGACAAACCGTGGAATTTCCGTAACCCCAGAGGGTGAGGAATTCCTGGGCTACGCCCGTCAGGTGGTGGAGCAGTATGAGCTGATCGAATCCAAATACGTCTCCAAGGAGCACACGAAAAAGAAATTCAGCGTCTCCATGCAGCACTACACCTTTGCGGTAAACGCCTTCGTGGAAATGGTCAAACAGTTCGGAATGGACGAATATGAATTTGCCGTCCATGAGACACGCACCTACGACATTATCACCGATGTAAAAGATTTCAAAAGCGAGATCGGCATCCTTTACCTAAATGACTTTAACCATAAAGTACTGGAGAAGCTTTTCCATGAGTTTAACCTGGAATTTCACCCGATCCTGGAGTGCAGCATCTACGTCTACATGTGGAAAGGACACCCCCTCGCCAACCGGGAGCTGATCACCCTGGAAGACCTCCGGGAATACCCCTGTCTCTCCTTCGAGCAGGGCACCTATAACTCCTTCTACTTTGCAGAAGAGGTTCTGAGCACCTACGAGTACAAACGTCTCATCAAAGCCAACGACCGCGCCACCCTCCTGAACCTGATGGTGGGCCTCAACGGCTACACTCTCTGCTCCGGCATCATCTGCGAAGAACTGAACGGCTCCGACTACTGCGCCGTGAAACTTGACTCCGGCGAAGTGATGACCATTGGCTACCTGGCAAGAAAAGGCACCACGATCAGTAAGTTAGGACAGAAGTACTTGGAAGAAATTTCTAAATATAAAGATAAAGCATTACGCTAGAGCTATAGCTTATACCTATAGCTAGCACTAAGTTTTAAGAATTAACACTTTATTATAAAATGTGTTATAGTATGTTTATCGACGATGAAATAACCAAAAACAAGGAAAGAGGAAAGACATGTCTTCAATACTTATTCAAAATGTGAGCAAAACCTTCGAGACAAAAGATGGTTCTGTACACGCACTGAAAAACGTAAGTCTCTCCATTGAATCCGGAGATATTTACGGAATCATCGGAATGTCCGGTGCAGGAAAAAGTACCCTGGTGCGCTGCATGAATTTTCTTGAAGTTCCATCAGAAGGAAAAGTTCTCATAGATGGAAAATCTCTTGGCGAATTTTCGCCAAAGGAACTTCGCAAAGAGCGGGAAAAAATAGGAATGATCTTTCAGCATTTCAACCTGCTTATGCAAAAAAACGTACTGGAAAATATTTGTTTTCCGTTGTACATTCAGGGGAAGAAAAAAGCTGAAGCAAGAGCAAAGGCTCTTGAGTTACTGGAAATTGTAGGACTGGCAGATAAAGCGAAAGCATATCCGGCACAGCTCTCCGGTGGTCAGAAACAAAGAGTGGCAATTGCCAGAGCTCTGGCTTCCAATCCACAGATTCTGCTTTGTGATGAAGCTACAAGCGCCCTGGATCCTCAGACAACATCTTCCATATTAGAGCTTTTGAAGGACATCAATCAGAAATTTGGAATCACAATTGTGATCATTACCCATCAGATGTCAGTTGTCCGTGAGATTTGTACTCATGTGGCGATTATGAAAGAGGGTGAGGTAAAAGAGCAGGGACTGGTAGAGGATATTTTCAACCATCCGAAATCACAGGTGGCCAAAGAACTGATCAGCCGGGATACCGGATCTGAGGTAGAAAGCCAGAAACAGACTCAGCCCGAGATTCAAAGCGGTGAAATCATTCGAATTGTATTTTCCGAAAACTCTGCATTTGAACCGGTTATCGCAAACCTTGTATTAACGTTCCACGAACCTGTAAACATCCTGAAAGCCGATACCAAAAATGTTGGCGGTGTAGCCAAAGGAGAGATGATTCTCCAGTTTATGAATGGCAGCACTCATGTACAGGAAATGAAAGAATATCTTACAGAACGTGGACTTGCAATAGGGGAGGCGAACTGATTATGTGGACGAAGCAAGTAACCGATATGATTATAGCAGGTGTGGGTGAGACTTTATACATGACACTTTTCTCCACCTTTTTTGGATATGTATTCGGAATGCCCCTTGGTATTCTGCTGAAAGTATCTGATAAAGAAGGTCTGCGGCCAAATGCAGTACTTTATAAGATCCTGGATGTGATTGCCAATATTTTCCGAAGTATCCCATTTTTGATCCTTTTGATCCTGCTCATTCCATTCACCAGATTTCTGGTAGGAAAAAGCTATGGAACTACAGCTACTATCGTACCCCTTACCATTGCGGCAATCCCTTTTATCGGACGAATGGTAGAGTCTTCTCTGAATGAAGTAGATGCGGGAGTTATCGAGGCTGCAAGATCCATGGGAGCAAGTAATCTTCAGATCGTATTTAGGGTAATGCTGGTAGAAGCAAGAACATCCCTGATCTCAGGAGCTACCATTGTAACAGGGACTATCCTTGGTTACTCCGCAATGGCAGGAACCGTAGGAGGCGGCGGACTTGGAGACATTGCAGTGCGATATGGATATAACCGCTGGCAGACAGATATTATGCTGGTAACAGTTATTCTTCTGGTAGTACTGGTGCAGATTTTCCAGACCATTGGTATGTTGATTGCCAACAAGCTGGACAAACGAAAATAGAGAATAAAATAATAACAATAAATATAATTTTTAAAAATGAGGAGGAAACTATTATGAAAAAATTAATCGCAGCAGCTCTTACAGGAGCATTAGTACTTGGAACAGTTGGAACATCTGTTGTATTCGCGGCAGATGATGACAAAACCATCACAGTAGCAGCTTCTGAGACACCACATTCTGAAATCCTTGAGGCAGCAAAGCCTATTCTTGAAGAGGAAGGCTATGACCTTGAGGTAACGGTATTTGATGATTATGTACAGCCAAATGAAGTTGTAGAGAGTGGTGATTTCGATGCAAACTATTTCCAGCACATTCCATATCTGAACAGCTTCAACGAGGAGAAAGGAACCCACCTTGTAAATGCAGGCGGAATCCACTACGAGCCATTTGGAATTTATCCGGGAACAAAGTCCAGCCTTGATGATATCGCAGACGGCGACACGATCGCAGTACCGAACGATACCACAAACGAGGCAAGAGCACTTCTCCTTCTCCAGGACAACGGAATTATCAAACTGAAAGACGGTGCTGGCCTTGAGGCAACGGTAAACGATATTGAGGAGAACCCATACAACGTAGAAATCGTTGAGCTTGCAGCTGAGCAGGTAGCGCGTGTTGCAGAAGAGACTTCTTACATTGTCCTTAACGGAAACTATGCACTTCAGGCTGGTTACTCTGTATCCAAAGATGCACTTGCATATGAGACCTCTGATTCTGAAGCTGCAAAAACTTATGTAAACGTAATCGCAGTAAAAGAAGGAAACGAGAACAGCGACAAGATCAAAGCGCTTGTAGACGTATTAAAATCTGACGAGATCAAAGATTTCATCAACGAGAAATATGACGGAGCAGTTATCCCGTTCGAGGACAGCGATGATGCTGCAACTGAAGCAGATGCAGATGCTGAGACTGAAACAACAGACGACGCAGAATAATCGATAAAAACAGAATTGCTTAATTGGAAAGACAGGCTGGAAAACATCGAAAGAGATGTGCTTCAGTCTGTCTTTTAAAGTGGTTGAAAAAAATCCTGGAATCTGCTATTATAGATACGAATTTTTTTAGGTATCGAGGTGAGGCCAAGTGAAAAAAACTGAATGTGTAAGCCGTGGCATCTGTCTGCTTTTCAGTGTGGCAGTGGCAGTGCTATGTATTTTCTTTGCCGGCATGGAGGCGAAGAATGTTATGCATATTTATGATTTGAAACCGGCCTCCGCTTCTTTGATCTCACCTGAGTTTTCCAGAAGTGCCCAGACAAGTGCGGAAGAATTGACAGGACTTCGGCAAGTGTCTGTAAGACTGGAGACGGACCAGCGTCTTCGTTGCAGGAGCAGTGTGGAAATCGTGGTGTTCATCATGCTGGCAGTTCTGCTTGCGAATACCGTATTCTATAAAACCAAAAAGCGTCTGTTGACTAGAAATGACACGGATGGCAGACGGTTTATCATCTGTTACATCCATCATCAGGATGGACAGAGCCTCTGAGAATCATATACCCTTGTTTTTCCATGTAAACAAACGTATATGATTGGAGGTATGACACCATATGTTACTTAATATTTTTATAGGAGTAATGATTGTTGCAGCTATTGCCGCAGGTATCTGGATGGCATGGTTTGACAGTCATGGAGGAAAGAAATGATAGCACAGATTTTAGCAGTAATTATTTTCCTGGCAATGTTCATATTGATCATTACAGAGGTCTGGGAAAGACATATTGTTACACTGGGATGTGCGGTTCTTACATTGATTCTTGTATTCGGAATCTGTATGCACAGCCCTCAGGCAATTATTGAAACATTGAATATACATAGTATTTTTTCACCGGAATTCTGGCACACCGCAGGTGAAGCAGGGGAAGCCTCTGCCGGAATCAACTGGGAAACCATCGTGTTCATTGCTGGTATGATGATCATGGTTGAAGGAATGGCAAATTCCGGATTTTTCCGTTGGTTATGTATGAAAATCGCAAAAATGGTAAAATACCAGATCATCCCGATTTTTATTACATTTATGCTCCTGTCTTTTGTACTTGCTATGTTTATCGACAGTATTACCGTAATCCTGTTTCTGGCAGCGGTTACAGTAGAATTGTCACAGTTGCTTAAATTCAACCCGGTTCCAATGATCCTTGCAGAAATTTTCTGTGCCAACCTGGGTGGATCTGCTACTATGTGTGGAGATCCGCCGAACATTATCATAGGAACCTCCTTTGGATTTTCCTTTGCGGATTTCCTGACCAATACAGGTCTGATCGCATTTGTAGCATTGATACTTGTTGTAATTTACTTTTACTTTGTTTTCCGCAAGGAACTTACAGAGAATGCGGGAAAAATCGACCCATCCACTTTACCGGATCCGGAAGAAGCTATTGTAAGCAAGAAAGGATTTACTATCAGCTGCGTGATCTTCCTTTGTGCAGTTGTTTTACTGGTATCACATTCAGCGACAGGACTTACCGTATCCTGTATCGGTGTATTTATTGCAGCTATCACATTGATCACTTCAGGAAAAGATGCTATAGATCTTCTGAAAAAAGTTGATTACAAAACCCTGTTGTTCTTTGTAGGACTTTTTGTAGTTGTAGGTGGTCTGGAGCAGACTGGCATCCTGACAATTCTTGCAGGATTTATTGGTAAGGTAAGCGGTGGAAATCTGAAGATCATGATTGCTATCATTATCTGGGTATCTGCTGTGGCAAGTGCATTTATTGATAATATCCCGTTTGCAGCTACTATGATTCCGGTTATCAACGATTTGGCAGCAGCACAGGGAATTAATATTTCCATTCTTGCATGGGCTCTTGCAATGGGTACTGATATTGGTGGAAGCGCAACTCCTATCGGAGCTTCCGCAAACGTAGTTGGTATTGCAACAGCAGCTAAGAGCGGTCATATGATCAAGTGGGGAAAATATTGTAAGGCAATGGCACCAGCCACGATCCTGGTAATCCTTATTTCCATGCTGATGATCTATGCAAGATATTTATAATGCATTTCAATTTTGCTTAGAAAGGAGGATACCATGAAAACACAGAAACAGGTAATTATTTCTATCGGACGAGAGTTCGGAAGTGCAGGACACGAGATTGCAGAGCGAATTGCAAAACGTTATGGATTGTCTCTTTATGATCACAATCTTTTAAGAGAAGTTGCAGATCTTCATAATGTAAAAACGGAGGATCTGGAAATCTATGATGAGATGAAGCATAACAAATTCCTTTACAGAACGGTAAAAGGAATGAGCAGCTCTCCAGCTGACAATGTTGCTATGATGCAGTTTAATTTCCTGCGGGAAAAAGCTGAGAAAGGAGAATCCTTTGTGGTTGTAGGACGTTGTTCAGAAACAATCCTTAAGGACTATCCGGGGCTGATTTCTATTTTCATTATTGGAAACATGGATCACAAAATTGCCCGTGTATCCAAGCTTTATGGAAAGAATGAGAAAGAGGCTGAGCGTTTCATCCGGGAAAAGGACAGAAAACGTAAAAAATATCATGACAGCCATTGCAAAACCAAATGGTCTGAGTCACATAATTACGACCTGAGTCTGAACAGCAGTACTCTGGGCGTTAGTGGCAGTGTGGATTTTTTGTCTTTATATATTGACAAAAGAATAGAAAAAATGGAATAATGGAGTAAGTGACCAGGGTTCTGTCAAGACACAAAAATGTCATGACAGAACCTTTGTTGCTTCAAAAATCAAAAGTCCCGGTTGGCTTGGGACGTTGGCTACGGTAACATTGTGAACATGCTGGTTTAAAGAAGGAGACAAAAAGATGTTTCTTGAAAAAAATAAGGACAGAATAGAAAGAGACTTTGAAGATTTTTCCAGGGAACTGCCGGAAATGGCGAAAGAAATAAAGAAAAGAATGGAAGCATTAAGTGCTGATATTGTAATCGGAATGAAGTATCTTTACAGTAATATGCCATATAGCGATGTGGGGAATTACACATTTGATACTTATCTGGATTATGTGCAGCAGGGAATTTATCTCTGGAAAAATTCATCTTATGTAAGGGAATATCCAGAGCTTTATTTCCTGAATTATGTGCTTTTTCATCGTATAAATGATGAGGAAATCAAGCCTTGCCGTACCTTTTTCTGGGAGAAGATCAAGGATCGGATCCAGGGGATGAGTATGATGGAAGCGGCATTGGAAATTAATCACTGGTGTGCAGGAGAGGTGATGTATCAGGAAACGGACTTGCGTACCGGTTCGGCACTGGAAGTATACAGAAGTGGTGTAGGTCGTGGTGGAGAAGAAACGGTTTTTGTGATAAATGTGCTGAGAAGTGCTGGAATTCCAGCCAGAGCAGCATATGTGCAAAGATGGTCTCACTGTGACGGAAATCATGTCTGGGTGGAAGTGTGGTGCGATGGTGACTGGCATTATCTGGGAGCCTGCGAACCGGAAGCTGTTCTTGATAAGGGCAAGTTTACAAATGCAGCATCAAGAGCCATGATGATCGGTTCCAGATGGTATGACCGTGCCATGCCGGATGAAGAAGTAATTGGAAAAGACGGAATGAATCGTATCCTGAATCTTCTTGGCAGATATGCAAAAACAAGGCGGATTACAATCTGTGTTGAGGATTTGGATGGTACTCCGGTAGCTGGTGCAAGGGTTCAGGCGGAGGTGATGAATTACGGAGAATTTTCTCCTATTACCCGGCTTTTGACGAATGAAGATGGCTGTATTTCTTTTGAAACAGGACTTGGCAGTCTGTTGATCTGTGCTGTTTATGGCGGCGCTTATGGAGAAAAAGTAATCGATACAAGAGAAGGCCATACATTTGTCTGTACTCTTGGAGAGGAATATGAAGAGGAACTTTGGGTGGATTTTGACATGAATGCACCTGAGAGTACGGGAAGAACGAAATGGACCATAACAAAAGAACAGGAACTGGAGAATCAGCGCCGGGTTGCGGAAGAGACAGAACATTGTCGGCGCAAGATTGAAAAGTTTCAGCCACTATGGAAACGCTGCCTTTTCGGACATACTATAGAAGAGGTGGAACCGATGATGGATGTTCTGTCTGAGAAAGACAGAAGAGATGCGTTTCCGGAAGTGCTGGAAGGGCATTATCAGGAGTCTTCTGTTTATCGGGAATTTAACCCGGATGAGATTTACATACCATATGTATGGAATCCACGTGTAGAAAATGAGGTTCTTACGAAATGGAGAAAGAAGATTCTGGGATATTTTGATGAGAAACAGAGGAATGCTTTTGAAGGGGATCCGAAGAGCATCTGGACCTGGATCAAGAACAATATTTCTGTGCGAAACGATAAGGAACGTGTAACTGCATACACAACTCCCGGTGCGGCTCTGGATCTGGGAATTGCAGGTGAGAAATCTCATAAGGTTTTGTTTGTGGCAATTGCAAGAACCCTTGGAATTCCATCCCGTCTTAATCCGGCAGATGGTGCTATTGAATACTGGGATGGAAGGAAATTTGCAGCAGTGCTGGAGGAAAGCCGCAAAGAGTCCCACCTTACGGTCCTTTCCGGGGAAAAAGAGGACTGGGAATATCTTCAGGACTGGACTCTTGCAGTCACTGACGGTGAAGGTTATCTGACTTTGGATTTCAGAAACTGCAAGTGGGAGAATGGAATGCTAGAGCTTGACATTATGCCTGGGGCCTACAGGCTGATTACCGGAAGGCGTTTGCCTGATGGAACGATTCTTGGAAAAAGATTTGATTTCCATATTGATAAAGATGAGACGAAGAAGATAGAATTAGAGCTTCGCGAAGCACAAGAAGGTTTTGGTCAAAATGAATCGAGAACAAATTAAATATATAGCCATGTTTACCATGCTGTTGAATCATATTGCTAACATCTTCCTGGAACCGGATACATTCCTTTTCCAGGTCTTGGTGGATGTGGGGTATTTTACTGCTATTACCATGTGTTATTTTTTGGTAGAGGGCTACGGCTATACGCATTCCAAAGAAAAATACGGCAAACGGCTGCTTCTGTTTGCCGTAATCTCTGAGATTCCCTTCTGTCTGGCCTTTACAGAGGAAAGGGTTCTCCAATTTGTAAATATGAATATGCTGTTTACGCTTTTTTTGTGTTTTTTGATCCTTTATACAATGGAAAGAATTCCCTCAGGCAGACATCAGACTCTTCGTATTCTGGGGCTGGTATTCATTTCGGTGTACAGTGACTGGGCATTACTGGCGCCGGTTTTTACTTACTGGTTTGCTTCTTGTGGAGCAATAGGTTCTCAGGGGAAAACGCTTTCGGTAAGCGAACGAAATAAGCGTCTTTGGTCTGTTTTCGGAAAAGCAATGTTATTCTTCGGGATTTTAAATTTTATAGAAAATATGGAAACAACAACGCTTAGCGTAAGCATTTTACAAACCTTGGGTGCTGTTTCCGGAATCCTGCTTTCCGGTATCTGCATCATTTACTTGTATAATGGAAAACGTTCTGAGAAACATACTGCTTTTTCTAAATGGTTTTTCTACATTTTTTATCCGGCGCATTTACTGGTATTGGGAGTTCTGCGCCTGGTCATCTGAGAAAGACTGTGCAATAAAATATAGTTACAGAAAGGATATTCTTTATGTTTCATGTGATTCCGGACAATTTCTTTGTCCCATTGTCCTCTCCTAATCGAATTGTATACTGGGAATGTATCAGCCGGCTGTTTTCCATTATGGAGCACCAGCTTTCTTTTGGCGTGGAAAGAGAGGTTCTGGTGGATGAACTGGAATTTTATTTTGAACAGGAAAATGCAGCACAGCTGGTGGAAGAAGAATTTCAGTCAAATGACAGCAGAAGCCGGGCAAATGGAATTTTGCGCCGTCTGGAATATTATGGCTGGATAGAAGTGGAGACAGACAAAAGCTATGTGCAGCGTGTGAATTTTGAAGAATATGCGGTGAAGGTGATCAAGACACTGCTGGATATTGCAGATGGCAAGCAAATAGAATATCAGGGCTACATTTATACCATTTACAGTCTGGTAAAGGGAAGCATGGACAGGCCCGGTATCGTACTTATGCAGATATGGGAAAATACAGATTATCTCATTACCGGACTAAAAAATCTCAATTCTAACATTAAGCATTATATTGATGACCTTACCAGACACAGTACAGTGGCACAGATCATGGATGCTTTGTTTAATGATTATATTACAAATATTGTAGACAAGGCGTATCATCGTCTTTTGACTTCTGATAATGTTTCTAAGTTCCGCCCGGAAATTATAGAAAGCTTGGAGCAAAAAAGCCACAATGAAGACTTTCTGGAAAAGGCTTCTGCAGAAATTGCGTCTATACGGGAAATTTCAAAAGAAGAAGGACGTGAGCTGACGTATCATTTTCTTCATGAAATTATTGAGGCCTTTCGCAACATGGATGAAATTCTTCAGGAAATCAACCAGAAGAATACCCAATATCAGCGTGCGGCTATTAACCGTGCCAAATTTTTGCTTGCGGGAAATGAAGATGTGCGGGGACAGCTGAAAGAAATCCTTATGGGGATCAATGAGGAGATTAACAGAGAAAATATGGATCTTAGTGGAATTTAC
The DNA here is from genome assembly GCA_934394545.1 of uncultured Blautia sp. Taxonomy (GTDB): domain Bacteria; phylum Bacillota; class Clostridia; order Lachnospirales; family Lachnospiraceae; genus Blautia_A. The sequence goes on from CAKRRG010000002.1 coordinate 104,446, forward strand.
AGAATCGATTTTCTGGATGATCTGGTGCGTATTTATCAGTGTTCTATTTTGGAACAAAGCTCATTGTATCTGGCTGTGGAAGGCAAGGGCGAATTTGTCCCAGCCAGTCTTGATGAGGAAGAGCCGGACAAAGAGCTTCGCCGTGAAAAAATGAGAAAAATGGCTGCAAAGATCCAGAAGGTAGTCAGCTTAGAAAAAATCCAGTCTTATGTTGACAGTCAGCTGGGGGAAAAAGAAGAAATGGAAGCCAGCCAGCTACCCCTTGATCATGAAGACGATTTTATTAAACTGATTTATGTGCGTCTTTACGGACAACGTAAGAATATGGACTATCTGATAGAGCCATTGGAAGAGCGGGAAGTGAATGGATACCGCTTCAAAGATTTTCGGATACGGAGGAAATAGAATGGAATATCTGGAAGGAATGCTGCAAAAAGAAAAGGATAATTTCGGCAGAGTGTGCAACCGTCTTCTGGGAACCTGTTTTGTGTGTAAGGGGAATCAAAATACGAAGGCAGATTACTACTTCGTGCTGAAATACCGAAAAGAATTTAAAGAATATCTGGGCGTTCTGGGGTATCGTCTTGAAATAAATGAGGAATACGGAGTGATTCAATTAACCAGTCCCAGAGGGATCAACAGGATGAATCTGAAACTATATGATTCTATTGTGCTATTGATCCTGCGGATTCTTTATGATGAAAAAAAGCGTGAGCTTTCTGCTGTAGAAGAGGTAATTGTAAACCTTGGTGATATTCAGGATAAGTTTATCAGCCTGAATATCCGTGATAAAATAATTGATAAAACAACTATGCGAAATGCGTTAAGTTTGTTCCGCAGATACCAGATCGTAGAGATTCTGGATAGGGATATGGGGGATGAAGAATCCCGTATTTTGATTTACGATTCCATCCTGATGGCGGTCCGGGTGGAGGATATTAAGGCTGCATATGAGAAACTGGAAACATACAGAAAGGGAAAGAACGTAAGCGATGAAGAAACTGACGAGGATGAAGCTGATTAACTGGCACAGATTTAATAACTGTACAATTGAGTTTGGAGATTCCACTCTTTTATCAGGGGAAAATGGCGCTGGAAAATCTACTCTTCTGGATGCAATTCAGTTTGTGATCATCTGTTCTACGGGCTATTTTAACAAAGCGGCTCATGAGAATGGAAAGCGAAAACTGACTGGTTATATCCGTTGTAAAACAGGAAAAGAAAACCAGCCATATGAACGGACCGGAGAAATCAGTTCCCATGTTGCGCTGGAATTTTATGAGGAAAGTAAGGATAGATATTTTATTATAGGTGCAGTAGTAGATTCTTCTTCAGAAGAACAGGAGACTACAGTACGTTATCTGATGGAGAATACAAGACTTTCAGATGATCTTTTTCTATATGGAAAACAAGTGAAGTCTATAGCAGAATTTCGAGGGTCAAACATAGATATCCGTCAGTGGTGCAAGACCAATGTGGAAGCACGTAAAATGGTTACAACAAGGCTTGGAAGGATTGAAGATAAGTTCTTCCGCCTGATTCCAAAAGCACTTGCGTTTAAGCCGATTGACGATATTAAGGACTTTGTTTATTCCTATGTCCTGGATGAAAAAGAGGTTAACATTGATGTGTTGCGAGAGAATGTGCGTACCTATCAGGACATGGAACGTACATTGGATAATGTAAAAAAGAGAATGAAAAAGCTGGAAAATATCCAGACACTTCACCAGCGTGTGCAGAAGCATATTGAGAAAGATGAAATGTATGAATATTTTCTGAAACGTAGTAATCTGGAACTGGTAGAAAGCCAGATCAGCAGCAATGAGGAGGCGAAAAAGAGTGAGGAAATCCGTCTTTCTCAGGCAAAAGCACAGCTGGAGCTTCTTCAGAAGGAGCGTTTAGAGAAGCAGGAGATTGCTACAAATCTTCGGGTGGAAATGCGCAATAATCAGGAGTTTGTAGCTTTAGAGGAAGAGAAAAAAGAACTGAAGAGACTTCAGGAGAAACGAAATGAAGCTTGCGAAGAGGAGCGTAAATTGCGGCAGAGTGTAACGCAGGCAGCTAAGGAATGTGATGCCTTATTAGGAGTTATGCAGGAAACCGGGCAGTATGACTGGACTGCAGGGAATAAGAATTCCGGGTTAAGTATTCTGGAATATCGTAAACAGCTTCAAAATCTGGATTCGGATATAAATACTGCAGAGATAAAGAATCTTGCGGATCAGGTGATTCACTTTAAAGGGGAAAAACTGGGGGAATTACAAAGAGAGCTGGCACAATTGCAGATTCAGTTAAATCAGAATCATAATGAGCGTGAAAAATTAAGTAAAAAAATCAATAAGCTGAAGCGAAAAAAACTGACATATCCTTCTGGTGTAGAGCTTCTTGTAGAAGAGGTACAAGAAGAATTTGCAGGAATTGGAAGGGAAATCCAGCCGGGAGTGCTTTGTGAAATGCTGGAAATCCAGGATGAAGAATGGAGAAATGCAGTAGAAGGTTATTTAAATACACAGCGTTTTTATGTGCTTGTTGAACCGGAAAATTTTGATATTGCTCTTGGCATTTATGACCGTCTTAGAAGAGAGAAAAAGGTTTATGGTGTAGGTCTTATTAATACAAAAGATTTGGAAAAATATAATACCGCACCTGAGGGAACTCTTGCAGAAATAGTAACATCCCAGAATAAATATGCCCGTCAGTATAGCAATATGGTTCTTGGTAAAGTTCAGATGTGTGAGCGGTATGAAGAGTTGAAAAAGCATTCAATTTCCATAACAAAGGGCTGTATGAGATATCAGAATGGTGTGGCAAGTGCTATCAAACCAGAGGTATTTCGTGTACCGTTTATCGGAAAAAATGCTTTTACAGTACAGCTGGCACAAGCGGAAACAGAGTTTCAGACGCTGAGTGATGCAATTGAAAAACAGGAGAAGAAGCGAGCGGATGCGAACCAGATGCTGGGGCTTCTTTCTACGGATAGCGATGTGGATATTAAGTATCGGCTGGATGTGATTGGTGTTCTCCAAAATGTAACTAAGTCCATGGCGAAATGTGAGGAAAACATACAGAAATTAAAAGAAAATTCTACGTTGATCCAGAAACAAGTGCAGTTGGATGAATTGGAGCGAGTAATTAGTGGCCTGGACGCAGTTATTCTTTCTGATACTGAAAAAATCGGTGGGATGAGAAGCAGAATACAGGATCTGATTACCAGAAAACAGACACTTCTGGAAAAACAGACCAAAGAACAGAGGGCAGCAGCGGATCTTTGTACATCCGCAGGTGACCGCTTAAGTAACTGGAATCAGGAATATAAAAAAGCTCTGGGAGCAGAAACAATTGAGCTGTTTCAGAGTGAATATTTCTTTAAACCGTTTAATAAGCGGAAGTATAATAGTGATAGATGCCAGACTGCAAAAGAGGATATGGTAAATGCCATGGCTTCCTATAAAACGGAGCATGATTTTGGTGCAGCGGCCAGCTTAGACGGATTTCCTGAATTTGAAGCTGTGTATGAGAGACTGAAAAGCTCAGAGCTTCTTAAATATGAGGATCAGGTACAGTTCGCACGTGAAGCAGCAGAAACGGAATTCCGTGAGCAGTTCCTGGCAAAATTACAGGAGAATATGAAGCTTGCCCAGGGTGAATTTAAGGAACTGAACAAGGCACTAAAGGGTATTGATTTCAGCAGTGAACGCTATGAATTTCAGTTCATGCCAAGCAAAAAATACCGCAATTATTATGAGATGATCATGGATGATTTTAATGTGACACAGGGTGAATCCCTGTTTTCCGGGATTTTCCATGAGACACATAAGGACGTAATCGAAGAGCTGTTTGAGCAGCTTTCTGTAAGCGGAGACAACAGTGCACAGGCATTAGATGAGTTTACGGATTACCGTACCTACATGGATTATGACATTAAGATCATACATAATGATGGAACCTATTCTTACTATTCCAAGGTGTGTGAGGAGAAGAGCGGCGGTGAGACACAGACACCATTTTATGTCACTGTGGCAGCTTCTTTTGTGCAGCTTTACAGCAATAATATTGGGGGTGAGGCAGCAGGTCTGGTGCTGTTTGATGAGGCCTTTAACAACATGGATGATGAAAGGATTGGCGGCGTGCTGGAATTCCTACGGCGTCTTCCATTGCAGCTGATCATTGCCGCTCCACCTGATAAAATCCAGTATATTGGACCTTCCATGGATGAGATCATGCTGGTAATGACTGACCAGAAGCGGAGCTATGTGGAGGAATATCACAATGCAGTCTTTGCGGGAAAATCCTGAAATTGACAGTTGCACACAGATAGCTGAGGTATTAAAATATATGAAAATAACACAGCTGAAGCTGGAACAGGAATGCCAGCATGTCTGCAAAAGGAGGTACCGCATATGACAACATTGGAAATTCTGGACCGTCTGCAAGGTGATGCACTGAAAGACGATGAACTTCGAAGAAAGCTTTTGGCAACCCGTTTGGAAAAGGATCCTCTCACTGTTTTTTGCAGATTATGCAGGGAACTTGGCTATGAATTGTATGAAATGGATCTGGTATCCGCCGGAGAAGATTTCTATGCAACCATGCGTCGCAGTACCAACGGCGGAGGTGAAAATTCCCCGAAACTGGAGGGCGAAGATGACTTTTATGAGCTGCTTATGGCAAGCCTTGAGGCAGCTGAGAAAGCAGAATAGAATTGGTTCCAGTTGACATCAACTATAAGTATTTTGATAAGCCAAAAGCATTGTGTAAAACGTTATGTAAACTAAAAGAGTAACGGCTGAAAAACAGGGAGTATGTATGGCAGAATTAACTGAATTACAGAGGCGGTTATTTGAATTACAAGATACAAAATACCGTGATTTCCACAGCAAATTAATGCCAGAAAAAGATAAGGAAACAGTCATTGGAATTCGAGTTCCGGCTCTTCGGAAATTTGCCAAAGAATTTGCGAAAACTTCCGAGACGGAGGTTTTTTTGCAGTTGCTTCCACACTATTATTATGAGGAAAATAACCTCCATATGATGCTGATCACGGGAATAAAAGACTATTCGAAATGTATGGAAGAAGTTCAGCGATTCCTTCCCTATATTGACAACTGGGCTACCTGTGATTTCCCAGAGCCAAAGTGTTTTCGTAAGAACAAAGAGGCAGTATTAATAGAGGTGAAAAAGTGGATCAAATCCGCTGAAACCTACACCATCCGCTACGGAATTGGCATGCTTATGCGCCTTTTCCTGGACGAGGATTTTTCCCCGAAATATCTTGAAATGGTGGCTGGCGTGCAGTCTCAGGAATATTATGTAAACATGATGATTGCCTGGTATTTTGCCACTGCACTGGTAAAACAGTGGGAGGAAACTGTACCTTATATTGAACAGCACAGGCTGTCAGAGTGGGTGCACAAAAAGACTATTCAGAAAGCGGTAGAGAGTTACAGGATTACACCGGAACAGAAGGAGTATTTGAAAAGATTCCGGCAGAAATAGGATTTTATGGTTTAGAGATTAAGAAATGAAAAACGCCAGAATGAAAAGCTTTATGGTGAGGATAAAGCAAATTTCATTCTGGCATTTTGTATTTACGTGAGCATAAGATCCTGATGTCTGCCGCAAATTAGCGGAAGCTCTTCAGCCAGTTCACAAGAGAATCATGCCAGATGTTGTCGTAAACAGTTTTCTTCATCTGGTCGGTTACCGGACCGTTGTTTGCCATTTTTGCAAGGATGCAGGCCTGGAGTTCTTCCACAGTCATGTTCTCTGGGGACTTGGACCAGTCTACAGTTACTTCGGATTTATCGGAAGTAGGCTCGGCCGTAGCAACCGTATTAGTTGATGTACTGTCAGCCGTTTTTTTAGAAGTATTTCCTGTGTTGGCAGAGTTATTTGCGGCAACTGCAACAGTTTCCTCTATATTATCCGTTTCTGCAACATTTTCCTGCATTTTCACATTCATTTCTACAGGTTTATACTCTGGCATATCTCCTGCCGGAACCCAGATATTTCCACTGTTTCCTGCAACAGTCACATGAATGCGTCCGTTTTCCACAGCCACTTTTTCCCCGGTCAGAGTACCTATATATTCAGCAGCATTTCCGGCAGCCAGACTCATGGAAGCAGCATTGTCATCATTATTTACAGTGACGATCACGCGAACTCTATCCAGATTACGGGCAAAAGCATACTGACGGTTGGTAAGCATAAGTTCTGCGTAGCTTCCATAACTAAGAGCAGGCGTATTCTGGCGGACTTTTCCAAGGGCAGAAACAAGGGCTGTGCAAGGATTTTTCTCCACTGCGTCAGCATAATCAGCAAGATTCAGGGCAGGTCTTAGGCTGTCATCAGAAGTGCGCTCTTTACGTCCTTCGATTCCGAATTCAGAACCATAATAGATGCTTGGTACTCCCGGAAGAGTGTAAAGAAGCACATGAACAGGTGCAAAGTGTGCTTTGTTGGAAAGCTTCGTATAAATACGTTCCACATCATGGTTGTCCACGAAATTATAAAGGTCAAGGTCACCCATGTTCTGCAGATATTTTACAGTATGTGCAATCTCGAAATAGTTGTGATCATTGTGTCCGCTGTAAAGGGCTTTATGAAGTGCGTAGTTAGTTACGCTGTGAAGAGTGCTTCCGTTTACCCAGCGGCTGTAATCGCCATGAATAACCTCGCCCATGAGCCAGAAATCAGGTTTCACTTCATCGGCAGTATGGCGAAGCTGTTTCATAAAATCAAAGTCCAGAACATCTGCAGCATCAAGGCGGATGCCGTCCACATCAAATTCAGAAACCCAGAAACGGATTACATCACAAATATAATTCTGAACATCAGGATTGCGCTGGTTTAATTTGGCCAGAAGGTTATATCCACCCCAGTTTTCATAGGAAAAACCATCGTTATACTCTGTGTTTCCAGCGAAGTTTACGTTGCAATACCAGTTTACATAAGGTGAATTCTGACGGTTTTTCTGAATATCTTTAAATGCAAAAAAGTCACGTCCGGTGTGATTAAATACACCATCAAAAATAACTTTAATTCCCTTCTCATGGCAGGCAGCTACGAAATTTTTCAGATCCTCGTTATCACCTAATCGGGAGTCGAGCTTCTTGTAATCAGTAGTCTCATACCCATGTCCCACACTTTCAAATAAAGGACCTATATATAAAGCAGTGCATCCGATTTCCTTAATATGGTCAATCCATGGAAGGAGAGTATTCAGTCTGTGAACCGGCTCACCATACTCATTCTGCTTTGGTGCACCAGTCAAACCCAGTGGATAAATGTGATAAAAAATTGCCTCGTTATACCAACTCATGTCTAACACCTCTGTCGTTTAAATTTGATTTGTATTTCAATGTCTTTTATAATAGCAGATTTTGGGAGTTTATTCCATATAAAAATATGATGATCATAAGTTGCTGCTCGCAGTGAAGGTATTACGGGAAAAAGCACAGAAATCGGTAAGCTACATTCATGCAATAAAAAAGTTTAGATAATTATCAGGTGGTTTTTAAAGAGAGAATTTGGTACAATAGTATCAAAATTAATATAAGGAGAGTGTCTGTGTTGAATAATAAAAAATGGAAAAAATTCCAGCATCTTACGGAAGAATGTTACAATGATATGATTGGCTTCGCTGAGAAGAGCAGCTGTTGGTTACAGGCATTTGAACTGTTGAAGGAAATTGTGCTGGAAGAAAGACAGCAAAGACCTGGTTTTGCATCCGAGTTGGAAAAACTGGAAGATGAAACTGATTATGCATATGATATTTCTGGATGGCTGGAAGACTGCCTGGATGAAATGGATATGCGCGAAGAGCATGAAATTCTTTTAAAAATGTGTGAAGACTTGCTTGGTATGTTTGGCTGGCCTGAATATACCGGCTCAGATTTGAAAATGCGAAAGATATTTGCATTGTTAAGTCTTGGTAGAAATCAGGAAGCCTTCTCTTATTTTGAAAAGTGGTTAAACAAAGAACCGGAAAATATTGTGGCTGCAACTGCTGGTATTTACGCTTGTATTGCAATAGAGGATTACGAAAAGGGCCAGGAATTGATAGACCATTTTATATTGAATCCAAACAAGTGCTCAGATGAAAATGATATCATTTTTACGGCGGCTTCGAAGTTCTATGAAAAGTCTGGGAATGAAGCGGCGAAAAAACAGATTGATAAGGCGTTGGAAGATTATGACAAATATCTGGAACAGTATTTTCAGGGAATGGAAGATGAGGAGGATGACATACTTTGTTTTGATGATGAAGAACTTCCATTTAATTGATTTGCAAATTGTTAAACGTCTACAATGATAGGAGGAAAATGCTATGTTGTTTATTTGCTATCCTAAATGCTCTACTTGTCAAAAAGCTAAAAAATGGCTGGATAATCAAGGAATAGAATATACAGAACGTCATATTGTGGAAGATAATCCAACGTATGAGGAATTAAGGGAATGGTATCAGAAAAGCGGATTGCCATTGAAACGTTTTTTTAACACCAGTGGAATGCTTTATAAAGAGATGAAATTAAAAGATAAGCTTCCGGAAATGAGTGAAGAGGAACAGCTGAAATTGCTGGCAACGAATGGTATGTTAGTGAAAAGACCGTTGCTTATAACGGAGGATAAGGTGTTCATCGGATTTAAAGAAACTGAATGGAATATATTTTTCATATAATGATAACGCCTTCGCATACACTGTAAAAACAGCGTCTTCGGAGGCGTTCCTTTGAAAGATTATATTGAAGCGCGGGCAGTGGAAATTGGGAATTATATTATTGAAACGAAAGCAACAGTGCGGCAGACTGCAAAAAGATTTGGGATAAGCAAGAGTACGGTACATATGGAAGTAACAATATAGAACGGTTCGTTTGGGTAATAGAATAAAAAATTTTTATATGGAGCAGTCAGCCGAAAGGCTGGCTGTTTTTCTTTTCTAGCGACAGAAAATGATTGACAATGCTATAAGACTGTGGTAGTCTGAAAACAAGAACAGACTACTGTAGTCTTATAGGAGGCGAAACAAGTGACAGAGGAAAATATCAAACTTTTTGATTCGGAATTAAAGGTAATGGATGTTCTGTGGAAGGATGGTGACGTGCCAGCGAAATATGTTGCAGATACTTTAAACAGAGAAGTCGGCTGGAATAAAAACACAACGTATACATTGATTAAGCGGTGTATCAATAAAGGCGCGATTGAACGAACGGAACCGGGATTTATGTGCCATGCGCTTATAGCAAAAGAACAGGTACAGGATCTGGAAACAGATGAACTTATTGATAAGATATATGATGGATCTGTTGACAAGTTGTTTGCGGCACTTCTTGGCAGAAAAAAACTTTCTATGGAGCAGATTAAGAACCTGAAGCAGATCGTCAGTGAATTGGAATGAGGTGATGCATATGAGCCTGCTGCAAATGAGTTTTCTGGGAACGGTTATTATTTTACTTATTGTGGTGTTAAGGGCTGTGCTTATCAGCAGATTACCGAAGAAAACATTTTTGATTTTATGGTGGATTGCGTTGATACGGTTATTAGTTCCATTTTCAATAAAATCAGTCACAAGTATTTATTCTCTGTTTCAGAGCATTTATTCTGCTATAAATCCGGTAAGACAGATGGAAACGACAACATTTTTACCCATTCATGGGAATATGCCTGAGACAGCAAATGAATTATCAGAGGTTATGCTACAGAGAACAGAAACAATTTCGATTTTGAGCGTAATATGGCTGGCAGGTCTGTTACTTTGTTTTGGATTTTTTGCGGTTTCCTATATAAAATGTTATCGGGAATTTCG
>CAKRRG010000003.1 GCA_934394545.1 uncultured Blautia sp.
ATTACGAATCCAGTGATTTTTTGGAAACTGCAGACAGCGATACGTTAAAGCAGATTGCCCGCACAAGGGAATTAACACGGGAATATTATTTTTCTGATTATGGAGATATAGAAAAACGCACTTCCATTCTTCGGGAGCTGTTGGGTGGAATAGGAGAAAACGTGGTAATCGACACGCCTTTTCATTGTGACTATGGGAAAAATATATTTTTGGGAAATGATGTGATAATCAATATGAATTGTACCTTTGTGGATAACAAAACGATCCGAATTGGTGACAGGGTATTGATTGCGTCAAATGTGCAGATATATACATCTTCACATCCTGTCTTGCCACAGGAAAGGCTTGTGCCGGATTGGATGGAACGTCAGACAACATTTTTCAGAACCTATGCACGTCCGATAGAGATAGAAAACAATGTCTGGATTGGCGGCGGCTGTATTCTTCTTCCCGGAGTCACTATAGGAGAAAACAGCGTGATAGGGGCTGGAAGCGTAGTTACCCGCCCTATCCCTCCTAATTGTGTTGCAGTAGGGAATCCATGCAGGGTGATACGTTATTTTGATACAGACAGGGAAAGGTGGCAGCATGAAGAAATTGGGGAATTATAGAAGATTGATTAGAGCCTGGAAATATCGAAATATAACTGACTGAGCAATTTGATTGAGGAGTTATTGAAAAAAGTGGTTTCCGCTTTGTAAAGGAAAATACTCAAATTACAAGAAATGGAGATGAGCATATTTCTCTGTACTATGTATTAGATAATCCTTTAAAAATGAATTAGTTCAATTTCAGAAAAAATTTTAAAAGTCCCGGAAAGCCAGTAACTACGCGGCTTCCGGGACTTTCATAATACGAAAAAATCACCTCATCCGAGATGCTCCACTTAGCAGGGCTATAAGGATTCGAACCTTGAAATGACGGATCAAATGTTTGTAGAAAAGGAGTGTGAGATTGACACTCAATAAACTTAAAAGTAATATATAAACTAGTACCCCAAATAACATGTATGCGTTATAAGAAGGAGATTACCATGGAGAAAATTGAGACAGTTCAAGATTTCAAGCGATTTTTAAATAATAATCGTGATAAACTCCTTGAGCGTACAGTTCGAGTCGAGGAACTTCTGCCTGAGGATGAATGGATTCAGGATGATGAATGGGATGAGACATATAAACAGGAGGAACTTCGCAATGGGAAAATATAATGTTGGCGATGTATGGTGGGTACATTTTCCATATAGAGATGAAGAAAAAGAAAAGAGAAGACCGGCAATTGTAATTGATGATGAAACAATTGCAATCCTTGCAATGTATGTTACTAGAGCGTGTCTGAAAAATAAAAATTGCACAAAACGCATGTTTTATTTCCCTTTTTCATGATAAAATAAAGAAAAAGGGGTGTTCACTATGTTGAGACGATATGAGTTGATTGATGAAGAATGGCTTCGCATTGAACCTTTATTACCTCCTGAAAATACTGGAAAACAAGGACGTCCAAGGAAAGACAATCGTATCATTATGAATGGAATTGTATGGCTTGCACGTAGTGGGGCACCTTGGCGCGATCTTCCTGAACGTTATGGTTCATGGAAAACTGTCTATAGCCGATTCCGCAAATGGATCGATGATGGTATCCTTGATAATATTTTCCGTATTTTAAGTCTTGAAGCAGAATTGGAAGAATTATCCATTGATGCTTCTATTATTCAGGCTTACCAGCATAGTGCCGGTGCAAAAAAAGGGGGCCTTCAAATGAAATCGGGCATAGCCGTGGAGGAGCCAGCACCAAAATCCATGCGGCAGTAGATGCCTATGGATATCCAGTTTATTTAATGATCAGTGAGGGACAGCGTAATGATATCAATTATGCAATCCCTTTGCTCGATCAAATTGAAATAAACGGAAGCAATGTGTTAGCTGACCGAGGATATGACAGTAATAAATTACTTGATTATGTGTACGCCCGCGGTGGAGAGCCAACCATTCCATCCCGAAAGGGAGCTAAATTTGAACGTCATTGTGATTGGTGGTTATACAAAGAACGCCATTTAGTAGAAAAGTATTTTCTGAAATTAAAAGCATTCCGACGAATCGCTACACGTTATGACAAATTAGCTGCAACCTACTTGGGATTTATTTGTATCGCCTCAATATTAATTTGGTTAAAATAAACAATTTAAAATGTTTTTCAGACACGCTCTAGCCGACGCGCTGGCGTCTTGGTACAATGGAAGTTATGAAGATGAAAAGAAGAATGAGAATCCAAAGGGCAGAAGAGGGTCGCCGGATGGAGATACTCTTTGTGAACGATTAAAATCAGCGCAGGGGGGAGATAGATAATGATACAGAAGCTGTGGAAAAGAAATAATTCGCTGAAAAACCGATTATTTCAGCTTATCATGCTTGGCACGATAGTGAGTATTCTGGTCAGCTTTATTTTATCCCGGGTGACGATCTCTTCCGTGGAAAAGGAACAGATTCACAGTGCAATGCAGTTTTCGCTTGATCAGATCTGCTCCTGCTTTGATCAGGGGTATTTGAATCTGGTGAATATCATGCAGAACCTTGAGGCAAAGGGAAGCTGCGGTGAGGCTGTTATCACTTATCTGGAGCAGCCGGAAACCTACGATAAGCGCGTACAAAAGCAGCACGTTGAAGAACAGATTGCAAATACTTTATTTACCAATCTGAATGTCAGATGGATTTCTTATCAGGATTCAGAAAGCGGAGAGGTATTGTTTTCAGGAGGAAGCGTTTACGGAGAGACAACGGAACAGGCGAAAAAGCTGAAGCAGATGGGAGACAATCTGTTTTATGGAATTGAAAACAGCAGTAATGCTTATCATTCCAAATATCTGATTTCCATGAAAAAAGAAAAACAATATTTTGAAAATGATCTGCTGGATATCTACCTGGCACTTCAGATAGATAATACGGATAAAGCAGACTATAAACTGCTGCAGTTGGACGAGAACATGAAGATCATCTATTCGGAATGTGCAGATTTCCAGGAGGGGGAAACACTGGATATTGCAAGGGGAGAGGAGAAAACGGAAGAGGGTTTTCAACGGAACGGGTATTATTTACTGTTAAAGAAGAATCAAATGGGATTTTATTATGCGCTAAGCCTGCCGCTGTCGGTCTACAACCGTGAAACCAATATCTGGCAGAAAAGAAGCATCATTGTTTCGTTGATCATATTAGCCTTATTCTATAGCATTGTCCTGGCAATTTACCAAATGATTGGAAAACCGATCAGAAAGCTGCGGGAGGAAATAAAAGAGACAGGAAAAGGAAATTTTGAAGCCATTAAAAGTGATATGGGAATAGAGGAGTTTGATCAGGTGCTGGAAACCATCAGTCAGATGCGCAGAAATATTAAGCAGCTTCAAGAGCAGGAAAGGACAGGATACGAGCTACGCAAAAAGGCAGAGTTGGAAAAGCTGATGTATCAGATCAACCCGCATTTCGTATTAAATACCCTGTATTCTGTACAATGGATGGCACAGAAGGAGGGAAATCTGGAAATCCGTGGGTTTGTCCATGATCTGATGGTCATTTTGTCGTATAATCTTGGAAAAGAAAAAGCAGTCAGTACGCTGCGCACAGAGGTAGAAATCGCGAGTAAATACATTGAAATTCAAAAACAGCGGTATGATTTTGAGATTATGCTGGAGGTGGAGGAAGGTGAGTATCTGGATGAACCGACCATCCGTATGCTTTTGCAGCCGTTAATAGAGAATTCCCTTCAGCATGGCCTTGGGGAAAGCGGAAGACTGGAATTGTGGATTTTTGAAGATACGTCTCGAAATTATGCGGCGATTATTGTACGGGATTATGGCGAGGGGCTGAATATGGAGGAGTACGACAGGATCTGCCGTCCCCTTGGCGTGGAGCCGGAAAGCCCGCAAAAAGCCGGAATTGGTTTTCGTTACGTACGATATATGTTGGAGTCCTTTTATGGAGAAAAGGCAATCTTGAATGTAAACAGTGCTATAGGCAAAGGGACAAAAATTAATATACTGATACCATTGCGGGAACGTGCCGGAGGGCACAGACCTGGTGAAAACATAGGGGAGGAAAAACATTGATTAAAGTTCTGATCGTGGATGATGACAAGCTGGCACGGAAGGGGATTATCTCCCTGCTTCATTGGGAAAAGCATCAGATGGTGGTAGTCGGAGATGTGCAAAATGGCAAAGAGGCGTTGAAATTTTTGAATGAACAGGAAGCAGACCTGATTTTTGTGGATATTGATATGCCGGAGATGGACGGGATTACATTTATGGAGCAGTGTAGCGCAAAGAATTCAGAGATACGGTTTGTCGTGCTGACATTTTATGAAGAATTTTCATATGCCCAGGCAGCAATCCGCCTGGGGTGCCTAGAATATATTTCTAAAGCCTCGCTTGAATTTACAGACGGCGATTCTCTTTTGGATAGAATTGAAAAAAAGTTTGACGAACGAAATCAGGGATTCATCCGAAATAAAGACGGAGCTGGGGAGGAATGGGAAGAAATAAAAGAGCAGTGGAACAGTCTGTATTGGATTTTTGATACGATTTTTTACAAAAATCTGATGGCGTTTACGAAAGTATGGCATCCTAAGACGCGGATTCTGGAACGCCAGATCGTGAAATGTATTGGAAAGGCGGATAACTTGCTTGGACGCAGTGAGACAGATGTCCCCTGGTTTCAGTCAGAAGATGAAATGATGGATTGGGTGGATCAGATACGTTCGGAATACAGGAACAGTGATAAACTTGCAGGTAATGAATTTGCGACTATATTAAAGGCAGTAAAATTGATCGAGCAACGATATACAGAACCCCTTCATGCCACGGAGGTGGCCTCGAAAATCGGGATGAGCAGAAGCTATTTTAGCGTAAAGTTTAAAAAATATACGGGAAGCACATTTGGCGATTTCATTCAGAATCTTAGAATGCAGAAGGCAGAAGAGCTGCTTTTGCATACGAACCTTGGCATTATGGAGATTGCATGGAAAAGTGGCTATGAGGATGTTTACTATTTTAATCGTGTTTTTCGGGAAAAATTTCAATGTAGCCCTGCAGAATACCGGAAAAGAGAGAAGGAACAGGAATGAAAAGGAAATGGTTAGGAGGAATTGGAATACTGACAATCTTGAGCGTATGTGGGTATGGTTGTTGGAAATCCGGTAATGCACAGGAAGCAGAGTGCGAACAGGTGATTCATCTGGGGGCAGTATTGGAGGAAAATGTTTCTTTTCCGGAGGGTGAAACAGTAGAGGACAATCAGATACTGGATCGGATCCAGAAGGACCTGGGTATACGTGTGGTATATGACTGGATTTATTCGACAAAGGAATTTGAGCGGAATATAGACATGCATATCGCCTGCGATGCTTTGCCGGAGGCGTTAATGGTAGGAGAGGCACAATACCTGCAAATGCTGGAATACGGACAGCTTCAGCCGGTAACGGAATTATATGAACAGATGGTTTCGGATCAGGCGAAAGCCTTTGTGGAAAGCGGAGGCGAAGAAATGCTGGAAGCCGTGTGGGTAGACGGAGAAATGATGGCGATCCCCTTTCCGAATCTGACAGCCAGTGGAATCAATGTTATGTGGATCAGGAAAGACTGGCTGGACGAACTGGGACTGGAGCCTCCGTGTACAATCAAGGAGGTAATTCGTGCAGGCGAGTTGTTTACAGAGCATCAGATGGGAGGAGAAGGAACCGTTGGCATTTTAGGCCCGGGGATCGATGAAGAGTTGACTGCCGTTGGCAAGTGCTGCTTTGGTCTGACGCCTCTGTTTAGTGCTTTTCATGCGTATCCCAAATATTGGCTGAAGGATGAGGAGGGAAATCTGATTTATGGATCGGTGCAAAAGGAAGTCAGAGAAGCCTTGAAGACTTTAGCAGAATTGTATAAAGAGGGCGTGCTGGATCAGGAAATATTCCTGCGACAGGATGTGTTAGAGGTGTTAAATGAAGGAAAGGCAGGAATTTTCTTCGGCCCCTGGTGGGCGGCAGAACGGCTGGAGAAGGATATCATTGAAAATAAAAGCGAATGGCAGGCATACGGAGCACCGTTGGATGAGGATGGGCAGTATATTTGTGTGATGCCGCCCAAAGCAAATCAGTATCTGGTCATCCATCAAAAATGCCAGGATCCGGAGGCGGTAATCGATATCTTAAATTATGGGATCAATCTGGAATATGGCTTGAGAAAGGAGGACAACAACATAAACATATTGGCTTATCCTCTTGGCTGGGAGTATGATTTCGCAGATGAGCTGGAATATATATGGAAGGAGCTGGATCAGGTAATGCAGGGAGAAGAACAAACGAGTGATTTTTCCGGGCATAAATTGATTCAGGAAGATATGGATAACCTGAATCTGTTAAACAGGTTTCCATACGATCATTTCGGAATGGAAGATTATCAGGAAGGAAATAACACCTGCTTTATCCGTCTGTATGGGATCATAAACGGAGTACGGCCGATCGCAGATCAGGAATATTTGCCGGTGGATAATCTGTTTTCCGGAACAACAGAGACGATGAAGGCAAAGTGGAAATTCCTGAAGAATCTGGAAGAACAGACATATGCAAAAATAATTCTGGGAAAGGAACCGATCGAGACGTTTGACAAGTTTGTAGATACATGGAAGGAAAACGGGGGACTGAAAATCCAGGAGGAAGTAAATGCATATTATGCGGGATTAGAAAATTGATAAAAAATAAGAGAACAATTTTAAAATTGTAATAAGAAATAAAAAATAATATCCTAAAATAAAGACACATCTCCATTGAGGTATTTGTGCTAAACTGCTAAAATACACACAAATAAATAAAGGGGGTATGTGTTATATGAACAAAAACACAGGAAAAAAACTCATGGTTACGATGGTGGCTGCTGCTATGGCATTGGGAACGGGAACTACCTCTTTTGCAGCTACCGGTAACACAAATGCAGAAGTGCAGGAAGGTGGAAACTGGTACGAAATGATGGTAAGCAGCTTTTGCGACAGTGACGGAGACGGAATAGGAGATTTCCGTGGAGCTGAGCAGAAGCTGGATTACCTTGAAAGTCTGGGAATCACAGGAATCTGGGTTATGCCGATCAATAAGTCAAATTCGTCGCCATACAGTACGATAGACTATTACGGTCTGAATCCGGATCTTGGAACGATGCAGGATCTGAAATCCTTTTTAAGTGCGGCGCATGAAAGAGGAATCCAGGTGATTATGGATCTGGTAGTCAACCATTGTGCATACAATAATCCCTGGTTTGAGGCTGCGTTAGAAGGACCGGTTCTGAAAGATGGTAGTAAAAACAAGTATTTTGACTGGTTTAATTTCGTACCTAAGGATGCAAACTTTGTAGATAAGACAGCACTTGAGATCCAGGAAGAGCGGAATGCATATGAGTTGGAACATGGATCTCTGGAAGGCTGGGAGGAGCAGTACCCGATGACAGGCGGTACGTATTCGGGGGATAATGCCAACGGAAGATTTGAATCCGTTTGGTGGACAACGGATCAGCTTCCGGATGATTCACCTTATAAGGGCAAAGAATTTGATTATACCTGGATCGATATTTTCCAGGATAATGTGCCGGATCTGAATTTTGATAATCCGGAAGTACGTCAAGAGTTTATTGACTGTGCGAATTTCTGGCTGAATCTGGGATTTGACGGTTTCCGACTGGATGCTGCACGCCACATTTTCGGAGATTATCTGTCAAATATTTACAGTGATGAGATTTTTGCCAAAAATATGGGCTTCTGGAAAGAATTTAGCGAAGGAGTACGTAAAGAGCATCCCGACACATATCTGATTGCAGAAGTATGGGACAAAGATGCCAGCCACATGACACCGTTTATTGAAGGCGGATATCTGGACAGTCTCTATAATTTCAATTTAGGCAGCAAGATGCTGACAGCAGCAAAAAATGAGTCTACAGAATATCAGTATGTAGAGGGTGAAGACAAGCTGACCGAGGAAGAGAACAATGATTTGAATATTGCAGAAGATCTGATTGCATATTATGAGACTTGCAATGAGATTTCCAACGGAAAATTCATTGACTGTCCGTTCCTGTCCAACCATGACCAGCAGCGTGTAATGGCTCAGCTGGAGGGCAATCAGGATCATGCCCGTACAGCAGCTTCTCTGCTTGCTACTATGCCGGGAAATTCATTCCTGTTTTTCCAGGAGGAGTTGGGAGCCACCAAGAGCTGGGATGATGAAGGCATGATCAAGATGCCGTGGACAGAGGAGATGGCCAAAGAAGGACTTACTGTTGATGCAGCTTTAGCAGGAGAAAATCCGCTGTTTAACTATTATACAGAAATTCTGAATCTGAAAAAGAATTCCGATGTACTCAGAAATGGTGATATCGATGTATATGAAACAGAGGATCAGGGAATCGAGTCGTTCATTCGTATGACCAAGGACGAGAGCCTGTTGGTACTGGTAAATCTGACCGGAGAAACAAAGGAACTGGATCTGAAGACGTCAGAGGTTTACGGTGATTTCACGAGTGTTTTCTTCCAGAGTGCAGATGATAAAGAAAGTAAACTGGAGGGCAGTCACGTAACGATCAGCCCGTATACACTGCTTGTTTTGGAATAAGAGAATAAAAAAATGATGATAGGAACGCTTCCCTGGCGGAGACGGACGAAAGTAAAGCCGGGATATTGGCGGACAATTTCATAAGAAATAAGTGCAGGTTTGTCTTTTGGGCAGACCTGCATTTTTGTGTGTGTGCCGGGCATGGCACTAATCTTGCTGGTGTAAGTCCAGTCACGGGTATTTACCGCCAAGTGTAGCGAACCACAAGTCGGTACCAGTAATGGTATGGATGGAGGAAGTGGTGTAGCAAAGTTCTTGAGCCTACGTACAGAAACTTGATAAGGCGATTAGGCGGGCAAGGTTGCACAACAAACTGAAACCCGAATGGTAAACGTAAACCGAAGTTGTAAATCAAGAGGTTGTGGAACGAAAGATTAGTGTCTTACCCCGGGAGACCCTACTCACATACCGAAAGGTATGGTCGAAAAAGGTTTGGAGAGGGAGTCAGATGATGTCATAGTAGGCGAAAGCTGAAGGGCTGAAACGATTTATAGTACGAATCGTTATGATTAAAATAATACATGAGCCAGAAATCGGATGGACAGGAAAAGTAGGAACGTAACCAAGGAATACTGTTTATATCCAGAGGGGTGTTATGTATGAATCTTAGGATAAGTCAGAGGAGTAACAACGATGGAATTGATTGAAGTGATCTTATCAAAAGAAAATCTGAACAGAGCTTACAAAAAGGTGGTAGCCAACAAAGGTGCATGTGGAGTAGACGGAGTTACTGTTGAAGAACTGGGAGATTATATAAGGGAGAATAAGGATGCGATTGTCACATCCATTAGGAATAGAACTTATATGCCGAAGCCAGTACGGAGAGTATACATTCCGAAAGACAATGGAAAGCAACGTCCGTTGGGAATCCCTACAGCATTGGATAGAACTATCCAACAGGCAATTGCACAGCCAATAAGATATAAGTGGTTGTCATTTACGGAATTGGAACAAGATGAAGATATCATGAAGAAAAATGATGACATTATTGCATTTGTTAAAACAAAATCCAATATCCAATAATGGTAAAATTATAAATACTATAGCTGTATTGTTCCTTGGAATAGCTTTGGGGACTTTTTCGAAATATTTGGATTTTCGTCAAGCTGAACTTCCAGGTGTACTTATGGCAATAGATGAAGCATTCGATATTCATAATTTCCTTGGGCGTTTTGCAATTTGGGTATTGATTGCACTGTGTATTTCTATTTATAGTAATTCTGCAATAAGAGCAAGTTATGCAATGATTTGGTTTGGATTTACAGCTGTTTCTCCATTATTGTCTTTTGTCTGCTGGTATTTTAATGCAAAATCTGTTTTGGAAGTGATAGTCTTTATTATTGGACTTATTGTTTTGAGGAGAGACACATTGAGGAGTTCTGCGCTAATGGGAACAATTAGTATAGTTCTTGCATTTTTGTTTAATATTATTATTCCATTTTGGATAGATAACTTCCTGTTTTCAGCACCTTTTGGTAGCACCGTCATTTTAAATTGACCTATAATTGACCTAAGATTGACCTATCACATTTTAAAACCGCCGAAAATGCAGTAAAAACCAGTAAGGAAAATAAGGGAAAATTTGCCTTTCAGAGCCTTGAAAAAAGAATCTCAGAAAAATTTTAAAAGTCCCAGAAAGCCAGTAAATACGCGGCTTTCGGGATTTTCATAATACGAAAAAAAGCACCTCATCTGAGGTGCTCCACTTAGCAGGGCTACAAGGATTCGAACCTTGAAATGACGGAGTCAGAGTCCGTTGCCTTACCATTTGGCGATAGCCCTATGTGTCTTAACAAGTTGTTTCTCGCTTGCGACATGTTGTATTATATATCAAGGTATATATAAAAGTCAACCCCTTTTTTCAAATTTTTTTAAAAATTTATTCAATTTCTGTGAAGCCTTGATTTTACAGGAAAAAATTAAGATTTCGTTTTTCTTTTTCCTGTGCATTTTGAGATGAATGTGTTATAATCAAGCAAAATATACGGAATCGCATAGGTGGCTGCCGTATAAAATTTTTATAATTAAACAGCCTGTCTGGAGCCTGTTTAAAATTATTCAGGTAATTGAGTTTCAGCCGGGCCTCATTAATAAGGAGAATAAACATGAGAGCAAATAACCTGACTCTGCTCACGGATCTCTATGAACTTACCATGATGCAGGGGTACTTTAAAAACCCAACTGACCAGACTGTCGTATTCGACATGTTTTACCGCGATAACCCATGCGGAGGCGGTTTTGCCATCTGTGCCGGACTGGAGCAGGTAATTGAGTATATTGAGAATTTAAGATTTACAGATGCAGATATTGAGTATCTGCGCAGCCTTTCCATATTTGAAGAGGATTTCCTGGAATATCTCAGTTCTTTCCATTTCACCGGAGATATTTATGCTGTTCCGGAGGGAACTGTTATTTTCCCAAGAGAGCCAATGGTGAAAGTAGTAGCACCTATTATGGAAGCTCAGCTTGTGGAGACTGCGATCCTGAATATTATGAACCATCAGAGCCTGATCGCTACTAAGGCGGCCCGTGTCTGCTATGCAGCGAAGGGGGATGGAATCATGGAGTTCGGTCTTCGTCGTGCCCAGGGACCGGATGCCGGTATTTTTGGTGCCCGGGCAGCTGTAATTGGTGGATGTGTGGGAACGTCCTGTGTGCTGACTGGTCAGATGTTTGACGTGCCGGTACTTGGAACTCATGCACATTCCTGGATCATGAGCTTCCCGGATGAATACACTGCGTTTAAGACATACGCAAGAATGTATCCGGAGGCATGCATTCTTCTGGTAGACACTTATGATGTGCTGAAATCCGGTGTTCCCAATGCAATTCGCGTGTTTGAGGAAATGCGTGAGGAGGGAATCCAGCTGAAAAAATATGGTATCCGTATCGACAGCGGTGACCTTGCTTATCTTTCCAAGGAAGCATATAAGATGCTGGCTGCAGCCGGATTTGATGATGCTACCATTTCCGCTTCCAGTGACCTTGATGAGTATCTCATCGAGAGCCTGAAGGCTCAGGATGCCAAGATTAATTCCTGGGGTGTTGGAACAAGACTTATCACAGCCAATGACAATCCGGCTTTTGGCGGCGTATACAAGCTGGCAGCAGTGAAAAATCCTGAGACAGGTGAATTTGTTCCGAAGATCAAGCTTTCTGAGAACACAGCCAAGGTAACAAATCCTGGAAATAAGACAGTATATCGTATCTATAGTAAGTCTACTGGTAAGATAAAAGCAGATTTAATTTGTCTTGCAGATGAGACATTGAATCCGGATGAGACCATGGTGATCTTTGATCCGGTAGATACCTGGAAGAAGACAAAGATCCTGGGCGGTACCTATGAAGTACGTGAGCTTCTGGTTCCGGTAATTAAAGAAGGAAAGCGTGTTTACACATCCCCATCTGTAATGGAACTGCGTGCAATCTGTCAGAAGGAGCAGAACACCCTCTGGGATGAGTCCAGACGATTCTCCAATCCGCAGAAGGTTTATGTGGATCTTTCTCCGAAGCTTTACGAAGTGAAGAGAGAGCTGATCGAAGAGATGAGCCGTAAGGATCTGGAGTTTGAGGAAGAGTAAAAAATAGAGAGCGTATTGAGCTGTCAAGGCTTAATGGATTTTCTGAAGAAGTGAAAACGTTGCTTATGTCATATACGAAAATGCCAGAAGAAAGAGCGGACAGGATTGCAGAGACTGTGGAGAAAAAGATAGAGTATCTTCGGCTTTTTCAAAGTGGTAAGAAAATCTGGAAAAGAGAAAAATATTGGTAGAAGCAAGTGATTTCCTGGAGGTGGAAGCTGTTTTGGTGAATATGCGTGTGCAGGGAAAAAAAATATATATAGGTGAGGATCCGGTGCTGGTTGTGGATATGCAGACGCAGGAGAACTATGTCCATTATGAGAAGGAAGATATTCCTTTCAAGAAAGAAGTTAAACTGAGTCCGGATCTTTTGCAGGGGAAGCGCCCCAATGTGCTGAATACTGCATTGAATTATTATTATCAGACCGCATGTGAAATTGCGGAAGAGACGCGGTTTGCCAGGGAATATGGGAAGAGGGCGAACCGGACGGAAGTGGTGAAAACGGAAAATTACCAGGGAGTATCTGTAAATTCTTAGCAAAAATAATCTGTAAATTCTTAACAAAAATATCTTGACCACAAATAAATCACAAGCTATAATGCCATATATAAATTTTTACACAGCGAGCAGACAAAGGGGTCTGAAAGGATCCCTTTGTCTGCTTTTTTTGTGTACCGGGAAGTTTCTGGTACATAAAAAAGCTCCGCGAGGATGTCCGCTTTGTTCTGCAATTCGAGAGGAGGAATATTATGAGACTGAACCCAAAAGAACAGGAAAAATTAATGCTTCATATGGCAGGAAATCTTGCCAAGGAGAGAAAGGAAAGAGGTTTGAAACTGAACTATGTAGAAGCGCTTGCATATATCAGTTCTGAACTTCTGGAGCTTGCAAGAGATGGAAAAACAGTAGTAGAACTGATGCAGCTTGGAACTAAAATTCTTACAAAGGAAGATGTAATGGATGGAGTTGCAGATATGATTGGTGAAGTTCAGGTAGAAGCAACATTTCCGGATGGCACCAAGCTTGTAACAGTACATAATCCGATACAGTAAGGAGGAAAATGAGCATGAAAATTGGTGAAATCATGGCCGCAGATCGTGAAATTACACTTAACGAGGGCAAAAAAACAGTGACAGTAACAGTGGCAAACAAAGGTGACAGACCAGTTCAGGTCGGTTCTCATTTCCACTTTTTTGAAGTAAATAAATGTCTTTCTTTTGATAGAGAAAAGGTCTATGGATATCATCTGGATATTCCTTCAGGAACCTCTGTAAGATTCGAGCCAGGTGAAGAAAAAGAGGTTCAGCTTACAGAAATGGGTGGCAGAAAAAGAGTATTCGGTTTGAATGATCTTACCTGTGCACAGGCAACTGATGATACAAAAGCGGCATCTGTGGAAAATGCGAAATTAAAAGGATTTCTGTAAGGAGGGACAGCAATGAGTACAAAAATTTCCGGAAGTAAATATGCAGCAATGTATGGCCCGACAACAGGAGATAAAGTACGTCTGGCAGATACAAGTCTTGTAATAGAGGTGGAAAAGGATTACACAACCTATGGCGATGAAGTAAAATTCGGCGGCGGAAAAAGCATCCGTGATGGTATGGGACAATCTGTAAAAACCTGCAGTAAGGATGGTGATCTTGACCTGGTGATCACCAATGCTTTGATCGTAGATTCTACAGGAATTGTCAAGGCAGATATTGGTATAAAAGATGGAAAAATTGCAGGAATTGGAAAGGCTGGAAACCCGGATATTATGGACGGTGTAACCCCGGGAATGACAGTTGGTGCATCCACTGAGGCGCTTGCAGGAGAAGGAATGCTGGTAACAGCAGGTGGAATTGACACACATATTCATTTCATCAGCCCCCAGCAGATTGATTGTGCACTCTACAGTGGCGTAACTACCATGATCGGTGGTGGTACAGGTCCGGCAGACGGTACAAATGCAACAACCTGCACACCTGGCCCATGGAATTTAAGAATGATGTTAAAAGCAGCGGAAGAATATCCTATGAACCTTGGTTTTCTGGGAAAAGGCAACTGTTCTGACGAGGCGCCTCTTATTGAGCAGGTAAAAGCCGGAGCTATGGGTCTGAAAATTCATGAAGACTGGGGTGCAACACCAGCTGTTATCGATCATTGTCTGAACGTGGCAGATGAGTATGATGTACAGGTTGCCATTCATACAGATACTCTAAATGAGGGTGGATGTGTGGAAGATACACTTGCTGCAATAGGTGGCAGAACAATCCATACTTATCATACAGAGGGTGCCGGAGGCGGACATGCACCGGATATTATCCGTGCAGCAGCAGCCCCAAATGTGCTGCCATCATCAACAAACCCGACTATGCCATATACGGTAAACACTCTGGATGAGCATCTGGATATGCTGATGGTATGCCATCATCTGGATAAGAGAATCCCGGAGGATGTAGCATTTGCTGATTCCAGAATCCGTCCGGAGACGATTGCGGCAGAGGATGTTCTTCATGACATGGGTATTTTCAGTATGATGAGTTCTGACTCCCAGGCAATGGGACGTGTAGGCGAGGTTATCACACGTACCTGGCAGACTGCAAGCAAAATGAAGGATGAGCGCGGTGCACTCCCGGAAGATGAAGGTCATGATAATGATAATTTCCGTGTAAAACGTTACATCTCCAAATATACCATTAACCCGGCTATTACACATGGTATTTCCCAGTATGTAGGCTCTGTGGAAAAGGGAAAATTTGCAGATCTTGTTCTCTGGAATCCGGCGTTCTTTGGTGCAAAACCAGATATTATTATCAAGGGCGGTATGATTATTGCATCTAAAATGGGAGATGCAAATGCATCTATTCCAACTACACAGCCGGTGCTCTATCAGCCAATGTTTGCTGCTCATGGAAAAGCAAAAAATGAAGCTTGTCTGACCTTTGTATCTCAGGCGGCAATGGATGAAAATGTAAAAGAAAAATACGGTCTGGAGAAGACTGTAGTACCTGTGAAGGGCTGCAGAAATATCAGCAAAAAAGACATGGTATTCAATGACAGAACACCAGAATTGACTGTGGATCCGGAGACATATAAGGTTACAGTGGATGGAGAAGAAATTACCTCTAAGCCTGCAGAAAAACTTCCTCTGACACAGCTTTATAGTTTGTTCTGATTGCAGGAGAGGAGAGATTATTATGTTAGGTGTTTGCCTTTTATTCGTAGGAATTGTATTGATCAATAATGGCATGTGTTCCCTATATAAGGTAGATGGAAAATCAACTGCTATTATGAATATTTTTACAGGTGGTCTTTCATTATTTATTAATTTTGTCAATCTGGTACAGGGAAATTACTATGCAGCGGGAACCGGATTACTGTTCTGCTTCACCTATCTTTTTGTGGCTTTGAGTAAATTTTTGAAAGCCAGCCCTATTCCATTTGCGTGGTTTTCCACCTTTGTGGCTGTTAATGCGGTAATCTTTGGTACGCTCGAAGGCTTTACCGGAAGGGCTGCACTTGGAATCACACCGGATATCCGTTGGGCCGGAATCTGGTATCTGTGGGCAATTCTCTGGGGAACCTCTTTTGTAGAAGATATCTGCGGAAAAAAGCTTGGCAAATTTGTTCCATATCTTCAGGTGTTTGAGGGTATTGTGACTGCCTGGATCCCCGGAGTTATGATGCTGCTTCAGGTCTGGTAAAAACCGGATCTGGAGTAACAGATCAGCAGGGAGGTTAAAAAAATAATGCTGTGCGAACAGGTTTTGGGAAAACTTCATGACATTGATACCACGGGAAAAATAGTGGAATATGTGGACATTGAATGGCATGAAGCCTTTAAGAAAATACATAAAAAAACGACAGACAGAGGAACAGAAGTGGGCATTCGTATGGATGATTCCATTCTTTCAAGAGGTCTGTATCAGGATGATGTGATTTATGCAGATGAAGAGAAAATTATTGTGGTAAATACACCGCCATGCAAGGTGATTCGCGTTTCTATGACACCAGGACATGAGAAAATGTCTGCGAAGGTGTGCTATGAGATTGGCAATAGACACGCTCCGCTTTTCTGGGGTGAGAATGATACTTTTATCACTATTTATAATGAGCCGATGCTTGTTATGCTCCAGAAAATCCATGGGGTTAAAGCAGAAAAAGAAGTGCTGAAACTGGATTTTGATAAAAGAATTTCTGCAAGTATCCATAACCATCATCATTAAAAATATATAAGTTGGAGGCTTTTTATGTCAGAAAAACAGTTCTATCTTCTTCAGGTAAATGATGCATTATTTCCCATAGGAGGATATTCTCATTCACAGGGACTTGAGACTTACATTCAGCGGGGAATCGTTCATGATGTGGATACGGCCAGAGAGTATATTACCCACAAAATCAAATGGAATCTTGCATACACAGAGCTTCTGGCTGCCAGACTTGCTTATGAAGCAGCCAAAAGAAATGACCTGGAAGAACTGCTGAAACTGGAAGAAATTCTGGAGGCCTCCAGGATTCCTATGGAGCAAAGAGAAGCTGCCAGAAAAATGGGATCCCGGTTTGCAAAGACCATTGAAAAGCTTAATCTTCCGGTAAGCGAAAAAGGAATTTTCATGGAATATCTGGAAGCCAGAAAGGGAAAAGCGGTTAATCATTGCTGTGTTTACGGTGTATTTTGTGAAGAAATGCAGATCCCTTTGGAAGATGCATTAAGTCATTATCTTTATGCTCAGACATCTGCCATTGTGACGAATTGTGTGAAAACAATTCCACTGAGCCAGACCTCAGGCCAGCAGCTTCTTAGTGGCTGTTATGGAGAATTTGATGAGATTCTGAAGGATATAATGAGCAAAAATGAAGAGGATTTATGTCTTTCTTCACCAGGTTTTGATATCCGGGGAATCCAGCATGAGAGACTGTATTCGAGGCTATATATGTCTTAAAATATGTCAGAATACAGGTCGCAAACGGGCTGCATTCTGAGCAGATAGTGAAGTGGACTGCGAATATTTGTCGCGATTAAAGAAAAGAGGAAATCGATATGTCATATGTAAAAATCGGAGTAGCCGGACCGGTAGGTTCCGGAAAAACAGCACTTATTGAAGCGTTATCAAGAAAAATGGCTGGAGATTACAGCATTGGTGTCATTACAAATGATATTTATACCAAGGAAGATGCCCAGTTTCTGGCAAAAAACAGTGTTCTTCCGGTAGAGCGGATCATTGGTGTGGAAACCGGCGGATGCCCGCATACAGCTATCCGTGAGGACGCATCCATGAATCTGGAAGCAGTAGACGAGATGATGGAACGCTTTCCGGATATTGAACTTTTGTTTATTGAAAGCGGCGGAGATAACCTGTCGGCAACCTTCAGCCCGGAGCTGGTAGATGCTACGATTTTTGTTATTGATGTAGCGGAAGGTGATAAGATTCCGAGAAAGGGCGGACCTGGAATTACCCGTTCTGATCTTCTGGTGATTAATAAGATCGATCTTGCACCGTATGTAGGCGCAAGTCTGGAAGTAATGGAAAGAGACTCCAAAAAAATGCGTGGCGACAGACCATTCCAGTTTACGAATATCCGTGGGGATGAAAACGTGGATAAGGTAGTAGAATGGATCAAAAAGAATGTATTACTGGAAGGAATGTAAAGGAAAAAGACCTATGGATAACAAATTCGGAAAGACATCCCGTATCAGTGCCTGTGCAGCGTTAAAGGATGGAAAAACAATTCTGGAGGACTTGTCTTTTACTGCTCCTTACAAGATCATGATGCCCTTTGAGAAAGAAAACGGAGGGATTCAGATCATGCCTCTTTGTGCATCTGCCGGAATTATGGCCGGTGATTCCCAGGATTTTTTGTATCATGTAAAAGAGGGTGCTGACCTGGAAATTTTGTCCCAGTCATTTGAAAAAATTCATAAAATGGATGAGGGTTCTGCCACTCGTACCATTGAAGTACAGGTAGATAAAAATGCCACATTGTATTATTATCCCCAGCCAGTGATTCCCTTTGCCAAGTCCTCCTTTGACAGCAAAATGACCATTCATCTGGAAGATGAAACCTCCCGCCTCTTTCTGATGGAGACTATTTCCTGTGGACGAAATGCACATGATGAACGGTTTCAGTATCGCAGATTTTCCTCAAAAGTGCTGTTGTACCGAGGTGAAAAACTGATTTATCGTGATAACACATGTTACGAACCGGATAAAATGCCCATGGAAGGAATCGGAATGTATGAAGGATACACCCATATGGCAAACCTGTTTTTATCTCAGATATATGATGAAGATAAGGAAAAAATATGGCAGATTCTTGATGAAGATTCAGAAGTGGACGGTGGTATTACCAGCCTGACAAGTGGTGATCTGGCAGTAAGGATTTTTGGACACAGAGCTCAGAAGCTGCAGCAAGTCGCCGAAAAAATAAAAGAAATATATGAGAAATCAAAAAATAAAATGTGATTGTTTAAAGATCTTTTACATATAATGTGAAGGATCTTTTTTTACCGAATCAAGTCCCCTTTTAGGAGAATATTCAGAATAACCCAATTGACGGGACTTGATGTGTGTTTTATACTAAAACAAACATATCACCTATTGGCGACATTACCTATATGGAATAAAAAGTGTTTGAGAGAGAAAAGAAAGAGAAAAATGAAGCAAATTGATTTTGAAAATGGAACTGTAACCAGAAATATTTTTAGTACAGCTATCCCTATGCTGGTAGCGCAGATCCTCAGCCTTTTGTACAATATTGTAGACCGTATTTATATTGCCAGAATTCCGGATGTGGGAACTACGGCCCTTGGAGCGGTAGGTTTATGCTTTCCGCTGATCGTGATCATAACAGCCTTTGCAAACCTGTTTGGAAGCGGTGGCGCGCCTCTTTTTTCTATTTACAGGGGGATGAAGGAGAATGGAAAAGCGCAGACGGTTATGAATACATCCTTTACTATGGTATGCTTAAGCGGCGCTGTTTTGATGGCGGTTGGGATGCTGTTTGCACGGCCTTTATTAGTGCTGTTTGGAGCATCTGAGGATGCTCTGGTTTACGCATATCCCTACATGATGCTTTATCTGATCGGTACGATACCCTCTATGCTTGCAACAGGAATGAATCCGTTTATTAATGCCCAAGGATATGCTGTTACAGGGATGCTATCAGTAGCAATTGGAGCGATAACAAACCTGATTCTGGATCCGTTATTTATTTTTGTATTGGGCTTTGGAATCAGAGGAGCTGCTATAGCGACTGTTATTTCTCAGCTTTTATCCGCTGCATATGTCCTTCTTTTTCTGGAAAAAAGAGCTGAACTAAAGGCGCGTTTCATGAAGAAAAAAGAACTGAAATCCTGTGCAGAGTATGCGAAAAATATTGTCAGCCTTGGTACGTCAGGTTTTATTATGCAGCTGACAAACAGCCTTGTATCTATCTGCTGTAATAATGTCCTTGGAGTAACGGGGGGAGATGTATACATATCGGTTATGACCATTATATCCAGTGTGCGTCAGATGGTTGAGACACCAATTTATGCCATAAATGAGGGGACATCTCCTGTTCTCAGTTATAATTATGGGGCAAAAAGACCGAAGTTTGTGCGTAAGGCAATGGTTACTCTGGCGATAATGGTTCTGGTTTATACGGCTGTTGTCTGGAGCGTGATCATCTTTGCACCAGACTATCTGATCGCAGTATTCAGCTCTGACAAACTTCTTATACAGGACGCAATTCCAGCACTGAAAACCTATTTTGCAGCATTCATTTTTATGGATTTTCAGTACATTGGACAGACAGTTTTTAAGTCCCTAAATAAGAAAAAACAAGCAATTTTTTTCTCCCTTTTGAGAAAAGTCTTTATTGTAGTACCGCTCACTTATCTGCTTCCTTACGGCTTTAAAATGGGCACACATGGAGTATTCCTGGCAGAGCCGGTATCAAATGTAATTGGCGGCAGCCTGTGCGTTATTACCATGTTGATGATGGTGCTGCCGGAGCTGAAAAGGATGGAAAACAAACAACGATAAGAGGTAATTTATAATGGTTAAAGTTGACTTGATAACGGGTTTTCTCGGTTCTGGGAAAACGACTTTTATAAAAAAATACGCTGCCTGGCTGATTGCGCAGGGGCAGAATATTGGCATTCTGGAAAACGATTTCGGGGCAGTAAATGTGGATATGATGCTGCTTCATGATCTGGAAGGGGAGAGCTGTGAGCTGGAAATGGTTTCTGGCGGATGTGATGCAGACTGTCACAAAAGACGCTTCAAGACCAAGCTGATTGCAATGGGAATGTGTGGATATGACCGGGTTCTTATTGAGCCCTCCGGGATTTTTGATGTGGATGAATTTTTTGATGTGCTTTACGAGGAACCGTTGGATAAATGGTATCAGATTGGAAATGTGATTACCATTCTGGACGCCAGACTGGAGGAGAAGCTGCAGCCTCAGGCAGAATATCTGCTGGCTTCTGAAGCGGCGGATGCTGGCTGTATTGTTCTTAGCAAAAGCCAGGAGGCGTCTTCTGAGGAGATTGGGGAGACAGTAGAACATCTGAATCGTGCTCTGGAAGGTGTGAAATGTAAGCGCCGTTTTACGGAAAAAGAGGTGCTGGATAAGGACTGGGAGCAGTTTACAGATGAAGATTTCCGTCGGATTTTTAACTGCGGATATGTGATGGAAGATTTCGAAAAGCAGTGCTTCGATGAGAAGGAAGGTTTCCAGTCCTTATATTTTATGGAACTGAAGATCTCGGAAACTGAGCTGGAGAAGGCAGCACGTCAGATATTGGAGGATCCGAAATGTGGAAATGTGTTCCGGATTAAAGGATTTGTGAAAGCGGATTCTGGAAAGGCGAAGGCTCATTCTGTGTCCGCAGAGATGGAGTGGCTGGAGCTGAATGCCACCCGTAGGGAATTTTCCCTGAAACCAGTTTCCATAGGCCAGGAAGTGGTGATCGTGATCGGGGAAAATATGAATGAGGAACGGATACGGGGGTATCTGGAATAGGATTTTTTTATAATAAATATGTCAAAATAAGGATATATAAATATGGAAAAAATAACCTCCCAAATAAAGTGTGAGGTTATTTTTTCCATCTTGTCATAATTTGTCGAACGATTTTTCTTGGAAAGTGATTTGTACTGTGCTATTCTAAGTACATCTTATAAGATGTATCTGAAAACTTTTTGACTATCGTTGTTCCAGATCAGGAACGGTAATATCCACTTTTATTTTTGTAATTACAATTGTTTAGAGGGTTTACACAGACTGAAAATACCGTTACAATGATTATATAATCAATCAATAATCATAAAGGACGGTGTAAGTATGGAGGATAATTACATGCCAACAGATGTTCAGTTCAAATATGAATTGCGCAAGCGTTTAACTGAGTTAAACCAAAAGTTAGAGTTACTGGATCAGCAGGAATATGAGAAGCTGAAATCAGTACTGAAGCAGGAGATTGCAGATATAGAGGCAAGCTTGCAGGATTGAGTTTAACCGAATCAAGCAAGTCCCCTGCTGGGGTTGCGCAAAGCAATACGCAGTGGGGGAGGACTTGCTTGTATCAGGAGTGGCGCAAGCCACTCCTGATAAGCTGTGAAGCAGCATTTGGTGTAGAGCCGCGTAGCGAAGCGGACCTGGAATATCCGCTCTATATACTTTCATTATTTTAGATTACTTTCCGTCCCTGCACATATTTTCCAACCAGATTTCTGTCATCGGACAGATAAACCAGTCGTTCCAGTCTGTCACGGTTGGAAATCTCCTGCGGATGGCGGATATTGCTGTCGTCAAGCACCATGGCATCGAATTCATAGCCCTTTTCGAAGCTTCCCACTTTTCCGAAGAAGGAACCTCCGCCGATGGTTGCCATGTAGAAGGCCTCTTCCAGAGTAATCGGTGCCAGTGTCTGGTCCATCAGTCTCCAGCGAAGCTTGGAAGCCTGGATGGTATCTACAATGGCGCGGAACATGGAAAGGGAAAAACCGCCGGCAACATCGGTTCCAAGTCCTACGCGAAGTTCCATATCGAGATAATGGCGAATCGGTGCGATTCCGGAAGCAAGGTCGGTGTTGGACTCCGGACAATGAGCAATATAGACGCCCTGGTCTTTGATCATCTGCAGCTCTTCGTCTGTGGAGTGTACACAGTGTGCCATGATGGTGGGGCAGGCTCCGCCAAAAAGTCCGAACATATCGTATGCATCTCCATAGAATCTGCTTGCAGGACAAAGCTCCTTTACCCATGCAATCTCTCCGAAATTCTCAGACAGATGAGACTGAACCGGAAGATGATATTCCTTCTGGATTTTTCCTAGCTCGGTCATCAGTTCATCTGTACAGGATGGAGTGAAACGCGGCGTCAGGATAGGATATGTGTGGTCGTAACGATCCCTGATCTCATCCAACCACTGGCGTGTATCTGCAGCGGAAGCCTGTGCGCTTTCTTCCTGAAGCTCCGGAGCTCCGTTGCGGTCCATATTTACTTTTCCAACCATTGTGGTCAGACCGCTTTCTTCCAGCATATCCATAAGAAGCTCTGTAGCAGGGCGATGTAAGGTGGCGAAAATGCAGGCTCTGGTGGTAAAGCTGTGCTTTAGATCATCTACGAAAATGGAGTAGGCCTTTTTTGCATAAGACAGGTCTGCGTACCGTGCTTCCTGGGGGAAGGTAATGGTATTCAGCCAGTCGAGAAGCTCCAGATCCATGCCGGTTCCACGGTAAGCGTACTGTGGAGCATGAAGATGAAGGTCGGTAAAGCCTGGAATGATCAGGCGGTCTCCCATATCTTCGGTGGGAATATCCCTGTATTCTTCCGGAAGCTGGGAAAAAACACCTGCGCAGATACCGTTCTCGCACACAACATAAGAATTTTCTGCGAAAACAAGCTCGTGCTGGTTTTTGCTGTAACAGATAGTACCCTTTAATGCAAATAATTCATTTTTCATATTAACACATCCTTTCAGCAGAAGGGGTGAAGGTGAGAAAAAATTCGGAGAAACATACCGGTAAAGAAAAAACTACCCGAAAAATGTCGCACCTGCACACAACCTCGCATGCAGCTTATAGACAACTATTAGGGTAGCTGGTAGAGACGTCCAACCAGATTATGGACTTATATAAGCGTTAGCAGTTTTATAACTTTATTGTACAGGGTATAGGTGGCAGAAGCAAGTAAAAAATAGCAAAACTTTTTCTTTTTTTCATATCATTTTTTCATACCATTTCGAAAAAAAATACTATATAATGATACCAGAACGTACTTAAACAAGGAGATGACAATTATGAGCTACAGCTTTCAAGGACGTGTAAGATACAGTGAAATTGGAGAAAACGGATGTCTGACGCTTCCGGGAATACAGGATTATTATCAGGATTGCTGCACGTTTCAGTCTGAAGAAATCGGACAGGGCATGGCAGAACTTGAAAAGAGACAGAGAGCCTGGGTACTGTCTTCCTGGCAGATCGTGGTGAATCGTTATCCGAAGCTGGGAGAAACAATTATTGCGTCAACAGCGCCATATGGCTTCAAGGGATTTCTGGGAATGCGTAATTTTACACTGAAGACAGAATCCGGGGAGCTTTTGTCTTATGCGAACAGCATCTGGACCAATATTGATACAGAGACCGGTCTTCCGGCTAGACTTACCGAAGAAGATACCAGAGGTTATGTACTGGATGAAAAACTGGATATGGATTATGCCTCCCGTAAGATCGCATTGCCGGAGGGCATGGTGAAGGGCGAGTCATTTACCATTCAGAAGCATCATCTGGATACCCATCATCATGTGAATAATTGCCAGTATATCCGAATGGCAGCAGATTATCTGCCAGAAGGATTTGTAATCTACCAGATGCGTGCAGAATATAAGAAACAGGCGTTGCTTGGAGACGTTTTCTATCCTGCAGTGAAGACCGAAGAGAAGAAGGTTACAGTGGCACTTTCTACGGAAACTGGGGAGCCTTATGCGATTGTAGAATTTACAATGCAGTAAAAATACAGATAAATTGATTATTTTGCATACAGTTTCCGATACTGCCGCGGGGACATGCCAACCTTTTTCTGGAAAATCTGCGAGAAATAGGACTGGGAAGAAAATCCAGAGGTGGTAGCCACCTGCGTTACGGATAAATTCGAGGATGTCAGAAGCTCCTTGCTTGCTTCCAGCCTTCGGTCAGTGAGGTAATTGATAGGAGATTGCCCCATGCATTCAGTAAAAGAGTGAGCCAGATAAAACTTATTAATATGCGTGATCTCTGCCAAAGAATCCAAGGTGATATTTTTGGAATAATTTATATCAATATAACGCTTGGCAAGAGCACACTCTTTGGAAAGCTGGAAGGAAGAATCTGAAATAACGGACAGATTCTGCTTCCGGGAAATGTACACCAGAAGAACCTGAAGCAGTCCGTGGCACACCTTTTCAAATCCGGGTTTTTGATCATGAAATTCCCGCATCATTAGTTGGGCAAAGTTAATAAACTGATTCTTATCAGAACCATAACTGTAGAAACTGTATCCTTTAATACTTTCCTGATCCGGATCGGCAAAAGAAAAGGCAAGCCCGTCAACGCCGAACACAATGTACTCCATGGGATTGTTAGAAAGCGTTTTTTCTGTGTGTTCCACATTTGGATTGATAATTATCAGATCGTCTTTTTTTACAGGAATGTTGTTGTTCTCTATATAAAATACACCTTCGCCATGGAGAATATAAAAAAGCTCCGAAAACTGATGGGTATGGGGATGAGAATGCCAGTCGCCTTCATATTTGGAAATGGAGATATAGCGAAGCCGAAAGTCCTCATGGTTGTTAGTGGCAAAATCAAGATTAATAAAATCATTGCTCATAAATAAATATCCTCTTAATTACGTGTGTCCTATTATACAATTTCCAAAATCAATTAAATCCCTACGCATATTATACATAAAAATTTATAAAAAGAATAGCATTTTAATAACGAAAAAGCAAAAAATATAACAAAACAAGCAACAATAAAATTGATATTATATGTCAAAACTGTTATATTCTTTATAACAATAGTTTCCAGAAGAACAAGGAGGAAAATCATGAAAAAGAAAGTTGTAGGGGTACTTTTAGTAGCAGCAATGACAACATCTATGTTTGCAACACAGGCTGTGGTACAGGCTGAATCACAGGACGAAACACTTAGCGTATGGTGCTGGGATCCGAACTTCAATGTTTATGCTATGCAGCAGGCTGAGAAGATTTACCAGAAGGATCATCCGAACTTCAAACTTGATATTCAGGAAAAAGTATATTCTGATATCGAGACTGCACTGATCACAGCAGCAGAGGCTGGCGATTACAGCACATTACCGGATATTTTCTTAATGCAGGATTACTCATTCCACAAGAACGTAGCAAACTATCCGGAAATCTTTACTGAATTAACAGATTCCGGAATCGATTTCACACAGTTTACTGCCGGTAAATTAGCAGATTCCACAGTAGAAGACAAAAATTATGGTGTACCATTTGATAACGGTGCTACCATCATGGCGATCCGTACAGATATGGTTGAGAATGCTGGCCTTACAGTAGAGGATTTCAAAGATACAACATGGTCAGACTTCATGGAAAAAGCGAAAAAAGTAGTAGAAGCAAACGACGTTCCGATGCTTACATGCTCCGGTGGTTCTGAGATCGTAATCGAGATGCTTCAGTCTGCAGGCGCTTCTCCAATGGTAGACGGAGAGGTTTCCTTAGTGGATAACAAGGCTCTTAAGAAAGCAATCGAAACATACAA
The DNA here is from genome assembly GCA_934394545.1 of uncultured Blautia sp. Classification (GTDB taxonomy): domain Bacteria; phylum Bacillota; class Clostridia; order Lachnospirales; family Lachnospiraceae; genus Blautia_A. Next base: position 25,968 of record CAKRRG010000003.1, read on the forward strand.
ACAGCTTATTGATGAGGGAATCATGGCTGACTTCACTGACTGGGATCAGTACATTGCTTCCATGAACAAAGGATCAGCTGCTGGTGTTATCCAGGGATGCTGGATCATGTCCTCTATCCAGGCAGCAGAGGATCAGGCTGGCAAATGGGCAGTTGTTAACATGCCTAAGTTAGATGATGTTGAAGGTGCTACCAACTATGCAAACTGTGGTGGAGCAAGCTGGGCTGTATCTTCTAACTGTGAGAACACAGATCTTGCATTTGACTTCCTTAAAACAACATTTGGCGGAAGCGTAGAGTTATATGATGACCTTCTTCCAAACGCTGGAGCAATCGCAAGTTACTTACCGGCAGCAGAGTCTGATGTTTACAATGAGACATCTGATTTCTATGGCGGACAGGCTGTATATAAAGATATCGTAGAGTTCGCAGGTCAGGTTCCTGGAATCGACTATGGCGCATTCTACTCTGATATCAGAAGTGCATTAACAGATGCAATCACAAATGTTGTACAGAACGGTGCAGACATTGACAGTGAGATCCAGAATGCACAGGATACAGTAGAATTTAATATCAGCGAATAATGAACAGAGCTTTTTAGACAGGACGGTACCGGGGATGCAGTATTGCGTCCCCGGTACTTCTGTAAAGGAGAAACATGGGAAAAAAGAAATTGAGTTTAGAAAAAAGGCATAATCTTACCGGATGGGCATTTCTGCTTCCGGCATCAATTTTAATATTTGTATTTTGTTTTTATCCGATGGCGCAGGCGATTATGCTTTCCTTCAGAAAATCTGGAGGAACATTTACCGGTGCATCCAATTATCTCAGAATTCTGAAAGACAAAACATTTCAGCAGTGTTTATTTAATACATTCTTCTACTTTTTGATCCAGGTGCCGATCATGCTGATCCTGGCTTTGATCCTGGCACAGCTTTTGAATAATCCGTCAATCAGATTCAAAGGTCTTTTCCGTACATTGATTTTCCTTCCATGTGCAACATCACTTGTATCTTATTCCATGATTTTCAAGTCTTTGTTTGCTCCGGATGGAGTTGTGAACCGTGCGCTGGTTGCAATTGGCTTATCCTCCGTTGACTGGTTCCAGAGTACCTGGCCGGCACGCTGGGTAATTGTTATCGCCCTGATCTGGAGATGGACTGGTTACAATATGGTATTTTACATTGCCGGATTACAGAATATTGACTATTCCGTATATGAGGCAAGCTACATTGATGGGGCAACACCGTTTCAGCAGTTTATAAAAATTACAATTCCGCTTTTGAAACCCACGATCCTTATGACTGCAATTATGTCAACCTCAGGAACTCTGCAGCTGTTTGATGAGTCTATGAACCTGACTGCAGGAGGACCGGGTAAATCAACAATGACATTGGCACATTATATTTATAATATTTCCTTTGTTGAGACACCGAAATTTAATTATGCAGCAGCATTGTCTGTGTGCATTCTTGTAATGGTAGCAATTCTGTCTGCAATTCAGATGAAAGTAGGTGACAAACGTGACTAAAACGAAAAAAATAATCGCATATACAGTTTTGATCCTGGCAAGCCTTTTGTCCGCATTTCCGTTATACTATATGATCTGTGGAGCAACAAATGCCAGTATCGATGTTGTCAGAGGACACCTGTTTCCAGGTACTTATCTGATTGAAAATTTTAAGACCCTGATCAGCATGCAGAACCTTGGACGTGCCATGTTCAACTCTTTCCGTAATTCAACTGTGATCACATTTATAACACTGCTTGTGTGTTCCATTGCCGGATATGGATTTGAAATCTATCATGATAAAGGTAAGGACTTGCTGATGAGCATTCTGCTTCTTGCAATGATGCTTCCTTTTGTAGCAATTATGATTCCGCTGTTCAAAATGCTTACTTCATGGGGCCTGGCGAATACATGGATCGCACTTGCCCTTCCCTCTATTTCCACTCCGTTTATGATTATGCTGTTCCGACAGGCGGCCCGTTCTTTCCCATTTGATATTATTGAGGCGGCAAGACTTGAAGGTTTAAGCGAGATCCAGATTTTCTTCAGAATGTTTATTCCGATCATGAAATCCACTTACGGAGCTGCAATGACCGTAACATTTATGAATGCATGGAATAACTACTTATGGCCAACTATTATTTTGCAGGACAGCAAAGCAATCACGATGCCAATGCTTGTAGCGAATCTGAAAAGTGGTTATAGCGTTGACTATGGTATGCTGATGCTGGGGGTATTAATTTGTACACTTCCTACTGCAGTTATTTTCCTGTGTTTACAGAAGAGTTTTGCAAATGGAATTACAGGAGCAGTGAAATAATGCAGCAGAATTATTGTATGAAACAAGAGAACTTAAGAAAGGCACAGGGAGCCTTTCTTTTGGCGAAAAAGCTTGGACTTCTGGAAGATCCTTCTATGGAGGGGCTGGAAGCAAGGAGGCAGAAGCATAATGAAATGCTGAGGCTGAAGGAACAGAAGAATGAAAAATTCTACGGACCTCATTATTATTCCGCACCGGCCTATCTGCAGTATGAACTGACCCGACTGAAGCTGGATTTTGTTCAGCCAAGCGAGGCAGTTAGGCGAACCGGCCGGTGTCCGGACTTTACAGAACAGGAAAAGAGAGCCTTTTACGAACAGAATATGGATTTGTTTGGACGATATCATGGTGATTTTTTTACTTATGAAGAGGTAGCGCAGATCATTGAGAAACGGTTACGGGAGGATGCGTATGACGAGCTTATCGAGAACGTATTACGTGAGTTCGAAAACGGGAAATGATTCGAACGATGGACTGACAAGTGAGAGCGCTTTTGCCAGTCTTTTTGCAATCAATCACAGAAGCCTGCAGCCGGGAGATCGGGTTTTGCTTGAGCGTGGAAGTGTATTTTATGGACAGTATCTTCAGATAACAGATAGTGGCAGTAAGGAAGCGCCGATTGTGGTCGGGGCATATGGGGAAGGAGATGCGCCGCGTATAGAAACCTGTGGACAGGGAATCTGGTATCAGGATTATGGCAATCCGCTGGATTCGCCGGTTCATATCTATCATGGCTATGTATCTTCCGCGGTTTTGCTGTATGACGCAGAATATATTGTTGTGGAAGATCTGGAAATCACCAATGCAGGTGACAAAATTATTGGGGAACGATATTCGCTTGGGGATAAAATGAATCGCACCGGCGTTGCTGTGGTTGCGAAAGACAAAGGTGTGCGGCACGGAATTGCGCTGCGAAATCTTTTTATACACGATGTAAATGGTAATGTGTATGACAAACACATGAATAATGGTGGTATTTACATGACGGCACTTCGGCCGGAGTGTGAAGAAGCTACGGGGGTAGCGCGCTATAAAGATGTTACGATTGAAGGCTGTTTTGTGTATCAGGTAAGCCGTTGGGGGATTGCGGCAGGATACACTTATGCGCATGATAAATTCCAGGGGGCTGAGCTTAGTGAGGAGAGCTTCCTGAAATACGGACATGAAAATATACAGATCCGGGATAATTATGTGAAAGCAGCAGGAGGTGACGGTATTACAGCCATGTATGCACTGCGTCCGCTGGTGGAACATAATATGGCAGATTCCATTGCCTGTGAAATCAATGACAGGATTTACTGTGAGCCTGGTGACAGAATGGGAAAGGTGGCAGCTGGTATCTGGCCGTGGAAGTGTAAGGATGCAGTTTTCCGTTATAATGAAGTTACAGACACAAGACTGAATCAGGATGGCATGGCTTATGATGCGGATTCCGGTGATGGAACAATTTACGAATATAATTACAGCAGACAGAATGAGGGCGGATGTGTAATGTTCTGTTTGCAGGAGGCAATTCATAATACTTTTCGTAATAACGTCAGCTATGATGATCTTGGGGGAACAATCAGCCCTTCAGAGAATCCGGACGCATTGCTTGAAGACAATGTTTTTTATGTAAGGCAGGGGGTGCCTTTTGTTCGTAAAAACATGGATGGGGGCAATTTCACACAGGTAAATGATCAGGTTATTGAACTTGATTAAATTTTTCTTTTATCATATCTTTCTCAATCAATATACTATATAATGTGTATAAAACCAATTGACAATAACGGAGAGATAAATTGTCTATGGATGGACGTAAGGGAGAAGGAGGAAGGATATGAATGAATTTCTAACAGAAAAGGGAAAAAAGAGCGGAGTCATAAAGCGGATTTTGTGTGGAATCGGCGCATTTATCTCATTAGCAGCCTTTGCTGCCGGGTATGAATTTATTTCTGAGAAAAGATGGGAAATGGTGGCCGTAGAGTGGGTGATCGGATTGCTTCTTCTGTATCCCACGTTTCGGGAGATACAGAAAGCAATTCTTTACGGACAGGCGGAGAAGATTGCCCAGTGGTTTTCTGCCTATGCAGAGAGCACCATTACTTTTGGTAAGCTGGAGACAGAGATGAAGCCGGGAATCGTCAAACATATCCAAAGGCTTCTGTCCAAGGGTTATCTTAAGAATCTGCAGATTGATAAAGAAGGCAGCTTTATCAGAATCACAGCGCCAAACCACCAGGTAAAGAGGCATACCTATATTACAGTCACCTGTCCTTGCTGCGGCGGTAAAAATCAGATCATTCAGGGACGACTGAGCAATTGTGAGTATTGCGGACAACCGCTGGAATGAAAACCTTAGTTATTATGCATAAAAAATAAAAGGATTTCAAAGAAAAAAAGAAGGATTTTGTATAGTTTCTTAAAAAAAGTGCTGTTATAATATGAGCATGTTGAAACGAACAAAAACACTCAGATTTAAATTAAAGGAGGATTTTTACAATGAAAAGAAAATTAGTTAGCTTTGTACTTGCAACAGCAATGGCTACATCTATGATGGCAATGCCTGTATTTGCAGCTGACGCAGCAACAGAAGAGACCGCTTCTGATGTGGATTTATCAGATAAAAGAGTTGGTATCTGTATTTATCAGTTCTCTGATAACTTCATGACACTGTTCCGTACAGAGCTTGAGAACTACCTGGTAGAGCTTGGATTCTCTAAAGAGAACATCACAATCCAGGATGGTGCTAATGACCAGGCAACACAGTCCAACCAGATTGACGCTTTCATCGCTGATGGTGTTGACTTACTTATCATCAACCCAGTTAACTCCTCTTCCGCAGAGAGCATTACTGATAAAGTAGTAGCTGCTGATATCCCGCTTGTATATGTAAACCGTGAGCCAAGCGAAGACGAAGAGAAGAGATGGGAAGACAATGACTGGAACGTTACATATGTAGGATGTGATGCTCGTCAGTCCGGTACAATGCAGGGTGAGATCATCGCTGATCTTGGTCTTGATACAATTGATAAGAACGGAAACGGAAAAGTTGATTACATCATGATCGAAGGTGACCCGGAGAACGTTGATGCTAAATATCGTACAGAGTTCTCTGTAAAAGCTCTTGAGGATGCAGGACTTGAAGTTAACCAGCTTGATGATCAGGTTGGTAACTGGGATCAGGCTACAGCTCAGCAGCTCGTTGCTAACGACTTAAGCCAGTTTGGTGATGACGTAGAAGTTGTATTCTGTAACAACGATGCTATGGCACTTGGTGCTCTTCAGTCTATCGAAGCAGCTGGACGTACAGTTGGTGAGGACATCTTCCTTGTAGGTGTTGACGCTCTGTCTGAGGCTCTTGATAAAGTTGAAGAAGGCAAAATGACAGGTACTGTATTTAACGATCACATTTCCCAGTCTCATTCAGCAGCAGATGCAGCTGTTAAATATCTGACAGGCGAAGGAAACGAGCACTACATCGGATGTGATTACGTAAAAGTAACAACAGACAACGTAGCTGATATTAAAGACATTACAAAATAATCTAGATTAATTTTAATCAGAAAGGTGCGGGTGACTTAAAAGGCACCCGTGCTTTTTCTGTGAGAAACGGGAAAGGGAGGAGAAACATGTCTGAGTACAAACTGCAGTTGAAGGGCGTCTGCAAATCTTTCCCCGGTGTTAAGGCACTTGACAATGTACAGCTGTCACTCCGTCCGGGAACAGTACATGCTCTCATGGGAGAGAATGGTGCAGGAAAGTCTACTTTGATGAAATGTTTATTCGGTATCTATAAAATGGATGCCGGTGAAATCTATTTAGATGGACAGAAAATTGTAGTGAATAACCCTGATGAGGCAATGAAATATGGTATTGCAATGGTACATCAGGAATTACAGCCGGTTCCGGCTAGAACAGTAGCGGAAAACCTTTACCTGGGACGTTTTCCTACAAAGAAATTTGGTCCTTTACAGGTAATTGATCATAAAAAAATGTATGAAGATACAGCTTACTGGCTGAAAGAAGTAAAAATGGACTTTGATCCGAAAGCACTTCTTGGCGATCTGTCAATCGGACAGATGCAGTCTGTTGAAATTGCAAAAGCAGTTTCCCATAATGCAAAGGTTGTAATCTTCGATGAGCCTACATCCTCATTATCAGATAATGAAGTAGAAGCTCTCTTCAGAATCATGAACGATCTGAGAGACAAGGGTGTTGCCATGGTTTATATTTCTCATAAGATGGATGAGATCAAACGTATTGCAGATGATATTACCATCATGCGAGACGGTACATATGTAGGAACCTGGCCGGCAGCCGAGATGACTACTGAGGACATCATCACCAAGATGGTAGGACGTGAGCTGACAAACGTATATCCGGCAAGAAAGAATAAACCTGGCGAAGTAATCATGGAAGTAAAGAATTTAAGTTCTATCCATGCGAAATCTTTCCAGGATGTATCCTTTACACTTCGCAAAGGCGAGATCCTCGGATTCGGTGGTCTGGTAGGAGCTCAGAGAACAGAGCTTCTGGAGGGCGTATTCGGAATGAGAGGAATTGCTTCCGGAGAAATTTATATCAAAGGCAATAAAGTAAATATCAAACATCCGTCAGATGCCATGAAGGCTGGAATTGGTCTGATCACTGAGGACAGACGTGGAAATGGTATCTTTGGATGTCTTTCCATCAAGGATAATGTAGGTGTTTCTATTTATAACAAGCATCTGAAAGCAGGATTTGTGCTTGACCATAAGACCATTAACAAAATTGTTGATGACAGTATCAAGAAGCTGCGTATTAAGACTCCGAACATGCAGGAGCATATCGCAAACCTGTCCGGTGGTAACCAGCAGAAGGTTATTGTTGCAAGATGGCTTGCAAATGACCCGGATATTCTGATTATGGATGAGCCGACTCGTGGTATTGACGTTGGTGCAAAACATGAGATTTACGAGATTATGAATGATCTGGCTGCAGAAGGAAAGGCCATTATCATGATTTCTTCAGAAATGGCAGAGCTGCTTGGTATGTCTGACCGTGTTTATGTTATGTGTAACGGAAAGATGCGTGGAGAGCTTACAGAAGCAGAAGAAATGACCCAGGAACACGTTATGAGTTATGCAACACAATTCTGATGATGGGAGGAGAAAAATAATGGGTAACAAAAAGAAATTAAGCTTTAAAGAGATCATGACGAATTATGGTGTTATCATCATCATGCTTTGTCTTATCGTATTCACAGGAATCACAAGACCAAACTTCTTAACAACAAACAACCTGACAAATATTCTTGCAACTATGAGTTTCCGTCTGGTAATCGCACTTGGTATTGCCGGATGTATCATCACAGCCGGATGTGACCTTTCCGCAGGTCGTATGATCGGTTTCGGTGGATGTATCGCAGGTACACTGCTTCAGAAAATGGATTATTCCGCTAAGTTTTATCCGGATATGAAACCATTAAACATCTGGCTTGCTCTTCTGGTCGTTATGCTGATCTGTGCAGCATTCGGTCTGGTAACAGGATTCTTTATCGCATACCTGAACGTACCGCCATTCATTTCCACAATGGCTATGATGGAAATCGTTTATGGTATCTGCAGTATTTATACAAATGCAACTCCTCTTGGAGGATATGTAAGTGAGTATACAGGACTTGCTACAGGCAAATTCCTTGGAATGAGCTATCTGGTATGGATCGCAATCATCGTTGGTGCTATTACATGGTTTATCTTTAACATGACACGTCATGGAAAATACATGTATGCAATCGGTGGAAACGCACAGGCAGCAGAGGTTGCAGGTGTTCCGGTTAAGAAAACTCTGATCATTATCTATGCAAAAGCAGCAGCTATGTATGGTCTTGCAGGATTTATGATGGGTGCAAAAGCCGGCGGTGCATCTGTTCAGTTAGGTTATGGTTATGAAATGGAAGCTATCGCAGCTTGTACGATCGGTGGTGTATCTGTAACCGGTGGTCGTGGTAAAGTATCTTCAGCTCTGGTCGGTGTTGCAGTATTCGAATTCCTGAAAGCAGCACTTCAGTTCCTGGGAGTAAATGCATACGCTCAGTACATCGCACTTGGTGTTATCATCTTCATTGCTATTTCACTGGATATCAGAAAATATATTGCAAGAAAATAATAAAAAAGATATAATATCTATAGGACCGCCGTATGGTACGACGGTCCTTTCTTTATCTAAACGGACTTGTCGCCTATCGGCGATATCACCATATATGAAAGACAAAAAATGTAAAAAACAAACGAGAAAAGGAGATAAGACAAATGGATAACAGCTATTTATCAAATGCAATGATTCCTCTGATGCTTACTGTGGTTCTTGGATATTACGCAGCCCGCCTGCTGGTTTTTCATGACACAGAATCCATCACCGGCAAAAAGGAAGCCAAATTTAAAGACAAAGAGATGTATGCGAAGGCGGCAGGAAAGCTGATCCTGTTTCTGGCAGCAGGTTCACTTGTTATGGCACTTTTAATGTTTGTTAATACGTATGCTGCGGTTGCAGAGATTGCGATTTGGTTTGTGATCTTTGGAATCCTCTGGAAAAAAATGAATGAAAAATATGGAGATACAAGCTCCCGTAAGAAGAAATAGATAACAGAAATTGCAGGACATGATTATGGAAAAATATTCAGTATTACTTGTGGATGACGAGGAAGAGGTTATCCAGATCATCATGAAAAAGATGGATTGGGAAAGTATGGGCTTTCAGGTTGTGGGATATGCCCATAATGGGGTGGAAGCACTGGAGATGGCTGAGGAACTGCAGCCGGATGTGGTTATGACAGATATTAAGATGCCCTATATGGACGGTCTGACTTTGAGCCGTAAGCTGAAAGAGCTTTACCGCACCGTAAAAATTATTATTTTCTCAGGATTTGATGAATTCGAATATGCCAAAGAAGCAATTCAGATTGAGGTTGAGGAGTATATTCTGAAACCCATCGATGCCGGAAATCTGAGAGAGATTTTTGGCCGGATACATGAGAAAATAGACCGTGAAATAGATGAAAGAAGAAATGCAGATAAGCTGAAAGCGTACTATATGGAAAGTCTGCCGCTTCTTCAGGAGAATTTTTTTGTTTCTCTTATTGATGGACGGATTCCAGAGGAGAAAATTCAGAAATATCTTGCAGATTACCAGATCAGTCTTACAGGCCCTTATTATGTGGTAGCTATTTTACATATCAGCACCACAGATATCCCACAGAATATGAATCCTTTTCTGTTAGGATTATCAGTGAAGAAGCTGGCAGAAGAGCATCTGGAAGGGGAATGGAATTCCAGGATCCTCATGTATCTGGGCGATATCCTGGTGGTTACGCAATTAGAAAAAAAGGAGCAGATTACTGCATTTACGGATTCTCTGGATCAGCTGTGCCGTCTGGCTAAGCATGCCTGTGAAGCAATTGTAACAGCGGGAATTGGCTATGTGTGTAACAATCTGCTGGAAATCCGTCAGTCCTGGCAGGGCGCCAGAAGCGCAGTTTCTTATCGTATCATTTACGGAAATACACGTGCCATTAATATTGCTGAGATCGACCCAATGGAGAATGTAGATGAACGCTGGGAAGAACAGGAAATACAGAAAATCATGAAAAAAATCCGTATGGGGAGCAAGGAAGATCTGGAAACAGAGCTTAATCATTGCATCCGCAGATTCATGCAAGATGGCACAACCATGCAGAAATACCAGATTTTTATTATGGGTCTGCTTACGGAAATCTTTCGCTTTTGCAATAATAATCAGTTGGATAGTACCAAATTCTATGGTGAAAAAGGAGCGGTTTTTGAGCACTGTATGCAGATGGAATCACCAGAGGAATTGGAACAGTGTCTTTTGGAAATGTGTGAGAAGCTGCGCAAAACTGTTCAGCAGGAACGACAGGCAAGCACCAAATCCTTTGTTTCAAAAGCAGTGGAATATGTACAGGAACACTATAGCGATAAAAATATAACGATTGAATCTGTATGCAGAGAACTGGGGGTAAGCGCCGCGTATTTTTCCACTATTTTTAAGAAAGAAACAGGGAAAACATTTATCAATTTCCTTACAGATTATCGAATGGAAAAAGCAGTGGAGCTTCTTATGACTACCAGTGACAAGACCTACATTATTGCGGAAAAAGTAGGATATGCAGATCCGAATTATTTCAGTTATGCTTTTAAAAAGCAGTATAGTATGTCACCGTCTAAATATCGCACGGCAAACAAAGAAGGATAATAAGCAGTGCCAGACAAGACAGGAACTTACAGAGGTGGGAGAGTTGATAAAAAGAATCAGAGAAGTATTATCCCATAAAACAAAAAAAACAAGAAGCATGCAGATGACAATATCGGTCTCATTTACCGTGTTGTCTGTATGCTGCATGTGTTTTCTTGGAGTTATGCTTTATCAGCAGTTTACCAGGAAGGCAGAGAATCTTACAGTAGAAAATTCCCGTCAGCTGTTAAATCAGACTACCATTAATCTGGAAGATTATCTGAGAAATATGCGTCGTATTTCGGATGCTATGTATTATTCGGTGATTAAGAATACGGACATTGGGAATGAAAGTCTTGAGGACTCCATGACTCTTTTGTATGAGGCGAATAAGGATAAGCTGGTCAGCGTAGCATGTTACACAAACGATGGAAATCTGACGGCAGCATCTCCTATAGCAACAGAGAAAACAGGTGTTGATGTAAGCACACAGAAGTGGTTCCAGGATGCAGAGGATGAACTGGAAAATTTCCATTTTTCCACACCACATGTTCAGAATCTTTTTGATGATCCGTCTTACAGATATTACTGGGTGGTATCATTGAGTCGCACCGTAGAGCTTACCAGAAATGGAAGTTCCCTGTTGGGTGTGCTTCTGGTAGATATGAATTACAGCAGTATTGAGCAGCTTCTGAAAAAAGCAAATACAGATACATCAGGAGAATATGTGTATTTAATGGCATCGGATGGAGAGATTATTTATCATCCGAAACAGAATATGATCCATATGGGAATGTATCAGGAAAATAACAAAAAAGCAGCTGGGTATGAAGACACAACGATAGAAGAGACTTTCCAGGGCGAGAAGCGTCTGGTTACAGTTAAAACCATCAGTTATACCGGCTGGAAGCTGGTCAGCGTGGTTCCTATGAAATCCTTCAGTATGGGAATGACAGGCATGAGGAATCTGGTAGTTCTTCTGGTAGCATTGACAGTTCTTGCGGCAGTGTTATTGAATCAGATGGTATCAGCCAGAATATCGAAGCCTTTGCGCCGCCTGAATAATTCTGTGAAGGAATGGGAATCCGGCAATATGAATCCGGATATTTACATTGGCGGTTCCATGGAAGTGGAACATCTTGGAAAAACCCTTCAATCTACTGTTTCACAGATCCATCAGCTGATGAATGATATTGTAGTGGAGCAGGAAGAAAAGCGGAAAAGTGAACTGGATGCATTGCAGTCCCAGATCAATCCTCATTTCTTATATAACACATTGGATTCGATTGTGTGGATGATTACCGGTGAACGGTACGACGATGCGGTGTTTATGATCACCCAGCTTGCCAGTCTGTTCCGTATCAGCCTGAGCAAGGGGAAAACTGTGATTCGGATTGAAGATGAAGTGAAGCATGCTCAGAACTATATGAACATTCAGAAGATAAGATATAAGAATAGCTTTGAAGTGGATTTTCAGATAGAGGAAGAAATACTGGATGGCTGTATTGTGAAGCTGGTGCTTCAGCCATTGCTTGAGAACGCAATTTATTATGGTATGGAATTTATGGACGGAGAGGGCGAGATCCATGTGCGTGGGTACCGAAAGGATCAGGATGTTTATCTGGAGGTAGAAGATAACGGGCTTGGAATGCCAGAGAAAGAAGCAGCAGAACTTCTTAATGGAAAAGAAAGACCGCATAAGCATGGTTCCGGGGTTGGTCTGGTGAACGTTCACAGTCGTCTGAAGCTTCGCTTCGGAGAGAATTACGGCCTGAATATTCACAGCTGTCCGGATGAAGGAATGTTGGTGCAGATTCATATTCCATATGTTCCATACACAGAAGAAACCCAAAAGCTTCTTGAAAGTGGTAAAAGCTATACGGCCGACGGAAGGGAGGCTGGGTTATGAAAAAAAACAGAATGTCAGCAGTCTTTTTTCTGGCAGTGCTTCTGTGTGTGATTGGATATAGTGCCTATGGAATGTTAAATCAGGGAAAAGTAGACGATTATATATCGGTATCAGTGATCGTAAATGACAGCAGCAATGTTCGGTGGGATGCTTTTCGTGCAGGGTTGGAGCAAGGAGCAGAGGATAATCATGTACATTTGAATCTGGTTTCTACAGGTACGTTCCACAATGCGAAGGAAGAGCATACGATTGTAGCCAGAGAACTGGATGGAGATGCAGACGGGGTCATTGTCTCCCCCTATTCCAGTGAGGCTGGGGAGATTTTGCCGGAAGAACCTGCCAAGCCAGTTGTGCTTGTAAAAAATGGAATAGAAACCGATAAGCTTTTTACATCTGTAATGCCGGATCATGTAAAGCTTGGGAAAAGTCTGGCAGATGCAGCGATTGAAGATAAAGCTGTCAAGGTGGGAATATTAAGCGGAAATCAAAGCCAGCAGGGAATGAAGCAGAGGTTAAAAAGCGTAGAAAGCAGTTTGACTGCAGCTGGCATAGAAATCTCCTGGGTTCTTTCCGAAAAAGAACTGAATAATAAGATCCGAAATACGGAATATTTTGCGGAGTATCCGGTAGATACCGTGATTTCTCTTGCAAATAATGACACGGAAAAAGCGGTAGATATTATTTTGAATAATGATACTATTTCATGGAAGCTTTACGGAGAAGGCCGTTCTGAGAAGCTGGTGTATTATCTGGATAAAGGTGTGATACAGAAGCTTGTAGTTTTAAATGACTATTATATGGGCTATCAGAGTATAAATCTGGCTGCACAAAATATCAGATATCATACAGAAAAAACAGAACAATACGAAGTTGAATTCTATATGGTATCGAAAGAGAATCTCTATGACGAGGAAACAAGCAGGATTTTGTTTCCGACTGTAAGATAATTGGAAACAGTAAATGGGGGAAGAAAATGCGCGGAAAATATCTGGTGCTGGCAGGTGCGCTGGGAGTTTTGGCTGTTACTGCCTTAGGCTGCGAAAAAAAGGAAGAAGCTGTTAAGAGTATTAAAATAGGAATTACAGTATATGACCAGTATGATACATTTATTTCAGAAATGATGACGAAATTCATAGGATATGCGGCAGATAAGGAAGAAGCTACTGGTGTGGCCATTAATGTGGAGATCCTGGATGCCTCCCAAAGTCAGCTGACACAGAATGAGCAGGTGAAAAGTCTGATTGATAAGGGTTGCGATGTGGTATGTGTAAATCTGGTCGATCGTACAGAGCCTACAACAATTACAGATCTGGCAGAAAATAAGCAGGTTCCGATCATCTTTTTTAACCGCGAACTGGTGGCAGAGGATTTGGAGCGCTGGAGTGAGTTGTATTATGTAGGGGCAGATGCTTATCAGTCCGGTGTGCTGCAAGGAGAGCTTGCGGCAGATGCATTTAAAGAAAATGCAGGTATGGATAAAAATGGTGATGGTATCTGTCAGTATGTAGTGCTGGAAGGAGAAGCAGGACATCAGGATGCGATTGTGAGGACAGAATACTCTGTAAATACCATAATCGAAAATGGTGTGGAGGTAGAGAAGCTGGGCTACGCCATTGCTAACTGGAACCGGGCACAGGCACAGACCAAAGCTGCAGCTTTTCTTGCACAGTTTGCGGGAGAGCTTGACATGATCATTGCCAATAACGATGATATGGCATTGGGGGCAATTGATGCATTGCGGGATTCTGAGATTCCACGGGAAGACTGGCCGGGAGTTGTGGGAATTGATGGTACAGATGTGGGCCTGGCAGCGGTAAAGAGCGGAGAGATGCTGGGAACTGTTTATAATGATAAGAATGGACAGGCCCGGGAAATGCTGAACCTTGCATTTGACATTGCAACAGATGGTGACAAGAGTGACATTCCGCTGATTGATGGGAAATATGTACGGACTCCTTACCTGAAGGTTACGATGGATAATGTTGAAGAGTATTTAAATTAGGGAATGTAGATTTTGGTAAAAGTGTAAATATATAGAAAGGTGGTTAACATAAATGAAATTAGGTATTCTTGGAGCTGGAAACATAGCGGTTCAGATGGCAAAAACAGTAGCTGGAATGAAGGATGTTGAGAACTATGCAGTAGCAGCCAGATCTTTGGAGCGGGCACAGGCGTTTGCCGATAAAAACGGTGTTTCCAAAGCCTATGGCTCATATGAAGAAATGCTGGCAGATCCTGAGGTTGACCTGGTCTATATTGCAACACCTCATTCCCACCATTATCTTCATGGAAAAATGTGCCTGGAAGCAGGGAAAAACGTACTTTGTGAAAAATCCTTTACGGTAAACGCGGAGCAGGCAAGGAAGCTGTTTGCCCTGGCAAAGGAGAAAAATCTGCTGATCACAGAGGCAATCTGGCCAAGATATATGCCGTCAAGAAAGATGATCGATGATATTATTGCAAGCGGTGTGATCGGGGAAGTCACTTCCTTAACTGCGAATCTGAGTTATGCTATCAGTGAGGTAGAGCGTATCCGTAAACCGGAGCTGGCTGGTGGTGCCCTTCTGGATGTAGGCGTTTATCCTATTAATTTCGCAAGTATGGTTCTGGGAGATCAGGTAAAGGATGTGCAGGCAACTGCTATTTTCCGCGATGGTGTGGATATTCTGGATACCATTGTGCTGGTATTTGAGGGAGACCGCATGGCAACTCTGCAGTGCGGTGCAAGAGAGATTTCCGACAGAATGGGAGGCATTTTTGGAACAAAAGGTTATATCCAGGTGCAGAATATCAACAATCCGGAAAAGATTACGGTATTTGACGAAGAACACAGAGAAGTAGCATCTTATCTGCCGCCGGTGCAGATCACCGGCTATGAATATGAGGTGGAGGCTTGCAGGAAGGCTCTGCAGGAAGGGGCAAAGGAATGCCCGGAAATGCCTCATGATGAAACCATAAGGGTAATGGAGCTCATGGACAGAATCCGGAAATCCTGGGGATATGAGATTCCGCTTTATGAATAAAATAAGATAAAAAATGGCGGAAGCACTTTTTATAGTGGCTTCCGCTGCTTTTTTATCTGGAAGGATTGTGAGATGCGAAACAATCAGGCTTTTTGAAAAATGCTCAGAACAACATTTGCCAGGCCGCATAAAACCATTGCCAGTATGGGATTGACTTTGAATTTTCGGAGCAATACCATTGCAGCTGCAAAAAACAGGATCATCTGTACACATACATTCTGGCGTAAGAAATTCACAGTTCCATCTATGAAAAAAGAGGAAATCAAGATGGTTACCCCGGCTTTGGCGATCATTGCTACCACTGCAGGGCGAAGAGAGGATAAGGTTCCTTGAAGTAGTGACAGATTTCGGTACTTCATGTAAACATAAGCAAGAAGCGTTACCACAATACAGGATGGAAGAATACAGCCAAGCGTGGCAACTATAGCGCCGGGGCCTCCTGCAATCTGCATTCCCACAAAGGTGGCAGAATTCACGGCAATGGGTCCCGGGGTCATTTCGGCAATAGTGACCAGATCCGTAAAGGAGCTCATGGAAAGCCAGCTGTGTAACGTTACCACCTGTTCCTGTATCAGTGGCATTGCAGCGTAGCCGCCGCCGAAGCTTAAAGCACCAATCTGAAGGAAGCTTAAAAAGAGCTGAAGATAGATCATTTGTCTTTTCCTCCTTGGATGATTGTCCGTACCATTCCAAATGCAGCCACTGAAAGTATAATGAAGATGACGTTAACATTCAGAAAGTAGCTGAGGCAGAAGCTGATGATCATGATAGCTATATTGATCCAGTCTTTGGATTTTACGACGTTTTTCCCCATATCGTATACCACGGAAAGAATGACGGCACCGACGCCGGCTGTCATTCCCTTTAACAATGCGGCAATGTAATAGTTGGAACGAAATGCATCGTAAAATACAGAGATCACAGATAAGATTACCATAGGCGGAATGATGGCGCCCAGGACAGACAACAGTACACCTGGGATACCGGCCAGCTTATAACCTACGATAATGGCGCCATTTACGGCAATGGCACCTGGCGAAGACTGGGCAATTGCCACCAGATCCAGCATTTCCTCTTCCTCGATCCAGTGATACTGGTCTACAAATTTTTCTTTCAGCAGGGTTACGATCACATAACCGCCGCCGAAGGTGAAGGTACTAAGATAGAAGCAGGAAAAAAATAATTTCCGTAATACATATCCTTTACTCTTTGGTTCTTTTTCCATTTTGAAATCTCCTGTTAACGGAATCTGTTTGCGTTTTCCCAAGTATTATCCCAAAATTCACAGAAAAAGTCAAACAACTGCAAAGATACAAGTAGCAATACATCCATACAAGTGATATATTGTATCATAGAATCATTCATGGGAGGAAGCAATTATGCTCAAGAAATTAAAAGAAGAAGTCTATAAAGCAAATATGGATCTGCCGAAATATGGTCTGGTAACTTTTACCTGGGGAAACGTAAGTGGGATTGACCGTAAGAAAGGGCTCTTTGTAATTAAACCAAGCGGTGTGGAGTATGATAAGCTGACACCGGATGATATGGTAGTTGTAGACCTGAAGGGAAATAAAGTAGAGGGAAAATACAACCCGTCTTCGGATACAGCTACTCATGTGGTTTTGTATAATGCATTTCCAAACATTGGCGGAATCGTACACACCCATTCTTCCTGGGCTACCAGCTGGGCGCAGGCTGGACGTGGGATTCCTTGCTATGGAACTACGCATGCAGACTATATTTATGGTGAGGTTCCATGTGTACGCAATCTGACAAAGGAAGAGATTGAAGAGGCATATGAGAAGAATACAGGTATTCTTATTGCAGATTATTTCAAGGATAAAGATTATGAAGCTGTCCCTGCAGTTCTCTGCAAGAATCATGGACCTTTTACATGGGGAAAAGATGCCCATGAAGCAGTACATAATGCAGTTGTTCTGGAAGAGGTTGCCAAGATGGCTTCCCGCTGTGAACTGATCAATCCTGATGTAAAGCCTGCACCCCAGGAACTTCAGGATAAGCATTATTATAGAAAACATGGTGCCAATGCTTATTATGGACAGGGGAATTTGGCTTGACCTATACAACAGGAGGCGACAGCAATGATTCATGAAAGAATAGAAATCCAGTTAAAAGATTCTGAGTTTAAAGCGAACCTATTTACTTATTTTCTGGATAATTCACTGGAAATCGATCCGAAAAGAAAGAGGCCGGTTGTACTGATCTGTCCAGGTGGCGGATATGCAATGACATCGGACAGAGAGGCAGAAGCGTTAGCTGTTAAATTTATGGCAATGGGGTATCACGCAGCAATTCTTCGTTACAGCGTTGCACCGGCACGTTTCCCGGAGGCACTTCTGCAGCTTGCCACAGCAGTTGCAATGCTTCGCAAAAATGCAGATAAATGGAATATTGATACTGAGAAAATTGTTGTCCAGGGGTCTTCTGCCGGTGGACATCTGGCAGCAAGTCTTGGTGTTTTCTGGAACAAGCCGTTTGTGGCAGAAGCCCTGGATATGGATGCTGAAAAATTTCGTCCAAACGGACTTATGCTTAGCTATCCGGTTATTACTTCCGGGGAAAAAGCGCATCAGGGCTCCTTTGAGTGTGTTCTTGGAGAAGACTATGCAGATGAGGAGAAACGCAGATTCCTGTCATTGGAATTCAATGTAACCAAAGATACTCCACCGACATTCATGTGGCATACGGCCCCGGATGACACCGTTCCGGTAGAAAATTCCCTGCTGTTTTTCCAGGCACTTCATGCGCTGGATATTCCGGCTGAATTACATATCTACCCTGTAGGCGGTCATGGCCTTGGTCTTGCCACTGCTGAAACGGCTCGTTCTGATGGCTACGGCATTCAGGCAGAATGTGAAACCTGGATCAATCTGGCGGGTGACTGGATGAAACATTTATTTGAAGCGAAAGAGATAATAAAAGCACCGTGGGAATAGGGCGGTACAGACGAGAGGGAGTGCTATTTGCACTCCCTGTTTATTTCTTTACAGATTAATTTGCATATTGATTAAGGCGTGAAAATCACTTAATATCCAGTTCCGGCGGCTCATCCATAGTGTCGGAAACGTATTTCCCGTTCTTCTTACGCTGCCGGACGCATTCAGTAAGCAGATACTCGATCTGTCCATTGACGGAGCGGAAATCATCCTCCGCCCAGGCTGCAATCTGATCATAAAGCTTGGCAGAAAGCCTGAGCGGAATCTGTTTCTTAGGTCTGGTATCGGCCATTAATACAGACTGCCGGAATTAACTACCGGCTGGGCATCATGATTGCCGCACAGTACAACGAGAAGATTAGAAACCATGGCCGCTTTCCGCTCCTCGTCAAGCTCAACCACATTGTTTTCATTTAATCGTTCCAGTGCCATTTCAACCATGCCAACAGCACCATCTACGATCATCTTTCTCGCATCAATAATAGCAGAAGCCTGCTGTCTCTGCAGCATAACAGCAGCAATCTCAGGAGCGTAAGCCAGATAGGTGATGCGCGCCTCAATAATCTCAAGACCAGCCTCCGCAACCTTCTGCTGAATCTCATCCCGGATACGTCCAGCCACAATTTCACTGGAACCACGAAGACTGCCTTCATCTGCAACTCCATCCCCGGTAGTATCTACGTTGGGAGCTACGTCATAAGGATAAATCCTTACAATATTACGAAGTGCACTGTCACACTGCAGGGAAAGATATTCTTTGTAGTTATCAACATTAAAAACAGCCTTTGCAGTATCTGTTACGCGCCACATAACTGCAATTCCGATTTCAACCGGATTACCAAGACAGTCATTGATCTTCTGACGGTTGTTATTCAGAGTCATAATCTTCAGGGAAATCTTCTTACTTACATAAGAACTGCTGGAAGATCCGCTGGTGCCTGTTGCTAATGTCAAAACTGATTTGGCAGCATTACCGCCATCCACATCACCGCTCTGATTCAGCTTCGTCTTAGCTGCTGGATTTACTGCTGTACAAAAAGGATTTACCCAATAAAATCCATCCTCCTTCAGTGTGCCCACGTAATTACCGAACAAGGTAAGTACCAGGGCTTCCTGAGGCTTCAACACCTTTAATCCAAGAAATGGGATCCATCCCAAAGATAACCAGATGATTCCGATGACTGCCACCGGGATCCAGTAAAAGATGGAACCGATCACAGTAATGGCTGTTGCTGCGGCATACAACAGAATGAAGAGAATCATCATTGCCATACCATTCTTCTTACTGCTTAAAACTTTTTCCTGCATAATAAACCTCCTGACTGGTATATGCATTGCTTTACCATAAAAGATGTGTAACCTTGTTGATATTTGAATGATATCATTTAG
The DNA here is from genome assembly GCA_934394545.1 of uncultured Blautia sp. Lineage (GTDB taxonomy): Bacteria > Bacillota > Clostridia > Lachnospirales > Lachnospiraceae > Blautia_A. The sequence continues at coordinate 45,786 of CAKRRG010000003.1, forward strand.
ATATCAAAAAGTCAATGGGAAGAACATACGAATTGGAAATTTTTGTAAAAATACATTGTGTAAATTTGCGGGGAGCTGTATGTTAATAGAAAGGTAAGTTCAGAGCTTTGGAGGAATATAGTATGAAGGCTGTAATTGCAATTGATTCGTTTAAAGGGAGTATGGATTCCATAGAGGCCGGGGAGGCGGCAGCTGCAGGTATTAAGAGAGTGTTTCCTGATGCAGAAACTGTCATTTACCCGCTGGCCGATGGCGGAGAGGGGACGGTGCAGGCGCTGGCGAAAGGGCTTGGCGGAAAGCTGGAGCATGTGAAGGTCACAGGGCCACTGGGAGAAAGGGTTGTCTGTGAATATGCAATTGTGGGAAAAACAAATCCAACTGCTGTCATAGAAATGGCTGGCGCAGCAGGAATCACTTTAGTTCCGCCGGAACTTCGTAATCCCATGAATACTACGACTTATGGCGTCGGCGAAGTGATAAAAGACGCAATCACTAAGGACTGCCGGAATTTTATCATCGGAATTGGCGGAAGCGCCACCAATGACGGTGGAATTGGAATGCTTCAGGCATTAGGTGCAGAGCTTCTGGATAAAAGTGGAAAACAGGTGCCATTTGGAGCACTCGGTGTGGAAAAATTGGCTGTCATTAATTGCGAGAATATGCTTCCTGAACTAAAAGACTGCAAGTTCCACATTGCCTGTGATGTGGATAATCCCTTATGTGGAGAAAACGGCTGCAGTCACATCTTTGGGCCGCAAAAAGGTGCAACATCGGAGCTGGTGGAGCAGATGGATGTGTGGATGAAGCGGTTTGCAGAATTAAGTCGGTTTTACAACTGTGATCCTGATTATCCCGGCAGTGGTGCAGCCGGAGGCCTTGGTTTCGCTTTTCGCACTTTTCTCCACGGAAATCTGGAGCCTGGCATAAATATTGTTCTGGATGAAATCGGCATAGAATCCCAGATGAAAACTGCGGATGTGGTTATTACCGGCGAGGGCCGTCTTGACGGTCAGACCGTAAGAGGAAAAGCCCCCATCGGTGTTGCCAGACTTGCCCGGAAATACGGCAAGCCCGTTTTCGCCTTTTCAGGCTCCGTCACGGACGATGCTGCCGCCTGTAACCAGGCTGGGATCACGGCCTTTTTTCCCATTCTTCGGCAGGTGACTACTCTGGAAGATGCCATGCACCCCACCACCGCCCAGAAAAACATGCGTGACACCGTAGAACAGGTTTTTCGCTTGTTAAGAATTTATAATTTCCCTTTTTCCCCCTCTTGACATCTACTACAAACAAGAGTAATATGAACTACAACGCAATGGCGCGTTAGTGTGATAACGCCGCCATTGCCTTTTTTTACCTCAAAACGAGGAAACACGCCGGAGAAAGAAGCCGGATGTGCTGTGATTAATGAGATGAACCAAGAGGAGGAAACAAACATGAAAAAGAGTTATTTATGGAGAAAAATGACAAGTGGTCTTATGGCAGCAGCCGTTACTGTAACTGCAATGCCGGGACTTGGACTTACAATGGTACAGGCAGAAGAGAAGAAAACATTAAAGGTAGCAATGGAGTGCAGCTACGCACCATACAACTGGACACAGCCAGATGATTCCAATGGAGCAGTTCCTATTTCCGGAAGCTCTGATTATGCATACGGCTATGATGTTATGATGGCAAAGAAAATCTGTGATGAGCTGGGCTACGATCTGGAAATCGTAAAGCTTGACTGGGATTCTCTGGTACCGGCTGTTCAGTCAGGAAAGGTTGACTGTGTTATCGCAGGCCAGTCTATTACCTCCGAGCGTAAGCAGATGGTGGATTTCACAGAGCCATATTACTATGCATCTATTATCACTCTGGTAAAAAGCGATGGCGATTATGCAGACGCCAAAAGCGTAGCAGATTTAAAAGGAGTGACCTGTACATCCCAGCAGAATACCATCTGGTATGATTCCTGCCTGCCGCAGATCGAAGACGCAAACATTCTTCCTGCACAGGAAAGTGCACCTGCTATGCTGGTTGCCCTGGAGTCTGGAAAATGTGATGCCGTTGTAACTGACATGCCTACTGGAATGGCGGCCTGCGTAGCTTATCCGGATTTCAAGCTTTTTGATTTCTCCGGCACAGACGGCGACTTCGAAGTATCTGATGAAGATATCAACATTGGTATTTCCGTACAGAAAGGCAACACCGAGCTTCTGGATGCCCTGAATAGCGTACTGGATAAAATGACAGAGGAAGATTACACCAAAATGATGGACGAGGCAATTTCTGTACAGCCGCTGTCTGAGTAATTTGTGAACTGAAAGAAGGAGAGAAAAACTATGCTTCCTGAAACATTCTGGGGCCGGATCCAGTATCTGCTCCAGCAATACGGCGCCTCCTTTTTATCAGGAGCCGGAAATACAATGATCATAGCCATTGTAGGCACCTTTTTAGGGTGCCTTATTGGCTTTATAGTTGGAATTATTCAAACAATTCCGGTTGATAAAAGAGATTCCACTGCCAAAAAGACTCTGGTTGGAATCCTGAAATTTATTATGGCATGCTATGTGGAATTTTTCCGCGGTACCCCTATGATGGTACAGGCCATGTTCATCTATTATGGAAGTGCTTACCTGTTCAACATTAATATGTCCATGTGGTTCGCCGCATTTTTTGTTGTTTCTATTAACACCGGAGCTTATATGGCAGAAACTGTCCGTGGCGGAATCCTTTCTGTGGATGAAGGCCAGACTGAAGCTGCGAAAGCAATCGGAATGACGCATGTACAGACGATGATGGATGTTATTTTGCCTCAGGCACTGCGAAACATTATGCCGCAGATTGGAAACAACCTGATTATTAATATCAAGGATACCTGCGTTCTTTCTATTATTGGAATTGTAGAACTTTTTTACACAACAAAAGGTGTTGCAGGAGCCTACTACACTTATTTCGAGGCCTTTACCATTGCCATGGTAATGTACTTTATCCTTACATTTGTATGCTCCAGACTGCTTCGTCTTCTGGAACACAAGATGGAAGGTCCGCAGAACTACGACCTTGCCACAACAGATACACTGACTCACACAAGTGGTCTGTATTCCTACCCTAAGAAGAAGGAGGAGAAATGATCATGAGTGAAAAAATCCTTGAAGTTAAGCATCTGGGAAAAGCCTTTGGCAGCAATCAGGTTCTAAGAGACATTGATTTTTCTGTAAGCCCAGGTGATGTGACCTGTATCATCGGCCCGTCCGGTTCTGGCAAATCCACCCTGCTACGGTGCCTGAACATGCTGGAAATCCCATCTGCCGGAGAAATTAATTATCATGGGACAGACATCACCAGCAAGAATGTAAATGTTCCGGAATACCGCTCGAAAGTAGGCATGGTGTTCCAGAATTTTAACCTTTTTAATAATATGACTGCTCTGAAAAATTGTACCATCGGACAGATAAGAGTTTTGAAAAAGAGCAAAGAAGAGGCAGAGAAAAAAGCTTTGTATTATCTGGAAAAAGTAGGAATGGCACCCTACATCAATGCCAAGCCCAAACAGCTTTCCGGTGGTCAGAAACAGCGTGTGGCAATTGCAAGAGCTCTTGCCATGGAGCCGGAAATCCTGCTCTTCGATGAGCCAACTTCCGCACTGGATCCCCAGATGGTAGGAGAGGTTCTGGAGGTTATGAGAGACCTTGCACAGGAAGGTCTGACCATGATTATCGTGACTCATGAGATGGCATTTGCCCGTGATGTTTCCAAGAGGGTAATCTTCATGGCAAATGGCGTCATCGTAGAAGACAGACCTCCGAAGGAACTGTTCGAAAATCCGAAAGATCCGCTTACGAAAGAATTCCTGAGCCGCTTCCGCAATGCATGATAAAACTCTGAGAAAAGAGATGTTGTTATATGGAAAGTTTTGTTAAAGTAAAAGACAAAACTTTCCTTTTTTTGTCTTGACGATTATAAAAGAATGGAAGAAAATAAATTGGAAACTTTTTACAAAAGCACGGGAGGGAGAAAGAAATGCTGAAAAAGAAAAAACGGAGAAATAGGCTGGGACGGTTGCTTTTTACAATGTTGTTTCTTATGGTTTTGTCAGGAAACGTAAATGCGAATCCGGTGCTGGCGCAGGTGAACTCTGTGGAAGAGGTTGAGGAAGCACAGCCAGGTAAATTTGAGAATACAGAAGAGGGATGGGTTTACGTTTACGAGGATGGAACGCAGGCTGTGGACTGTCTTCTGGACATAAATGACAAGACCTATTATTTTTCCGAGGAAGGAATCCGTCTGTACGGATGGCAGGAAATTGATGACGAGTGGTATTACTTTGGTTCCAAATCCAAAGGTTATATGTACAAAAATGCCTGGATCAAAGAGGATGGTAAAAATAGATATTACGTTGGCAGTGACGGAAGACGCTGCAAAGGTTGGTACACTGGGAAGAATACCTATTATTTTGACAAAAACGGACGTCTTGTAACCGGATATAAGAAAATCAAGGGCGTAAAATACCGCTTTGATTCAAAAGGAAGGATGACGAAAAGTGGTCCGAATATTTCCCTAAACAGTCAGTGTGCCATTTTGGTGGAGGCAGATACAGGAAAAGTTATTTACTCCAAGAATCCGGATCTGCGTCATGCCAATGCCAGCACAACGAAGATTATGACAGCTATCCTTGCAGTGGAAAACAGTAAAATGTCTGAAATCGTGAAAACCTCCAGATATGCGGCATCCCAGGAACCAACCAAGCTGTATTTCAAAAAAGGTGAGCGTTTCTACATGAGGGATATGCTGTATTCTCTGCTGCTCCCGTCCCATAATGATACTGCAGTAGCCATTGCCGAGCATATAGATGGCAATGTGCAAAGCTTTGTAAATAGGATGAATGAAAAAGCGGTATCTCTTGGCTGTAACAACACCCATTTCGCCACACCAAACGGGCTTGATGCAGGTCTTGACCACTATACAACTGCAAGAGATATGGCGAAAATCGCCAGTTATGCATGGCAAAGCTCCCAGATACGCAAGGTTGTAAAAACAAGGACCAGGATCATCAAAAATCTTAAAGGAAAACGCTACAAGCTTATTTCCACCAACCGGCTTCTTAATGAAAGAATGGTCGGTGTGAGCGGAATGAAAACCGGCTATACCAATAAGGCAGGCCAGTGTTTTGTAGGCGTGGTAAAGGGGCTTAACGGCAAAACCTATATTTCCGTTACCTTTGGTGCCAAAACAACAGATGGAAGATGGGCAGATGCCCGTAAGCTGTTGTCCTACGCCAGAAATCTTAAATAAGTTTTGGTTCACAGCAGTGGGGAATGTATGTTATACTGAAATGACAAAAAGTGTTTGCCGGGAAGGATACCTGGCAGTGAGAGAATTAAGGAGAATTCATGATTGAAATAGGAAAAAAACAAAGGCTTATTGTGGCAAAGACCGTAGATTTCGGTGTTTACCTTGCTGAGGATAAAAATGCAGGACAGGAAGAAAGAGTGCTTCTTCCTGGGAAACAGGTTCCGGAAGGAACCAGAGAAGGAGATACTCTGGACGTCTTTATTTACAAAGATTCCAGAGACCGTCTCATTGCGACCACCAGAGAACCGCTTCTTCAGGTAGGGCAGACCGCAGTTCTGAAGGTGCTTCAGGTAACGAAGATCGGTGCATTTCTTGACTGGGGACTGGAGAAGGATCTGCTTCTTCCCTACCATGAGCAGACCAGCAGAGTGCGAGAGGGACAGGAATGTCTGGTAGCTCTTTATGTAGATAAGAGTAGCCGTCTTTGCGCGACTATGAAGGTGTACCATTACCTTTCTACCAGAACTCCATATGTTGCAGGTGATTCTGTGAAGGGCCGTGTCTACGAGATCAGTGACCGTTTCGGTGTTTTCGTAGCAGTTGATGACAAATATTCAGCCCTGATCCCTGCCAGAGAAGCAGCTGGCAAATATCGTCCGGGAGAAGTTCTTGACCTGCGCGTTTCCGAAGTGAAAGAGGACGGGAAGATGAACGTTACCGATCGTCAGAAGGCCTACATTCAGATCAATGAAGATGCAGAAAGTGTTTTCAGCGTGATCGAAGAATTTGCCGGTGTTCTTCCGTTTGATGACAAAGCTTCACCGGAAGTGATCAAGCGAGAATTCGGTCTGAGCAAAAATGCATTCAAGCGTGCTGTGGGACACCTTTTAAAAGAGGGCAAGATTGAAATTAAGGATAAACGTATTTATAAGAAATAATCGAAATGATTAACATACCTATGGGAGACTTACAATGGCATTTACCCACCTCCACGTCCACACCGAATATTCGTTGCTGGATGGTTCCAATAAAATAAAAGAATACGTTGCCCGTGTAAAGGAGCTTGGGATGGACAGTGCGGCCATTACAGACCACGGTGTCATGTACGGCGTTATTGATTTTTACCGGGCAGCAAGAGCAGCCGGGATCAACCCTATTCTTGGCTGTGAGGTTTACGTTGCACCTGGCTCCCGCTTTGATCGGGAGATTGGCAGCGGCGATGACCGCTACTACCACCTGGTACTGCTGGCAGAGAACAACCAGGGCTACCAGAACCTTATGAAAATCGTATCCAAAAGCTTTAAAGAAGGCTTTTACTATAAACCAAGGGTAGACTTAGAGCTTCTCAGGGAATATCACGAAGGTCTGATTGCCTTAAGCGCCTGCCTTGCAGGAGAAGTAGCCCGTTATCTTAATCGCGGCATGTACCAGGATGCCAAGAAAGCGGCGCTTCGCTATCAGGAAATTTTCGGAGAGGGGAATTTCTTTCTGGAGCTTCAGGATCACGGGATTCCGGAACAGCAGAATGTAAATCAGCAGCTGCTTCGCATGCATCAGGAAACCGGAATCAATCTGGTGGCAACCAATGATGTTCACTACACCTATAAAGAGGATGCAGATCCTCATGATATCCTGCTTTGCCTGCAGACAGGCAAGAAACTTTCTGATACAGACCGCATGCGTTATGAGGGCGGTCAGTACTATGTGAAATCAGAAGAAGAGATGGCAGAGCTTTTTCCATATGCACTGGAAGCTCTGGAGAATACCCATAAGATCGCACAGCGCTGTCATGTGGAAATTGAATTTGGCGTTACCAAGCTGCCAAGGTTTGATGTGCCGGATGGCTACACCTCCTGGGAATACCTGAACAAGCTTTGCTTCGAAGGTTTGGAACGCTTGTATGATCCAGTTACACCGGAGCTTCGGGAACGCCTGGAATACGAACTGAATACCATCAAAAATATGGGTTACGTGGATTACTTTCTCATTGTATGGGATTTCATTCACTACGCCCGCAATAATGGCATTGAGGTAGGACCGGGACGAGGCTCTGCGGCAGGCAGTATTGTTGCTTATACGCTGGGAATCACGTTACTGGATCCTATTAAATACGATCTTCTGTTTGAGCGTTTCCTGAATCCGGAGCGTGTATCCATGCCTGATATCGACGTGGATTTCGGATTCGAGCGAAGACAGGAGGTAATTGACTATGTTGTCCGTAAATACGGCAAAGACTGCGTGGTTCAGATCGTTACCTTCGGTACCCTGGCAGCCCGCGGTGTTATCCGTGATGTGGGCCGTGTCCTTGACATGCCTTATGCTCAGGTAGACTCCATTGCGAAAATGGTTCCTGCCAAGATTCCCAATGTGAAACTTGTCACAATCGACAAAGCCATGGAAGTAAACCCGGAGCTGAAAAAGGCATACGACGAGCAGCCGGATGTTCATTACCTGATCGATATGGCAAAGCGTTTGGAGGGACTTCCAAGGCATACCTCTATGCATGCCGCTGGAGTGGTGATCAGCCAGAAAGACGTTTCTGAGTATGTACCTCTTTCCAGAGCCCAGGATGGAACAATCGTCACACAGTTTGTCATGACCACATTGGAAGAACTGGGCCTTCTGAAAATGGACTTCCTTGGCCTCAGAACCCTGACTGTTATTAACAATGCAGTAAAAAATGTAAAGAAAAACTATGGCATATCTCTTGATATGCAGAAAATAGACTACAACGACCAGAAGGTACTGGATTCCCTTGGAACCGGTCGTACAGATGGCGTTTTCCAGCTGGAAAGCGGTGGAATGAAGGGCTTCATGAAGGAACTGAAGCCCCACAGCCTTGAGGATGTGATTGCCGGAATTTCTCTGTATCGTCCGGGTCCTATGGATTTTATCCCGCAATATATCCGCGGCAAGAACCGTCCGGATACCATTCACTATGATTGCCCCCAGCTGGAGCCTATTCTGAAGGCAACTCACGGATGTATTGTTTATCAGGAGCAGGTTATGCAGATCGTGCAGAGCCTTGCCGGATTTACCTTGGGACGAAGCGACCTCCTTCGCCGTGCCATGTCCAAGAAGAAGCTAAGCGTCATGGAAAAAGAGCGCCAGGCCTTTGTATATGGAAATGAAGAGGAAGGCGTTCCCGGTTGTATTAAGAATGGCATTGATGAGAAAATAGCAAATAAGATCTATGATGAAATGATCGATTTTGCCCAGTATGCATTTAATAAATCCCATGCGGCAGCGTATGCTTATGTAACCTATCAGACAGCATTTCTGAAATACTATTATCCGGTGGAATATATGGCTGCATTGATGACCTCTGTTATTGACAAGCCAGCCAAGGTTGCCGAGTATATTCAGGTTTGCCGCCAGATGAATATCCCTATTTTGCCACCGGACATTAATAAAGGTGAGTATGGCTTTTCTGTATCGGGAAATTCTATTCTCTATGCACTTTCCGCAATCAAAAGCGTAGGCCGTCCGGTAATTGAGGCTATCGTGGCAGAACGAAAAGAGCATGGCGAATATTTTTCTATGAAGAACTTTATTGAACGGAATATTGAGGCAGTGAATAAACGTGCCATTGAGAATTTCATTAAGGCTGGTGCGTTGGATTGTCTGGAAGGTAACCGCCATCAGAAAATGATCGTTTTCGGCCGTATAGTGGATGACATTTCCAGAAATAAGAAGCAGTCTATGGCCGGACAGCTGAGCCTTTTTGATATTGCGGACGAAGAAGATAAAAAAGAATTCGAGATCCGTATGCCGAATCTGGAGGAATATGACAAGGAGACCATACTGGCCTATGAAAAAGAAGTTCTTGGTATTTATCTAAGCGGACATCCTCTTGACCGTTACAGAACTATTATGGAGAAAATGATCACAGCCAGAACCATTGACTTCCAGCCTTCAGATGAAGAGGACCGTGAGGGCGGTGAGCCGGATGAGACTAAGGTAAGAGATAATCAGAAGGTTATCATCGGAGGAATGATCACTGAAAAAAATGTGAAATATACCAAGACGAATAAAGTTATGGCATTTCTTACGCTGGAGGATCTCCTTGGAACGGTGGAGGTTATGGTTTTTCCCAGAGACTATGAGAAATGGCAGAGCATGATAAACGAAGATGCCCGGGTATTTATCCAGGGCCGTGTATCTGCAGAGGATGACAAGGCCAGTAAGCTGATCCTGGAAAAAGTCCGTGCTTTTTCCGATATGCCAAGAGAACTCTGGATCCAGTTTGAGAGTAAGAGCGACTACAGCCAGAAAGAAAAAGACCTGTTAGAAGACCTGCGGAAATCCCAGGGAACGGACAGTGTTGTCATCTATCTGAAAGACGTAAAAGCCATGAAAAAACTATCTGCTGCATACCATGTAAATCTGCAGGATGACTGGCTTTGCCAGATGATGAAAAAATATGGTGAGAACAATGTTAAAGTAGTGGAAAAAGTCTTGAAAAACCTTTGAAAATGCTATAAACTAATGCTGAATATGTGTATAGAAAAACGAGAGCGTTTCTACCAGAAAATGGAGGCACAGCTCCCGGCGAATCATAAGATGGAGGAGATTATTATGGCAGAAAACAAAATTAAGACCATTGGTGTCCTTACCAGCGGTGGGGACGCACCTGGAATGAATGCTGCAATCCGCGCAGTTGTAAGACGTGGACTTTCCAGCGGACTTAAAGTAAAAGGAATTCAGAAGGGCTATAACGGTCTTTTAAATGAAGAAATCATTGACATGACAGCAAGAGATGTATCTGACACCATTGAGCGTGGAGGTACTATTCTTTATACTGCAAGATGTGCTGAGTTCCGTACAGCAGAAGGACAGCAGCGTGGTGCAGAGATCTGCCGCAAGCATGGTATTGACGGACTTGTTGTAATCGGTGGAGACGGTTCCTTTGCCGGAGCACAGAAGCTTGCGAATCTTGGAATTAATACAATTGGTATTCCTGGAACCATCGACCTTGATATTGCATGTACAGAGTATACCATTGGTTTTGATACAGCTGTTAACACTGCTATGGAAGCAATTGATAAGGTACGTGATACCTCTACTTCTCATGAGAGATGCAGTATCATCGAGGTTATGGGACGTGGAGCAGGATGGCTGGCACTTTGGTGTGGTATTGCCAATGGAGCCGAGGATGTTCTGATCCCTGAGAAATATGATTATGATGAGCAGAAGCTGATCAATAATATTATTGAGAGCCGTAAGATGGGCAAGAAGCATCATATCATCATCAATGCAGAGGGTATCGGTCATTCACAGGCTATGGCAACCCGTATTGAGGCTGCTACAGGAATTGAGACACGTGCTACGATCCTTGGTCACATGCAGCGTGGTGGAAGTCCTACATGTAAGGACCGTGTATACGCATCTATGATGGGGGCTATGGCAGTAGACCTTCTTCTTCAGGGCAAGAAGAGCCGCGTTGTTGGATATCGTCATGGAGATTTCGTTGATTTCGATATTAACGAAGCTCTTGCAATGGAGAAATGCGTAACTCCGTATATGTGGGAGGTTTGCGAATCCCTTTCCCATAACTACAGGAAATAAAGCAACCATTTCACAGATAAAGAGAAACATAAAGGAATACTATGTTTATTCAAAATCTGAAATATAAATTGCATAAACTGAATACAGCACAAATAATTACCCTCAGCTTTGCGGGGGTAATTTTTGTAGGAGGACTGATTTTGTGGCTGCCCTTCTGTACAGCAGCAGGACAGACCACTTCGTTCTCAGACGCTATGTTTACCGCGACCACCTGCGTGTGTGTAACCGGTCTTGTGACTGTGGTCACAGCAACGCACTGGAGTCTGATCGGTAAGCTTGTGATCCTTCTGCTTATACAGATCGGCGGCATCGGTCTGATTGCTCTTGCCAGTATTATTTTTATCTCATTGAATAAGAAGATCAGTCTGAGGAATCGGCGGATGATTCAGGAATCCTATAATCTGGAGCAGATGTCCGGGCTGGTAATCATAGTAAGAAAGGTAATACTTTGCGTATTTGCCGCAGAGGGAATCGGAGCTTTTTGTTACGCTTTTTGCTTTGTTCCCAGATTCGGTCTTGTGAAAGGACTTGCACAGTCTGTATTTACAGCAGTTTCCGCATTCTGCAATGCAGGAATCGATCTTCTTGGAGAGAACAGCCTGGCTGATTATGTGACCAATCCCTTGCTGAATTTTACAACCATGGGCCTGATCATTGCTTCCGGACTTGGTTTTAACGTGTGGTGGGATCTTGGAAAAAGAATAAAAATGGTTTTTCAGAAGAAGCTTTCTTTTCACAGATTTTTCAGGACACTTCGTCTGCAAAGCAAGCTTGTATTGACTACAACTGCCATTTTGCTGGCAGGAGGAACTGTTTTTATCTTTCTTTTTGAGCATAACAATCCAGACACTTTAGGGAAATTATCCTTTGGACAGAAGGTGATGGCTGCAGCTTTTCAGTCTGTAACCACAAGGACTGCCGGATTTTTTACAGTTGATCAGGGGGCGCTGACCAGCGGAAGCGTTATGCTCTGTCTGTTTTTTATGGTAGTAGGCGGCTCTCCTATGGGAACAGCGGGCGGTGTGAAAACCACCACGCTTGCGGTGTTGGTACTGAGCATTGTTGCCAATCTTCGTGGAAAAAAGGATGTAGAAGCTTATGGAAGAAAAATCCGCAGCAGCTATATCCGTTCAGCTCTGGTTGTTGCCGGAATGGCAGCAGGAGTGTTATTTGTTTCCGTGCTGGCTCTTTTTGCAGTTATGCCGGAAGCACCTTTTGTGGATGTAATATATGAGCTTACCTCTGCAGTAGGAACGGTAGGTTTATCCAGAGGACTGACAGCAGCCTTAAATACACCAGCTAAGTGGATCGTTATTTTTACTATGTATCTTGGCAGGATCGGCCCGCTGACACTGGGTGCAGCTGTTGTATCACGTGCACAGAAGCGTACGAAGGACGTACATCTGGCAGAAGAGAATATTATGATAGGATGAGAATTGCGGGAGCATAGAGGAGATTACAATGAGTGGAAAATCCTTTGCAATCATTGGTCTTGGGCAGTTTGGAATGACCCTGGCGAAAGAGCTTGCAGATGCAGATTATGATGTTTTGGCAATTGATGATAAAGATGAGAATATTCAGGAAGTTGCGGATATTGTCACATATGCCGTACGTGCAGATGTGCGGGAACCGGGAATATTGAAATCCCTGGGAGTGCAGAATGTAGATGTTGCAATTATTGCGGTAGCAGAGAATATGGAAGCAAGTATTACAGCTACCATGCAGGTGAAGGATCTGGGCGTTAAGCTTATTCTGGCTAAGGCAATGAATTCCCTTCATGGCCGGATCCTGGAAAAGATTGGCGCAGATCAGGTGATTTATCCGGAGCGTTCTATGGGTGTCCGTGTTGCCCGTAATTTTACAGCCTGCGGTTTTGAAGATGTGTTTGAGCTTTCCACAGAATTTAGTATGGCTGAGTTTCACATTCCGGCAGACTGGGTAGGAAAAAGCCTTGCAGAGACCGGAGCCCGTGAAAAATATCATATTAACGTAGTTGCTGTGAAGCAGGGGGATGTAGTGAATGTGAATCTGAACCCTGCCGAGAAGCTGAAAGCTGGCTGTATTCTGGTTGCAGTGGGCCGGAATGAGGATTTGAATCAATTCAGGAAGCCGCTGTAACAGGAGGAGATTTATGATAACCAGTGCGAACAATACACAGGTAAAGAATATCATACAGTTAAATCAGAAAGCCAAGGCTCGCAGAGAACAGGGTTTATTTGTGGCTGAGGGACGGAAGATGTTCGGGGAGGCTCCAAAGGATTGGATATCCAAGGTTTATGTGACGGAGTCATTAACCGGGGATGCATCCTTCATGGAGCAGGTTCTGACACTTCCGGAAGAAAAAAGAGAAATCGTAGCGGACAATGTTTTCCGCCAGATGTGTGATACCAAGACTCCCCAGGGAGTGCTTACAGTTCTGAAGAAGCCGGTGTGGACTATGGAAGATATCCTGAAAGAGGACGCACCGCTGGTAATGGTTCTGGAGGATCTCCAGGATCCGGGAAATGCAGGAACGATCTTCCGGACTGGCGAGGGCGCTGGAATTTCCGGTGTTTTCCTTACAAAGACCTGCGTAGACATTACGAATCCCAAGGTGATACGGTCCACAATGGGCTCTATTTACAGAATGCCTTTTCTATATGTGGAGGATGTGGTATCATTAAAAACAGAACTGGAGCAAAAAGGGATCCGTACCTTTGCTGCGCATCTGAGAGGGAAGAATTCCTATGACCAGGAGTCTTATCAGGGTGGCACAGCATTTCTTATTGGAAATGAAGGGAACGGTTTGACAGAGGCAGCAGCAGAAGCCGCAGATTGTCTTATCCGGATTCCTATGTGTGGACAGGTAGAATCCCTGAATGCGGCTATGGCTGCAGGTATTCTCATGTATGAGGCGGCAAGACAGAGACGGTAGGAATGAAACTTCCGTGGTGTGATCTGTCTGTCAGAAAGGGGGAGGCTTATGGAACCTATCATATGGCTGGGAATCCTGGCTATGCTTCTGGTGATCGAGGGGCTTACCACGGCGCTGACAACCATCTGGTTTGCAGGAGGTGCACTGGCAGCAGCTATTGCAGCAGGCCTTGGGATGGGAATCGTGCCACAGCTTCTTCTGTTTTTCTGTGTTTCGCTGGTATTGTTGTTTTTTACAAGACCGGCAGCTCTGAAGCTTATGAGTAAGAACACGGAGAAAACAAACGTAGAGGGTTTTCTGGGGAAAAATGCTGTTGTTATCCAGGAGATCAACAATCTGGCCCAGAGCGGTCAGGTTCGCATCAATGATATTGAGTGGATGGCCCGGACATCTGATGACAGCGTAATAATTCCGGAAGGAACTGTGGTGGAGATTGAAGCAGTTCATGGGGTGAAACTGATCGTAAAATCAGTTGCTCCCAAGAAGCATGGTTCAGAATCTGAATCGTAAATCGACTAAAAACAGGAGGCGTAAATATGGGAAGTGTGTTAGTTTTACTGATCGTCATTGTTCTGGTGTTGTGGATCCTGGCATCCTGCATCCGCGTTGTACCACAGGCATATGCGATCGTACTTGAGCGTTTAGGCGCTTATCAGGCAACATGGGGAACCGGTGTGCATTTTAAACTTCCATTTGTTGAGCGCGTGGCAAGAAAGGTCAACCTGAAAGAGCAGGTTGTAGATTTTCCGCCTCAGCCGGTTATCACGAAAGATAACGTAACAATGCAGATCGATACGGTTGTATTTTTCCAGATTACAGATCCGAAGCTTTACGCATATGGCGTTGAGAATCCGATCATGGCAATTGAGAATCTTTCCGCTACCACACTGCGTAATATTATCGGTGATATGGAGCTGGACGAGACTCTGACTTCCCGTGAGGTGATCAATACCAAGATGCGTGCCTCCCTTGATGTGGCTACCGACCCATGGGGAATCAAGGTAAACCGTGTAGAGCTTAAGAATATTATTCCTCCGGCGGCGATCCAGGAAGCAATGGAGAAGCAGATGAAGGCTGAGCGTGAGAGACGTGAGGCGATTCTGATCGCAGAAGGAGAGAAGAAATCTACCATTCTTGTTGCCGAGGGTAAAAAAGAATCTGCCATTCTTGATGCGGAGGCTGAGAAGCAGGCAGCCATTCTTCGTGCGGAAGCGCAGAAGGAGCGTATGATCAAAGAGGCAGAAGGTCAGGCTGAGGCAGTTCTGAAGGTTCAGAAGGCGAATGCAGAGGGTCTTCGCATGATCAAGGAAGCAGGCGCTGACAATGCGGTTCTTACACTGAAGAGCTTTGAGGCTCTTGCGAAGGTGGCAGACGGTAAATCTACCAAGATCATTATCCCATCTGAGATTCAGAATCTTGCAGGTCTTGCGGCTTCCCTGAAAGAGGTTGTAGCAGAGGATAAAACTGAGGAGAAATAGTTCAAACTATAAAAGAGGAGAATTGTTATGAATTTAAAAGGCAGAAATTTTTTGACACTGAAAGACTTTACACCAGAGGAAATTCTGTATCTTCTTGATTTATCCGCTGATTTAAAGGCTAAGAAAAAAGCTGGTGAGCTTACGGAGTATTACAGGGGAAAGAATATTGCTCTGATTTTTGAGAAAACCAGCACCAGAACACGTTGTTCTTTCGAGGTTGCAGCTCATGATCTTGGAATGGGAAGCACTTATCTGGATCCTACCGGTTCCCAGATCGGTAAGAAAGAGAGTATTGCAGATACCGCAAGGGTTCTTGGAAGAATGTATGATGGTATTGAGTACCGTGGATTTGGCCAGGAGGTTGTGGAAGAGCTTGGAAAATATGCAGGAGTTCCGGTATGGAATGGTCTGACAAATGAGTATCATCCTACACAGATGCTGGCAGACATGCTTACTATCCGTGAGCATTTCGGATATCTGAAGGGGATCAAGCTGGTATATATGGGTGATGCCCGCTACAATATGGGTAATTCCCTGATGGTAGCCTGTGCTAAGCTTGGAATGGATTTCGTAGCCTGCACAAGTAAGAAATATTTCCCAAATGATGAGTTAGTAGCTCAGTGTAAAGAGTACGCAGCACAGTCCGGTGCAACCATCACTCTTACAGAGGATGTAGAAGCCGGAACTAAGGACGCAGATGTAATTTATACAGACGTTTGGGTATCCATGGGTGAGCCGGATGCTGTATGGGAAGAGAGAATCCATGATCTTACCCCATACAAGGTAACCTCAGCAGTTATGAAGAACGCAGGAGAGAAGGCGATCTTCCTTCACTGTCTGCCTGCATTCCATGACCTGAAGACAAAGATCGGTAAAGAGATGGGCGAACGCTTCAACCTTACGGACATGGAAGTAACCGATGAAGTATTTGAGTCTCCGGCTTCTAAGGTATTCGATGAGGCTGAGAACCGTATGCATACAATTAAAGCAGTTATGGTTGCTACATTAGGAGAACCAGCGAAATGATTTCGGATAAAGGATTACGTGAAGGTGCTGCAGCTGGCAGCACCTTTAACCAATATACAATTTCAAATGAAATACATACAAAATGGGCGGGCAAAACCGTCCATTTTGCAAGAGAAACAGATTCTACCAATTTGTGGATAAAGCGGCTGGCTAAGGAGGGTGCGCCGGAAGGAACTCTTGCTGTAGCAGAATTTCAGTCAGCGGGAAGAGGGCGTCTTGGCCGTTCCTGGGAAGTGCCGGAAGGAACCTCTGTTATGATGAGTATTCTTCTGAGACCGGAATTTGAGCCACAGTATGCGCCTACCCTTACTCTTGTAATGGGAATGGCAGTGGCGAAGGCGGTCAAGAACCTTGGCTTCGACGTAAGCATTAAATGGCCTAACGATGTGGTGGTTTCCCATAAGAAAATATGCGGAATCCTTACGGAAATGGGAGTGCGCGATGGAAAAATCGACTATGCAGTCATCGGAGTGGGAATTAATGTAAATATTAAAGCATTTCCGGAGGAGATGGCAGATAAGGCGACCTCTCTTTATCTGGAAAGCGGCAGGGAGTTCGAAAGAAGCCGGATTCCGGGGCTGGTGATGGAAGCCTTTGAAGAATATTATGAGAAATTTGCAGCAACCTGTGATCTTAGCGGATTGAAGGAGGAATATGAGAGCATTCTTGCCAATTATAATCAGCCTGTCAGGGTGCTTGCGAAGGAGCCATATGAAGGAATTGCCAGAGGAATCACAGACAGCGGTGAGCTGCTTGTGGAAAAAGAGGATGGAACCCTGGCAATTGTCAGTGCCGGTGAAGTCTCTGTGCGGGGCCTGTATAGCTATGTATAAGCCATGAAGCAATAGGAATATAAATATGGAGCAATAGAAATAAATAGGAAAGGTGTACTTACATGTATCAGGAAAATGTAGTATTATGTGGCGCCAGCGCCTATGAGCAGAAATATTATTTTAATAAAGATTTTGATTCACTGCCAGACCATGTGAAGAAGGAACTGCAGATCATGTGCGTTCTTTTTACAGAGGAGATTGGCGGAATTTTCACATTGGAATTTGACGATCATGGAAACCTTCAGTTTAAAACGGAGGCTACAGAAGCAGACGGATTTTATGATGATATTGGCGGCGCGCTGAAGATTAAGCAGCTGCGTGTGGAGAAGGAAGAGCTTCTGGAATCTCTGGAAATGTATTATCGTGTGTTTTTCCTTGGGGAAGATGTGGATAAAGAGAGTCTGGGAGAGTAAGCAATGTGGAAAATCGGAAATGTAGAGATTCCAAATCGGTTTGTCCTTGCACCTATGGCAGGAGTTACAGATCTTGCTTTTCGCAGACTGTGTAAGGAGCAGGGAGCGGGACTTCTCTGTATGGAGATGATAAGTGCCAAAGCAATTTCCTATAAGAACAAGAATACCAGGGCGTTGATGGAAATCGATCCTGTGGAGCATCCGATTTCCATGCAGCTTTTCGGAAGTGAGCCGGAGCTGATGGCTGAAGTGGCGAAGGAGATAGAAGAGGAGCCGTTTGACATTCTGGACATCAATATGGGCTGTCCGGTACCCAAGGTAGTTAATAATGGAGAGGGTTCCGCTCTTTTGAAAAATCCGGATCTGATCGTGGACATTGTGAAGCGTGTATCTTCTGCGATTAAGAAGCCGCTTACGGTTAAGGTTCGTATCGGGTTTGAGAAGGAACCTGTTGATATTGTGGAGATTGCCCGGCGTGTAGAGGATGCAGGGGCAGCGGCAATTGCAGTTCACGGGCGCACACGGCAGCAGTATTATTCCGGTACAGCAGACTGGGAGACGATTGCCAGGATCAAGGAAGCGGTTTCTATTCCGGTTATCGGAAACGGGGATGTGGATTCACCGAAAAAGGCAGAAGCCATGTTCCGTCAGACTGGTTGTGATGCAGTGATGATCGGGCGGGCGGTAGAAGGCAATCCCTGGATTTTCCGGGAGATGAATCATTATTTCGCCACCGGAGAGGAGCTGGCAAGACCATCACTGGCAGAGGTGAAGGAGATGATCCTGAAACATGCCAGAGCCCAGATAGAGATCAAAGGCGAGTTTATCGGAATCCGGGAGATGCGTAAGCACGTAGCCTGGTATACGGCAGGAATGCCTCATAGTGCAGGGCTTCGTAGGGAATCTAATAATATTAGCAGTTATGAAGACCTGGAACGATTGCTGGAAAGATTGTAGCAGTTTGAGGAATGCAGTTAAGAGGTGAAGATTATGGATGAGTTGCTGAAATGTCAGGAAATACAGAAGGCTCTTAGCTTTCTGCAAGAGGATGATACGAGAACTTTGCAGGAGCATCTGGAGATGTGCCAGATTCCGGCACCTTCTTACGAAGAAGGGGAAAAAGCAGAATATGTCCGTGCAAAGATGGTGGAGGCCGGACTTTCGGAGGTGCATATTGATGAAGTGGGAAATGTGCTGGGAACCTGGAAGGGAACCGGGGGTGGCCCACGTATCATGGCTGCGGCACATACAGATACTGTTTTTCCAAGGGAAACAGATCTTACCTTAAAAAGAGAAGGAAATCGTTACAGCTGTCCGGGAATCGGAGATGACACCAGAGCAGTAGCAGAGCTGCTCAGTCTTGCCAGAGCCTTAAACGCTGCAGGGATCCGTGGAGAAGGAGATCTTGTTTTCTGTGCAAATGTGTGTGAAGAGGGGCTGGGAGATCTGAGAGGAACAAAGCATGCTTTTAAAGATGTGGAGAATCATTATGACGGCTTTGTTTCTATTGATGATAAAAACACCTCTGGTATTATTTATCAGGCAGTAGGAAGCGAACGTTATCTTGTAACCTTCCGTGGAACCGGCGGCCATAGCTTTACGGATTTCGGAATCCCCAATCCTATTCATGCAATGGGAAGAGCCATTGGAAAAATCAGTGATTTCCAGACACCCGAGAATCCGAAAACGACTTTCAGCGTAGGTGTGGTAAATGGCGGTACTTCTGTAAATGTAATCGCAGCAGAGTGCTCTATGCTGGTGGATATGCGCTCGGTGGATGCCGGAGCGCTTGAAGCGTTGTCTGTGAAATTTCATCAGGCGGTGGAAGAGGCAGTTCGAGAGGAAAATGCCCGCTGGACTACGGGAGAAGATAATCCTATTACAGTTACTTTTGAGCAAAAGGGCAAGCGCCCTGCCGGCACGCAGGAGAAGTCCTGTCAGATCGTACAGGCAGCCAATGCAGCTAATGAGGCTATGGGTATGGAAACCTTATACATTGGCGCTGCCAGTACAGATGCAAACATCCCCATCAGTCTTGGGATTCCAGCCATCACAGTAGGCTGGGGCGGAAAAGGAGGCGGAGAGCATACGATACACGAGTGGTATGAACCGGTAGAAGCCTGGAAAGGACCGCAGAGAGATCTGCTGTTGCTTCTTGCGTTGTCCGGATACGAAGGAATGAAAAAATATCAGCTGCCAAGCGGCAACTGTAAATAAAGAAAAATATAAACGGGATGCCGATGCAGGCATCCCGTTTATGAAATATACATTTATCGGGCAGCTTTATGCTGCTTTTTCTTTCCCTTTCTTTGAAACAACGAAAATCAAAATTCCTGTAAACAAAATAAATAAAATCGAACAGGACAGCACATAATTCAGTGCTGCACCCATAATTCCCCACTGTCGTACCATGATCCGGGCAGCAGCAATGGTGATAACAGCTGTGACAGAATAAACCGGAAGCAGACATTTTCCCCAGCGGATAGCAATGAGGATATTGTAGATCATATAAACCTCAGCGCTGATGCCGCCACCGATAAGCAGTACAACGAAGTGCAGCTTGTATGGAGAAAGATCTACGCCGTAAATGATTTCCAGTAAAGTCCGTCCGATCAGATGACCGCCAGCTACAACACCGGCACAGCAGACCAGGATGATTCCAATGATACGAAGTATGTATAGTGTGAACTTCTTAACATTATTTTCCCACCATAACTCTGCAATGGTAGTAATGGTAGGTTTAAATACGAACTCGCACATCAGAGAAATAACGAAGGATGGCATGAACAGAATACTGTAATAGGTCTGATACTCATCTGTCATAACTCCTGCCATCGCATATTTCGGGATGTTGTAAAGCAGCAGTGAAAGGAAGGTACCTATAAACATAGGAGTACAGGTCCGAAGCAGCTCCCACACATGTGCCATCTGAAGCTTACGTCCATCCTCTTCATGACCGGCATACTTCCTGGTCATCTGTGAATTAATAAGAAGGCACAGGACAAGAGAGGTTACAGGAGTGGCCACACAGGTGATGTACAGGCTCTTTGTGATAAGGAGAACAACAGTGAAAAAAACTGCGGAATACAGATTTCGCGCTGCCAGTGTTTTTCCCATTTGCTCTACGTGATATTTCTGCTGAAGATTTCCGTGGAAAACATCCTCTACGGCATCGATCATTTTCATCATAATAATGAAGGTACTGATGATAATATATTCGCCCTTAAAGCTAAAGGAACTGTAAATGATTCCGAAGAGCATCATCAATGCACAGGTAATACAACGGGAAACCTTATATTCGGAAAAAAGATATTTGTGCTCCAAATCTGTGGCTTGATAGGTGCGGACACCATAGCGTCCAACCTGGAGAAGCAGCTGGGCAGTAGCATAGCTTAAGGAATAAAAGCCAGCCAGCTGGGCCCCGCAGATACGGGTTACCACAAGGAGATACAAAAAGGAGGAGCCTGAGTAACAGGTGCTTCCGATCATATTCCATAAAAAGGCTTTTTTTACATTTTTTTCTTTATTCATTTGTTAAAAATCTCCATCTGTCCGGTGTTTGCCGGTTAATCTTCAGTAACCATCTGACGCAGCTGCTCCATGGAATGCTGGCGGAAGCGGGCAAGCTGTTCATTGGCAAAAGTGAAATCAATTTCTTCTGTAAGCTTCTCGTCGGTGACATCATCCATAGTTCTGTCTGAAAGCTTCACCATAGAAAGAAGCTGCTGTACACGGCGGTTCATGTGATGACCGTTTACCTTGGCAAAGAACTTGCGGTTGAAAATAAGGGAAAAAACAACACCGTGGAAGGAATCGGAAATTACATATTCTGCATTTTTGAAAAGTCCCATCCATTCTGCCGGGCCAACAGCAATCTTGCAGGCGCATTTCAGAAGACCTACCAATGGGAAGGGAATATAAACGATACGATAGCCGGTCTTCTTATGAAGACGGCGCGCAAACTCTACGATCTCCTTATTGATTCCAAGCTGATAGACCAAAATGTACTTATCCTTATATTTCGGCTCTACAAGCAGCTTATCCCATTCCTCTGCGGTAAGAAGCAAGGTTGGGTCACAGACTACTTCAGGGCGCTTTCCGGTAAGGTTCTCTACAATGTCAGCACCATAATCCTCCCGGACCAGGATCTCATCGAAATCAGAAAGCAGTTCCTTATATTTCTCCTGATGATCTTCAGGAGGAAGATTCTCACCGATACTTGCTGCGTAGCTGCATTTCTTCCGGCCCTTTTTCACAAAATCAAGAAAATAGGTGGTATCAAAGTTGGTAAGCTTATAATCCCACACCTGGTCACTTCCTGCGATGTAGATATCGTATTTATTCTCTACAGGTTGCATATTGCCCTTGGTAACCGGCTGACTGTAACGCATGTGTTTCCGGAAGCTGTTGCAGCGGAAACGGCGGGGAATATAGCAGATATGTCCGATCACGCCGTAAATATAATTGAAAAGTCCCTTCTTCTTCAGATTTACGAGACGGAAAGGATTGCTGATATAGTCGCAGCGGTAATCAATGATCTCAGGGTATGTGCCAAGCTCCCGCAGCTTCTTCTGAAGCCCATAGCTCTGGAGAATAGCACCGTAGTTATCATAATTATGGAAGGTGATCACACCTACTCGTTTCTTATCCATAAAGTCCTCCTTAAATAAAATGCCAAACGTTTTTTGACCTTTTGACCTTTGTATCATCATCATAACATATTGGAGGGGAAATAAACAGTTTGATTTTTTTATAGAGTAAGATATAATAAATGTAAAACCTTAAGAAAAACAGAGGGATAGAAATGGCAGGATATTTAATTTCAGAAACAACTCGTGAAGAGCGTGAGAAAATTGTTGCAGATTCACTGGGACATATAGAAGCAAGTTGCGACGGCTGTATGGCAGGACTTGCCGAAATGTATCAGGATTATATTGATGGTAAGAAAGAACTGCGCCAGATCAATATGGAATTTAACACAAGATATATAAAAGGCGAGGATATGCCGGTGAAAGGCAGATGCCCGATGTAAGATTCATAAAGTGCCTTATTAGGAGGTGATCCTATGAGTAAAAACATATTAAAGGTTCGTATGCTTGGCTCGTTTAAGCTGGAATATGGAGGAAGAGAGCTGGTTCTGGATCGTAATAAGATTTCCAAGACGACCCAGCTTTTTCAGTTGCTTATGCTCCATACAAGAGACGGAGGGATTTCGAAGACCGCCATTATAGAGGCACTTTACGGAAGAGGAGATGTAGAAAATAAGAACGCCAGTCTGAATAACACTATTTTCCGGTTGCGAAAGCAGCTGAAGGACATGGGCCTTCCGGAGAGTAAGTATATTAACATTCAGTCCGGAATGTGCTGCTGGGATGAGAACATTCAGGTTCAGGTAGATGTCTGTGAATTTGATAATCTGCTGGAGCAGGTTCTGGTAGAGAAGAGAGAAGACGAGCGGCTTCAGCTGTGGGTCAGAATCTGGAGGATTTACCAGGGAGAATTTCTTCCGGATATGATAGGTGAGAATTGGGCAGCAGTGGAGAATGTCCGTTGTAAAGAGGAATATACACGAATTACCAAAGATTTGTGTCAATGGCTGAAGAAAAAGGAACATTATGAAGAGCTTCACCGTATTTCACACAGAACTGCAGAAATTTATCCCTTTGATGAGTGGCAGATCTGGGAAATCGACAGCCTGATCGCAATGTCCCGCTTCAAGGAAGGACTGGAGGTTTACAGGAATACAGAGCGCCGTATGTTCGAAGAAATGGGAATTGCTCCTTCCGCACGAATGCTGGAGCAGTTCCAGCTAATGGGGGAGCGGACCTCCCAGGCGGCCGGTGCTATTGAGGACATTAAGGAGCGACTCAGGGAAAAGGATGCAGCGGTTGGAGCTTACTACTGCCCATTCCCAAGCTTTGTAGACATTTATCATGTATTTTGCCGTATGACAGAACGTGCAGGATTGTCCGTATCGGTTATGCTTTGTACGTTGGATTATCATGGCAGTGGCGCTACCGAAGAGAAAGAACAGGTTATGTCTAAGGCGTTGAAAGCAGCGATACAGTCCTCCATACGAAAAGGAGATTTTTATACCAGATATAATACGAGACAGTACATAGTCATGCTTGTGGGAATCCATCAGGAGAACTGCCCGATCGTTTCCAAACGAATAACGAAAGCATTTAGGAGGTTTTCTAAAGAAAAGAAATACCCTCAGGTGGATTTCTACGTGGCATCTGTGGGTGAGGTATGTGATGCCGAAGGTCTTGTACCGGAACGCCACGCTCGAGAGTCTTAGAGCGTGTTTGAAAAATCATTCCCGCAATCTGCACGCCCCACTTTGCGGTATATTTCACCCGAATTCGGTTGCCGTAGCCCGCTACGGCGCCCTCATCCGAGCGAAATCTCCCACAAATTGTGACGCACATCTTGCAGAAAGCCTTTTTCAAACACGCTCTAGTACAAGCATTTTTAAGTTGATAGTAGTTTTGAACGCTTTACCCAAACAGCTTATAGAAAAAATAAGCTGTTTTTTTTGTGCAAAAATGGAAAATATCAGACGAAGAAAGAGTTGACGAAACAACTGTATTGATATAATGAACTCAAATTCAGAAAGTGAATCTATGCAAGGGAAGGGCTATAGAAAAAAGGAGGGATCTATATGACGAAATTTAACCGGACACGCTTTAAAAAGGCAATGGCTGCCATTCTGGCAGTCGCAATGATTGGTCAGAACTGCAGTTATGCTGTATCCGCTGAAGATGTTATGAGTACAGATGCAGCAGTACAGGAGCAGGCTGTCCAGGAAACAGAGCAGCAGGCAGTAGATGTTCAGCCTGTTGAGGAAGCACCACAGACAGAGAATGTTGAAGCACCACAGACGGATTCTGCAGAAGGTGTAGCGGAAGCACCAGCAGAAACACCTACAGAAGCACCAGTTGAAGTGCCTACAGAAGCGCCAGCAGAAACACCTGCAGAAGCGCCTGTAGAAGCACCAGCTGTAACACAGCCTGAGAAATCTGAAGAAGGCATAGGGGCAATCAATAATGAAAGCTCTGATGCGAATGCAGAGAATGCACAGGAGAATGCACAGCCACAGGAGGAAGCGCCTACAGCAACCTGGCATGTGACCTTTGCAGGTGATGCAGCAGTTCACGGAACGATTCAGGTAAAAGGTGAGGCTGCTCCGGCAGATGTTGTATCTTATAATAAAGAAGTAAAGGAAAATGAAAAATTTGAATTTTCCATTATAGCAGCACAGGGATACGAAGTAGAGAGAGTTACTCTTGAAGCAAACGGCGCAGAGCTTGGCAAAAACGCAGAAGGCTTCTATGAGATCCCGGCAGTAACCAAGGATGAGAAAGTTTTGGTTACATACAGAGAGCTTCCGCAGGTGCCGGTTTCCAACACAGAGACTCCGGCAGCAGAAGAACCGGCAAAAAATACAGAAGAGTCATCTGAGGGAGTCAGAGAAAATGAAGTAGACTTCATTACAGACGGTGGCGCAGCTGTAATTGTAGACGGTGTTGATGTTACAAATGGAAGCGCAATGGCAAAAGACGGAACTATCGTTTATACCATTATTCCGAACAACGATTATGAGATCGTAAGTATTCTGATAGACAACGATCCAAACCTTCCAGCAAGATTCAATGAAACTACAGAAGAAGCAAATGATTATATTACAGAAGGTATTTCTGAGACAACAAGTGTCGTAATCACAACGAAGGCTATAGAGCCGGTTGAAGAAGAAACAGTTAAAACAGAACCTGCTGAAGAAGAAAATGAGACAGATGCAGAAATTGCAATGCCGGAACTTCATTATAATGGTGTTTGCAATAATATTGTTGTAAATATTTATGCTCCGGAAGGTGTATTTCCGGAAGGAACAAATGTAATACTTGCAGCACCGTCAGCAGAGAGTATTGCAGCAGCTGCAGAAGCAGCAGGGCAGGAAGCGTCCAGCCTGACAGGAGTGGATATTACATTTGAGTATGATGGAAAAGAAATTCAGCCCACAAGTTCTGTAGAAGTATCATTTACAGCAGCTGAAATTTCTGCGGCTGATATTTCAAACATTTATCATGTAACAGATGATGGAGCAGTACAGGAAGTTGCTGCAAGCCAGTCAGGTGAGAGCCTGGGTTTTACTGCAGATAGCTTTTCTACCTGGTTATTCCCGACAACAGGCGGAAACATTGCTCCGGCAAGTATTCTGGAACCGGAAACCAAGATTGCAACTTATAACTTTACAGTAGATGGCGCAGTAGTTGATACACAATATATTACCAAGGGAGATACTCTGTTAGAGCCGGAATCACCGGCGAAAGAGGGATGGAAATTCGTTGGATGGTATATCGGAACAGAACCGGTAACATTTGGCACTATTACGGAAGAGAAAGATGTTACGATCACCGTTGAAGCAAGATTTGAGGAAGTACATTATGTATTTTTCCATAATCCGAACGGAGAGGTAGTTGCAACAAAAGAAGGCATCACAGGTGATGAAATTCAGACCTCAGATGTAACATTTTCAGTTGGATCAGAAGAATCAATCACCGGATGGTACACTTCTGATACGTATGATGAAATAACAAAAGTAAATACCATAACATTAGCAGAAACCAATATAGATTTATACGCAAAGGTTGAAAAAGGCTTTTGGATTACCTATGATTCCAATGGCGGAACCTATGTGGCACCAGAGTTCTATCTGGCCAATCAGATTGCAACTTTGTCAAAGTCTCCGACGAAAAACGGATATACTTTTGAAGGCTGGTATGATGGCGAAACTCGGATCACAAGTGCTACGACCAATGTTTCAGTAAAAGCGAAATGGAAAGAAAATGTAACAGCAGACTATCGTGTGATTTATTGGCAGCAGAAGGTTACTGACGATAAGAATGCGTCAGATGCACAGAAAACATATGAGTATGTTGAAACAAAGACGTACAAAGGTACAACAGGAAAAGAGATTACGGCAAATGATATCACTGTTTCTTACAATGGATTTGCGAAGAACAAAAACAACAGTAAATCTGTAACAATCGCAGCAGACGGCAGTACGATTATGAATGTATATTATGATCGTGTTCTGTGTACCGTGAATTATTATGTGTATTATGAGAGCGGTTGGTATGGTGACTGGCAGATACAGAAAACAGTTACCGGCCTGTACGGGGCGAATCTGAAGGAAGGCGAATGGTGGACTGATTATTCATGGAGAAGTAGAAGAGGCGGTGGAAACGGTTGTATTCTTCTTACGTCGTATGATTTTAAAAAGGCGGGATATGAAGATAATGAAGGAAATGGTAGTTCAAATGGCGTTGTAACAAGCTGTAATTTCTTCTCAACGAATGCTGATAATAATCGTAGGGTTTATTATTACAATGAACAGGCCGATGGAAGCTTTAAACTGATAAACACAATTGATATAGATAGCAGTGGTAACTTAACTATTTACCAAAAGTATGCTGGGTATGATTTATATAAGTATACAACTGGAAGTCCTAGCGGAAATCCAACAACTGCTGGATTCTGGAAGAATAAGCAGGATTGCAAAAGTGGAAACACAACAAGTGCGAGAACTGTGTATATTGCCAGCAAACTGCAGTCGTTTAAACTGGATTATTCGAATGGTGGAACCGTTCAGCATCACGAAACCGTAAAATACACAGCACCGCTGAATGGATATGATGTAAAATTCACACCGACCAGACCAGATACCGTAGATGCAAATTATACATTTGATGGCTGGTACAGCAATCCGGAGTGTACCACGAAATTTGACTTCAATACAACGATGCCGGCGGCAAATGTAATCGTATATGCAGGCTGGAAAGCACCGACTGTTACAGTAACAGCGCATACAAGCCTGGAGGACGCAGGTGTTCAGGTGGATGGCATTGTATACGGTGGAACAGTTGATGAGAATGCTCTTCCGAAGATCACGGTTACTGCTGATCAGGTATTCCTTGGATGGTTTACAAGAAATTCAGATGGTTCTTTCACACCGTGGAATTTTGCAGCAAAGGTTCATTCAGATGTAGATCTGTATGCAAGGGTTATCAGCAAAGGAACCTTCCAGGTGACCTATGATGCAAATGGCGGAAGCGGAACCGTAACCGATAACAGAAAGTATGTACAGGGCGCAAAGGCAAATGTACAGAAAGTAAATGGAATTACAGCACCGGAAGGTAAGGCGTTCTTATATTGGAGCCTTAACGAGAACGGATCTGGAACCAAGTATTATCCGAATGATAAGATTGAAATCCAGGCATCCGATATTACCTTATATGCAATTTGGGGAAGCGCAGTAACCACAACTCTGACTTATAATGGAAACGAAGGAACAACCAGCGATGGCAAAACAGAGATGGTTGTGTCCGGACTTAAGAATAATCAGAAAGTGGCAGCAGAAGGTGAAATCTTTACCCGTAATGGTTATAAGTTTATCGGCTGGAGTACGAACCCTGGTGCAGCATCTGCAACATACCAAGCTGGTGGGGATGTGATTGTCCATGCGGATGCAGCACAGAATGTACTGTATGCAGTCTGGGAGATTAAGAAAGACTATAATTATACAGTTCATTATTATTGGAATGGAACCGAAGAGAAAGTAGCAGAAGATAAGGCTGTTACAGAATTGGAATATGGAACCTCTATAGAGGAAAGCCCGATTACAATTGAGGGATATACACCTGTAGCTCTTGATAGCCAGACAATAGTATTAGATGCATATGATAAAGAAATTACATTCTATTATTATAAGAATGTAGAACTGACAGCAAATGGTGCTATTACCAGCTATAATGGAAATGATCAGAGTGTAAATGGATTTACCGGTGCACCTGCCGGAGCAGATTTTTCAGCAATCAATGTTAGTGCTTCCGGAAAAGATGCAGGCACGTATCCGGCAGAGTTTGCTGAGAATACAAAGGGTACAGTGGATGGAACCGGAAAGTATATTGTAACGGATACCACAGATGGCGAGCTTGTGATCAATCCGAGAGCCGTAGTGCTTACAAGTGAAAGTGGAAGTAAGCCATATGACGGAACCGCCCTTATGAAGCCAGACGTAACCGTAACAGGAGAGGGCTTTGTAGACGGAGAAGTATCTGATGTTAAGGCAACTGGAAGTGCCCTCTATGTAAGTGATGGCGAAGTAACCAATACCATCGTTTATACAGCAGGTGCTAATTTCAAAGAAAACAACTACAGTATTGAGAGGGATGAAGGTAAGTTAAGCATTACAGCTTCTACCAAGAAGGTAGTTGTAACCATTACTGGAAATAAGGAAAATAAGCTTTACGACGGAAATGAAAAAGTGGCAAAAGGCTATACGGCTAGTATCGATAATGCATTGTATACAGAAGCAGATTTCAAATTCTCTGGAAATGCAGAAGTAAACGGAAAAGATGCAGACACCTATAAGATGGGCCTGGCAGCAAACCAGTTCGAGAATGCAAACAGCAATTTTGCAAATGTAGAATTCTCTGTAACAGATGGCGAGCTGGTGATCAAACCGAGAACCGTAGTGCTTACAAGTGAAAGTGGAAGTAAACCATATGACGGAACCGCCCTTACAAAGCCAGTTGTAACAGTAACAGGAGATGGCTTTGCGGACGGAGAAGTAACGGATATTAAGGCAACCGGAAGTGTAATCTATATAAGTGATGGCGAAGTAACTAATACCATCGTTTATACAGCAGGTGCTGATTTTAAGGACAGCAACTACAGCATTACAAAGAATGAAGGCAAGTTGATCATTACAGAAAGTGCAGATGAAGTAGTTGTAACGATCACCGGTAATAAGCTGACAGAAACCTACGACGGAACTGAAAAGACGGCAAAGGGTTATACCGTTAATATCAATAATGGGTTGTATACAGAAGCAGATTTCGAATTTACCGGAAAAGCAGAAGTAAACGGAACGGATGCAGACACCTATAAGATGGGTCTGACAGCAGCGCAGTTTGAGAATAAGAATGGAAACTTTAAGAAGGTTACATTCGTAGTAACAGACGGTGAGCTTGTGATCGATCCGAGAACCGTAGTGCTTACAAGTGAAGGCGGAAGCAAGCCATATGACGGAACCGCCCTTACAAAGCCGAAGGTAATAGTAACAGAAGGTTTTGTAGCCGGTGAAGTAACCGACATTAAGGCAACTGGAAGTGCCCTCTATGTAAGTGATGGCGAAGTAACCAATACCATCGTTTATACAGCTGGTGCTGATTTCAAAGAAAGCAACTACAGCATTACAAAGAATGAAGGTAAGTTAAGTATTACAGCTTCCACCGAGAAGGTAGTCGTAACCATTATCGGAAATAAGGAAAATGAGCTTTACGATGGAACTGAAAAAGTGGCAAAAGGCTATACTGCTAGTATCGATAATGCATTGTATACAGAAGCAGATTTCAAGTTCACTGGAAAAGCAGAAGTAAACGGAACGGATGCAGGCACCTATAACATGGGTCTGGCAGCAAACCAGTTCGAGAATGCAAATACCAATTTTGCAAATGTGGAATTTTCCGTAACAGATGGTGAGCTGGTGATCAATCCAAGAACCGTAGTGTTCACAAGTGAAAGTGGAAGTAAGTCGTACGACGGAACAGCCCTTACAAAGTCCGGTGTACTGGTAACAGGAGATGGCTTTGTAAACGAAGAGGGTGCAACCTATACGGTAACTGGAAGCCAGACACTGGTAGGAAGCAGCTTTAACACATTCAGCTACAGCTTAAAAGATGGAACCAAGAAAGACAATTATATAATTACCAAGAATGAAGGAATCTTGGAGGTAACAGATGATTCCGTAGATCCAAACGGAGTTGTAACAAAGACACATGAGAACAAACAATATGGAATTGGAGAAACGATAACGTTTGATATTGTTGTTAAGAATATTTACGCTGAGAACAAGAACATTATAATTTCTGAAATAGCTGGTGTAACCATTACCGGTGAGAGCAGATTTGAAAATGTAGCTCCGGGAGAAACTGTAGAGACTACTGCAGCTTATACGATTACAGAAAAGGATATTCTTGAAGGAACGTTTACCAATACTGTAACAGCAACATTTGAGAACGGTAAAAGCTTTGAAAATACCGATATTGTGGAATTGGATCAGTCAGCAAGCCTGACAATTGAGAAAGTCACTACGAACAAAGAGAGTGCTGAGAATGGAAAGTATGCTCTTGGACAGGTGATCGAGTATACGATCACAGTAGCAAATAGTGGTAACATGACAATTAGGGATATTAGTGTTTCGGATCCTCTTACCGGAAATACATGGCGGGTAGAGTCCCTTGCCCCGGGAGCATCCAAAGAGCTTACCGCATCATATCAGGTAACAGAAGCTGATATTCTTGCAGGAGAAGTAGTAAACGTAGCAACAGCAACAGGATTTAAGCCGGATGATTCAAACGTGCCGGAGGTATCAGACAGTACAACGGATCAGACCGCAGATATAAACGGAAGTCTCTCTGTTGAAAAAGAAGCGAAACTGGGTGACCGTGCTTATAAGGCTGGTGATACAGTAGAGTATACAATTACCGTAACAAATAACGGAAATGTAACGATCAGTGGCATTACTGTAACAGATGAGCAGACCGGTTTGGAAGAGACAATTGCAACTCTTGCACCGAATGGCGTAAAGACGTTCGTAACAAGCCATGTAATTACAGAAAATGATATTTTAGCCGGACACTTTACAAATATCGCGGAAGCCAACGGAAAAGATCCTAATGGTAACGATGTTGATGCGGAAGGTGAAGAAACGGTTACAACAGTTGATAAGAATGGTCATCTGACCGTAACCAAAAAAACCACAAGTGCTCCAAAGAATGCTGCATATGAGCTTGGCGAAGCAATTGAGTATGAGATTGTTGTCAAGAACGATGGAAACCTGACAATTACAAATATTGTTGTAACAGATGAATTGACAGGTGATACGTGGACAGTTGGAACTCTTGCCCCGGAAGAAAGCCAGAAATTTACAACAAAGCATGTTGTAACAGAAGCTGACATTCTTACAGGTAAGGTGCAAAACGAAGCAACAGCAGCAGGAACCAGTCCGGATCCGGAGAACCCGGAAGTACCTGTGACACCAGGTAAGACCGAAGATCCGACCAAGACTTTGAATGGAAGTCTCTTTGTTACAAAAGAAGCGAAACTGAAAATAGATGGCTACAAAGCCGGCGATACGGTAGAGTATACAATTACCGTAACAAACAACGGAAATGTAACGATCAGTGATATTGTTGTAACAGATGAGCAGACCGGTTTTGAAGGAACGATCGCAACTCTTGCACCGAATGGAACAAAGACTTTTGAAACAAGCTATGTAATCACGGAAAATGATATTTTAGCTGGACACTTTACCAATATTGCAGAAGCAACAGGCAAGAATCCTAATGGTGAAGATGTGGAAGCTCGTGGTGAAGAGACTGTTACGACAGCAAAGAAGAATGGTCATCTGACCGTAACCAAGACCTCTGATGTGGAAGAAAACCAGAAAGCAGTACTGGGTCAGACGATCAATTATACAATTACTGTAATAAATGATGGAAATCTGACAATTACAGACATTAGGGTAACAGATGATCTGACAGATGATGAGTGGACCATCGCTTCTCTTGCACCAGGAGAAAGCAAAGAATTTACCACAGAATACGTGGTAACAGAATCTGATATTCTGGAAGGCCAGGTAGTAAACGTAGCAACTGCTCAGGGAACCAGCCCGGATCCGGATGAACCGGAAGTACCTGTGACACCAGGCGAGAAGGAAGATCCTACAGAAGATCCGAACGGCCATCTGACAATTGACAAGGAAACTACAAACGAACCAGAAAATGAAGATGCGTATGTACTTGGAGAAGCCATTACTTATAAGATTACGGTAACGAATGATGGAAATCTGACAATTACAGACATTGCGGTAACAGACGATCTGACAGGTGATGAGTGGATCATGGATGCTCTTGCACCAGGAGAAAGCAAAGAATTTACCGCAGAACATGTAGTAACAGAATCCGATATTCTGGAAGGCCAGGTAGTAAACGTAGCAACTGCAACAGGAACCAGCCCGGATCCGAATGAACCGGAAGTACCGGTGACACCAGGTAAGACCGAAGATCCTATAGAAGATCCGAACGGCCACCTGACAATCGACAAAGAGACTACAAGCGAACCAGAAAATGAAGACGCTTATGCACTTGGAGAAACCATTACTTATAAGATTACGGTAACGAATGATGGAAATCTGACAATTACAGATATCACGGTAACAGACGATCTGACAGGTGATGAGTGGACCATAGATGCTCTTGCTCCGGAAGAATCCGAAGAGTTTGACGCGGAATATGTGGTAACAGAAGCAGATATTCTGGAAGGTCAGGTAGTAAACGTGGCAACCGCAACAGGAACCAGCCCAGACCCGGATGAACCGGAAGTGCCGGTAGAACCAGGTGAGGAGGAAGATCCTACAGAAGATCCGAACGGCCACCTGACAATCGACAAAGAGACTACAAGCGAACCAGAAAATGAAGACGCTTATGCACTTGGAGAAACCATTACTTATAAGATTACGGTAACGAATGATGGAAATCTGACAATTACAGATATCACGGTAACAGACGATCTGACAGGTGATGAGTGGACAATTGAGACCCTTGCACCAGGAGAATTCAGAAAATTTGACGCAGAATATGTGGTAACAGAAGCGGATATTCTGGAAGGTCAGGTAGTAAATGTGGCAACTGCAACGGGAACCAGCCCAGACCCGGATGAACCGGAAGTGCCGGTAGAACCAGGTAAAGAGGAAGATCCTACGGATCCTAAGAAGGGTCACTTGACAATTGCAAAAACAACAACAAGTACTCCGGAAAACGGCAGCTCTTATGCACTTGGAGAAACCATTACTTATAAGATTACGGTAACGAATGATGGAAATCTGACAATTACAGATATCACGGTAACAGACGATCTGACAGGTGATGAGTGGACAATTGAGACCCTTGCACCAGGAGAATTCAGAAAATTTGACGCAGAATATGTGGTAACAGAAGCGGATATTCTGGAAGGTCAGGTAGTAAATGTGGCAACTGCAACGGGAACCAGCCCAGACCCGGATGAACCGGAAGTGCCGGTAGAACCAGGTAAAGAGGAAGATCCTACGGATCCTAAGAAGGGTCACTTGACAATTGCAAAAACAACAACAAGTACTCCGGAAAACGGCAGCTCTTATGCACTTGGAGAAACCATTACTTATAAGATTACGGTAACGAATGATGGAAATCTGACAATTACAGATATCACGGTAACAGACGATCTGACAGGTGATGAGTGGACCATCGATGCTCTTGCGCCAGGAGAATCCGAAGAGTTTGACGCAGAATATGTGGTAACAGAAGCAGATATTCTGGAAGGTAAGGTAGTAAACGTAGCAACGGCTAAGGGAACCAGCCCGGATCCGGATGAACCAGATGTACCGGTAGAACCAGGTGAGAAGGAAGATCCTACAGATGCAAAAGCACCTTCCCTCTTTGTAGAAAAGATTGCAGAGCAGGTACATGGCGGATATCGGTTAGGTGATGAGATCACTTATGTAATTCGTGTTGTAAACAACGGAAATGTAACACTTAGTGATGTAACCGTAGTCGATGAAAAAACTGGTCTGAATGTAGTGTTCGGAACCATGAAGGTTGGAGAAACCAAGGAAGTTACCACAACTTACACAGTAACTGAGGCAGACATTAAAGATGGCAAAGTTGACAACGTAGCAGTTGCAACCGGAAAAGATCCAGAAGGTGAAGAAATCACCGATAACGGTAAGATGACAGTAAAAACAGAACCAGTAAGAAATGGTATTCTTGTTACAAAGGTAACAACAAGTACCCCGGCTAATGGCGAGAAATATGTACTTGGAGAAACTATTACTTATAAGATTGCAGCAACGAATACAGGAAATCAGACACTTACCGGAATTATTGTAACAGATGAATTGACAGGTGATGAGTGGACAATCAGAACTCTTGCCCCAGGAGAATCTGAAGAATTTACCGCAGAATATGTGGTAACAGAAGCAGACATCCTTGTAGGCCAGGTAGTAAACGTGGCAACCGCAACAGCAACCAGTCCGGATCCGGAAGACCCGGATGTACCGGTAGAACCAGGCAAGACAGAAGACCCCACAGAGGATCCGAATGGACACCTGACAATTGCAAAAACAACAACAAGTATCCCGAAAAACGGCAGCTCTTATGCACTTGGAGAAACCATTACGTATAAGATTACTGCAAAGAATGATGGAAACCTGACGCTTACAAATGTCCTTGTAGAAGATGCATTGACAGGAAATGTAGAAGAAAAAGCATGGACTATCGAGTCCCTTGCCCCAGGAGCATCTGAAGAATTTACCGCAGAATATGTGGTAACAGAAGCAGACATTCTTGCAGGTAAAGTCGTAAACGTAGCAACGGCTAAGGGAACCAGCCCGGATCCGGAAGAACCGGAAGTACCGGTAGTTCCAGGTGAGAAAGAAGATCCAACAGAGACAAAGGCACCGTTCCTCTTTGTAGAAAAGACAGCAGAACAGAAGGATGGCGGATACCTGTTAGGCGATGTGATCACTTATACAATTCGTGTTGTAAACAATGGAAATGTAACACTTAGTGATGTAACCGTAGTCGATGAAAAAACTGGTCTGAAAGAAATGATCGGAACAATGAAAGTTGGGGAAACCAAGGAAGTTACCACAACTTACACAGTAACTGAGGCAGATATTACAGCAGGTAAAATCGACAACGTAGCAATTGCAACCGGAAAAGATCCGGAAGGAGCAGAGGTTGCAGGCAGAAGTGAAAAGACAGTGTTCACAGAGCATATAAGAACTGGTATTAACATTGTAAAGACTACAACAAGTACCCCGGCTAATGGTGAGAGATATGTATTGGGAGAGATGATCACTTATAAGATCACGGCAACCAATACAGGAAATCAGACACTTACCAGAATTACCGTAACAGATGAGCTTACTGGAAATATCGGAGATAAGGCTTGGAAGATTGATACTCTTGCACCGGGAGAAAGCAAAGATTTTGAAGTACAGTACGAAGTAAAAGAAGAAGATCGTCTCAGTGGTATTGTTACAAACATAGCAACAGCAACTGTTGAGAAGACAAATCCAGAGGATCCGGATGTACCGGTAACCCCGGGACAGAAGGAAGATCTTATTGATCCTGAGATTCCAGATGGATTCTATTATGTACACAAGATCAAAATCACAAAGAATGTAGTTGATGCAAACGGCAATGCAAAGAATAGTAATGAGACCTTCTATGCAGGAATCTTTACAGATGCAGATTTTACTACTTTGGCAACGAATGTATCACAGAATATTGTTCCACTGGAAATGGCTGGTGGTTCAGAAACAAGTGCTGAGGTTGAGCTTTCCATTCTCAAGACAGAATCTGCAACTATATACATTGCAGAGGTTGATGCAGAAGGAAATCCGGTAGACTATGATGAAAACTTTGCATATGATGTAAGCATTGATAATGAAGAAATTACGCTCGATGCCGAAAATCAGAATGCGACAGTAACAATTGTCAATGCAGAAATTGAGCCGGAACAGGTAACACCAACTCCGACACAGGATGAGGATGATACAACTCCGACTCCTGCACCGGAAGATAAGGGAACTCAGAAAATGGGCGTTAAGACTGGCGACGATACTCCAATCGATCAGTTTGGATTCCTGCTCATGTGCTCCGTAGCATGCATAGCACTGATCATTGGAAAGCGTAAGAAAGAAAAACGTTCCTGAAGAGTCCTGAAGAGCCACTAAAAAGCCTGTAAAAAGCTTCTAAAAAGCCTTACGTCTCTGAAAAGAGAGGGCTGTCAAAAAACAGATAGATCCCAAACCAGGGAGGGTGTGATCCATTTGGTCACACCCTCCCTGGTTTTTGAGGTATTATAGTCGGGGCTTTTGCATCCCTCCCCTTTGATATCAGATTGCTACGTGCTTTGCACTCCCGCAATCTTCATCATCCGATTGGTTCGAAATCTGCAGCGCCATGCTTGCACAGTGGACAGATGAAATCTTCTGGAAGCTCGTCACCTTCATAGATATATCCGCAAACCTTGCAGACGAACCCCTTTTTGCCCTCTGTTTCAGGCTTTGGCTTCACGTTTTTCTGATAATAGGTGTAAGTCATGGTGTCCAGGTCATTCATAACACGGGCTTCGGTAACACTACAGATAAACATTCCGTGAGTGCCAAGATCTACATATTGCTCTACCTTCAGGGACATAAAGGCATTGATATATTTGTCCAGGAATACCAGTCCGTTGTCAGAACGGTAAACCTTCTGGCCGGCAAATTTATCCACGCTGCGGCCTGTCTGGAAACCAAACTGCTGGAATACGGAGAATGGTGCGTCTACGGACAGGCAGTTTACATTAAGAACGCCGGTCTGTTTGATCACGTGGTGGGAATAGTTTGCCTTATTGATGTTTACTGCGATACGGTTTGGAGTGTCGGTGAGCTGGGTAACTGTGTTGACGATCAGTCCGTTGTCTTTTTTGCCGTCATTGGAGGTAACTACATAAAGACCATATCCGATCCGGAAAAGAGCAGTCATGTCATTCTTATTCGCCAGTTCATCACTCTGGGCAATGTATTCTTTGCAAAGCTCGCTGGCCATAGCTTCCAGCTGATCTTTGTTTTCTTGATTTACAGCAGAAAGCACCTTTACGGTAGTGTCCAGCCAGTTGAGTTTCTTGCAGCCAGAAAGCATTTCTTTCATAATCTTTGCCGCTAACGGTGCCCAGGAGCCATTTTCGATAATGCCTACTGTACGGTTCTGGAAATTGTGCTCTACCAGGCGGGTGATGTAATCATGCATAAACGGATAAATGCTTGCGTTATAGGTTGTGGTAGCCAGCACCAGTTTACTGTAGCGGAATGCATCCGATAAGGCCTGAGACATATCATCTCTTGCCAGATCATAGACAACAACCTTTGGACATCCTTTGCTGCGAAGTTTGTCAGCCAGTATTTCTACAGCTTTTTTTGTATGGCCATATACAGAGGTGTAAGCAATCACGATTCCCTCTGCTTCTGGTGTATAAGAAGACCATGTGTCATAAAGTCCGATGTAATGTCCAAGGTTTTCTGTAAGAACCGGTCCATGAAGTGGGCAGATAATCTGAATATCCAGTCCTGCGGCAACCTTCAGAAGCTTCTGAACCTGTGCACCGTATTTTCCGACGATTCCAATGAAATATCTACGTGCTTCGTCATCCCAGTCTTCTTCGATATCCAGTGCTCCAAATTTTCCGAAACCGTCTGCGGAGAAAAGTACCTTATCTGTGCTGTCATAGGTTACCATAACCTCTGGCCAATGTACCATTGGGGCAAAAACAAAGGTCAGATTGTGATTTCCAAGACTAAGAGTACTGCCATTGGTTACTTCCAGTTTCTGTCCTTCCAGGTCAAGCTCAAAGAAGTTGTGGATCATGCTGAAGGTTTTTGCGTTTGCAACAACTGTTGTATCGGGATACACCTTCAGGAAGTTTGCCACATTGGCAGCGTGATCTGGCTCCATGTGCTGCACGATCAGATAATCCGGTTTACGTCCTTCCAGAATGCGGTCTACGTTATCCAGCCATTCGTGGGTGAAATTAGCGTCTACAGTATCCATAACAGCGATTTTTTCATCCAGAATTACATAAGAATTATAAGCCATGCCATTTGGAACTTTATACTGACCTTCAAAAAGGTCGATCTGATGATCATTTACACCTGCATATCTAATGGTATCTGTGATTTTCATATGATTTTCGTCTCCTTTTTTGTGGGGTGCGTATTTGGGAGCAAAAGCCCCCCGACTACGATACCTACGGATTGTTTTGTGCGTTGCTTTGCCCCTGGTATCTTAATATGGTTATAGTATAACCAAAGTGCAAAATAAAATCTGTTGCAAATACAACAAAAAGGTGTATTCTATAAATAAAAAGAACAAAAAATGGAGGGATATACAATGACTCCGGTTACACTTTTTTCTTACATAACCCCAGAGGAGCAGGAGCGCATGCGCGTTTGTTTTGATATGCACGAGGCGGTTTATCAGAACAATGAGATCATTATGGAATACTCCAGTTCCATGAAAAAAATCGGATTGATCCTGGAGGGGCAGGCAGCTCTTTATTGTTGTGATGAAGATGGAAACCAATATATGCTGGATGATTTGAAAAAGGACAGTGTTTTTGGTGAGCCTTTTCTTTTGCCAGAGGAAGCTCAGCATTATTACGTTTGTGCCAAATCCGAGACAAGAGTGCTGTTTATTGCTTACGAGCATGTGATTAAGCGCTGCGAAAATGCCTGCCGCTTCCATAGCCAGCTTGTGAGCAATCTGCTGCAGATGATCGCAATGCGTGCCAGTCAGCAGGCCAGCCGGATTTATGTGCTTTCACGGAACAGCACGCGCAAAAAAATTATGGCATACTTAAATTCTATTGCAGCAGAGAAACAGAGCAGCAGCTTTATTTTACCCATGTCTTACACGATCCTGGCGGAATATCTCAGCGTAGACCGCAGTGCCATGATGCGGGAATTAAAGAATCTGGTGGATGAAGGAATAATAAAAAGAGATGGGAAGAAATTGAGGATTCTGGGTGGGGAATAAAATGTTTGTATTAGAATGAATTTGAAAGTATAATATAAATACACCAGTTTACAACTTTATAAATAATAGACTTGCTGACGAATCAGCTGTTTTAAAACCTTTATGATAACATTTGATTTTATATGTGTTTCGATGTTTCTAACGAAATTGGTCAAAAATATCTGGCTGCGAATGCCCTGACGGATCATGGATGCAGCAAGTTCCAGCTTTGATTCTTTTTTCTGCCACATGCGATATCAAAGAGGAAGTGAAAGATAAGATACCCTGTCATTCTTCCATACAGGTATGCAAAGCATAATACTTACAAAGCAGTGTCCATTCAGATAATTGGAACCATTATGTGCGGCATGGTCAAAGAGTTTTGAAACATTCTCAAAGCAACTTTAGCTGTGATATTCATAAAGTGGGAATAATCAACTTTTGCATAGGAACATGCGTGGTAAAAGGTATTGAGGGATTTTGGCATGTTCATGCCAAAACACCTCGCGGGATAGTGGCGTGTGAACCAATGTCATTTACTTAGGAAGGTAATTCGTAAAAACATATTCAACAACTCCATGAACTTGGTATACTTAAGGATTCATCTGAAATCTTGGGGATTTTGTTTTAGCTAAAATTGTTTTTTATGACAACCATTTTTTTTATTTCAATAAAAATATCAGAAAATATATGTTTATGGGTAACCTTAATAAAAGCAAGCAAAAAATTTATATTTTACTTCCCATTTATCTATAAAAGGTCTATATTAATCATGAGCAGTTATCGTTATCGATAACAAAAGCTCATTGGTAGTTTGAACCTGGCTTGGCGGCGAAAGGTTCTATTAGGCCTGATTGCTTCGATATTATTAGCAATCAGGCTTTCTACATTTATTGCATTATTTTCAGTCCGGTTGCGCAGATCATCCCTGCATATTTTGACGGCTTCTGAGAAATTAACCTGATATTGCAGTTTTCGGGAACGATCCGGTAATTCAATATGCTGGGAAATGGCAGAACAGTAATTATGCATGATCGTTCGGGCAAATACTTCCTGAACGATATATGTATATTTTTTACTATGGAATGCTTTCAGGCATAACGGATATTTTAAGTTACGGTATGCGGTTTCCTGGGACCATCGGAGATGATAGAGTTCCTTGAGGTCATCCATATCAAATTCAATATCAGGAAGATTTGTAATCAGGTTTTCATAAATGCCTGGTGCAATCTCAATTCGGACAATCCGTAAGGATAGCAGATATTCTGTGGAGGTTTCCGAAATAAAATCCATTGGAACCTCTTTACAGACATAGCGGTAATTTTCCAAAAGTTCTGGGTGTTTTAAATTCTTTTTTGCTTTAGAACGGCACAGGATCCGATCTACATGGCAGTCAATTTCCCGGACATCTTCAAGAGGAAATCCGAGAAGTCTGGATGTTTTTACATCGGTACACCGTATTAAGAAATACTGTTGTTTTTCCAGCACATGGGCAAAATCATTATAAGAGGCATAACCACGATCCGCT
This sequence comes from uncultured Blautia sp., assembly GCA_934394545.1. Taxonomy (GTDB): domain Bacteria; phylum Bacillota; class Clostridia; order Lachnospirales; family Lachnospiraceae; genus Blautia_A. The sequence continues at coordinate 86,491 of CAKRRG010000003.1, forward strand.
ATATATATCGTAGGACAGTTATTTTTAACCCGATCAACCATTTCACAAAAAGCACTGTACTCATTACGTTTCCTTGCAGGCTGAACGAGAACATCCAGGAACTGTTTGTCTAAGATAGAATAAAGTGCATTGATATGGATCTGATTAAAACCTCTGGGAGATTTATTGTTTGGTTCAAAATAAGTTTCTGTATTTTTTTCATCACGGAAAATATCAGCAACAGAGCCGTCACAAGCAACCAAACGATAGCGCTCCCTGTATAGAGTCGGTTGAAGCTTCTGGTTAAAAATCTGCAAAAGTTCCCATAATGCACCATCTTTTAATTTTGCACGCTGGTGATAAAAAGCCGCTTTTGATGGTGTTTCATCGGAGCGTCCGAAAAAATGGTAAAGTTCTTCCCTTAAACAGTCATCTTCCATGGTCAGCAAAAGAAGAAAATCATGAAAACTAATTTTTCTGTTACGGGTAAAATCTTTCTGAGGATGAACCGCATAGTTTTCTGGTGTTTTGGAAAGCTCGTCAATAGATGCCACAAGCATCTGCTTCAGTAAATTTGAATACATCATTTTTGCCTCCTTAGTTAGGTGATAAATCGTAAATAGGTTCCTAACTAATTGGCTTTTTTCTGATGTTAATCAGAAAAAAGCCGCACAAAATTGATGTAATGTCAAGAAATTTTTGAGTTACTGGTAAGAAAAAGGGAAATTTCTTTAGTAATAAGAAATTTCCCTAAGTAAATGACATTGGCTGTGAGTGGCAACGTAGAAGCCGGGCACAGTGCTTGAGTGCTTGCATCGGGGTAGTTAATTTGGTACGATAGAGCTGATGAAATATGAGGGAGATTAGAGCGTGTTTGAAAAATACTTTTCGCAAGATGTATGTCACAATTTGTGGGAATGATTTTTTCATCACGTTCTAGAAAAGACGATGAATAGATTAAGAAAATTGGAACTCATAGCAGTAGTAAGCGGTGTTCTTTGTAGCTTTCCGCAGATTACGGGAGTTCAGAAAGTGGAAGCAGCCACACCGCGAATTGCCGGGATTCTTCCGGAAAAATCAACCTACTGGCAGGAAATACTGCAGGGAATTGAGGATGGTTGCCAGAAAGAAGGGCTTTCTTTTTTTGACATTGATATTTCTATGGAAAATGGCGATGCGATGACTTGGACCGCAGAAGACGCGTGGAATCTGATACTGATGTCCGGGGTAGATGTAATTATTGCGGATGGAAATATTCCCAACACAGAAGTAGTAGAGAAAGCGAGACAGAAAGGAATGAAAATCATTCTGGTAGATTCGGATCCAGGACAGGAACTACGTGACATATATGTAGGAACAGATAACAAACAGGCGGGATATCTGGCGGTACAGACTCTGGATAAGTTGTACGGGATTGACAGAGGAGCTATTGTGGTTCAGGACAATGAGAATGTCGCTGCTGTTTCAGAACGCTTTAATGGAATCCGCGAGGCGCTGAATCAGAAATGGCCGGAAGTAGAAATTAAATTTTCAGAGATGCCATGGTATTCTGAGAGAATGTCAAATTCCAGTATTGAAAAATTACTTCTGGAAAATTCAGATATACAGGCGATTTTTGGACTGATGGAATCAGAAACCACACTGTATGCGCAAATCCTGAAACAAATGCATCTCGAACAGAAGGTTCATCTCATTACATTTGATCGCTCTGAAAAGATGTTGGAACTTCTGAGAGAAGGAGTTGTGGATGCGATCATTGTGCAGCAAAGTTATGAGATTGGCTATGAAAGCGCGGAGATTGCTGCTCATCTGGCAAAGGGAGAAGTTCTGGAGAAAGATACTGTTTATATAGACTGCTCTGTTATCAGCCAGAAAGATCTTCCATTTTCGGAGAGGGAGAAAAATGCAGATGAATAGATATTATACAGTGGGAATTGTGGAGGACGAGGTGATTGAACGTCAGGCTCTCCGAATGATTATGGAAGAGAAAAGGCCAGTCCTGCAGGTTGTTTTTGAAGCCGAAGATGGAAACAGTGCGTTGAAGATGGCAAGGCAATATCAGCCTGATATTCTGATTGTAGATATTCAAATTCCCGGTTGTACAGGTCTGGAATTGTGTCAGGAACTGCGTCAGGAAGGATATTCGGGGTTGATTATTATCAGTACATCGTATTCGTTATTTCGGTATGCGTATCTGGCAATCAAGCTCAATGTACTGGATTATCTGCTGAAACCGACAGGGGAGACACAGATACTTTCCGTGCTGGACCGATGCATTTTGATACTTGAAAAGAATGAACAACGGAAGGAAAAAGAACAGAGACTGGAAGAACATATGATCCGAACCAGATATGAGGCGGATCGGAGATTGCTGCAGCAGATGATGGATGGGAATGAACAGGTATTTCCCAGATTGAAAGAGATGGGATTTCCGGAGAACGGACAGTGGCAGGCGTGTTGGATTGTTCAGGCATGGAGTATGGCTGAAAAAATGGATACAAAAGAGGTAGTGGAAATTTATTCTTCTATTTGCCAGATTTTCAAACAGGAATTTTTTGTGTTCGTGAAGCTGGACGCTGATAAAATACTTCTTTTTGTTCAGCCGAAAGAGAAAAGAGATAAGTTTTTACTGTATACTATGCTGCGATGTGCAATTTGGTCGCTGAAGCAGTTGACTGGACAGAAACAGTTCTGTTATGTCAGTCCGATATCTGATTCATTGGAACAGATGAAAACTTCAGGATCTCAGATTCCGGAAAATCTGTCGCTGCTGCCTATGATTAGCCGGGATTTTATCTGCTATACGCAGATGGAACAACGCCCGAGAGCATTTTCAAGAGACCGCTATATCTTTCATATGCAGAAGATGATCCGCTTTTTGAAGGATAACCGGATCCGGTATCTGGAAAATATGTTTTTTTCGGAATTGCAGGATTATGCGCAGAGTGAGCCGCAGAAATTCTGGGAATATCTTCATATTTTTTTTGATGCAGTTGTTACAGTTTCTGACAGTCGAGATCTTTCGTTTGTAATGGAAAAAATCAGCAGTGAAGGATTTATAGAGGATTCTAAGCAACAGCAGGAAATGATCCATCAGATTCTTATCGATTGCAGGACAGATGAAGAAGAGAGCACAGATACATCAATGGATCAGATTCTTAAGATTATGAGAGAAGAATATACGTCGGATCTGTCGCAGGCGGAAATTGCGCAGAGGATGGGGATGACACAGACATACTTTAGCCGTATGTTCAAAAATAAAACAGGAAAAAACTTTGTGTCACTTCTGACTGAATTCAGAATGAACCACGCGAAAGAACTGATTGCGAAAGAACATGATATTACGATCAGTGAATTGACAGAGAAATGCGGCTATACCAGCAAAACTTATTTTTGTGCTCTCTTTCGGAAAACAGTGGGACTTACCGTGAATGAGTATCGAAGGAGACTTGAAAATGAAAGATAAAAAATTTCATACGTTACAGGCAAAACTGACATTGCTGGTAGGCATGATTGTTATGATGTCTCTGATTTTTTTCTTTGGAAATTTTCATCTGGCAGATGTGATAAACAGAGAATATGCTACACTGATTGAACAAAATTATTTGATGTCCCGGTATACCAATGCTTTGACAAAGTATGGTTCGGCTTTGCAGCAGTATTCTAATATGCTGGATGATTCAAAATGCGAAGATGAGTATATAGAAAGCAGCGAAGAACTGATGCAGAGTGCCAGGAAAATTTATGAAGCATTTCCAGATCCCTACGTAGAAAATCTGATTTATTTGTCTGAGAATCTTTCAGAGCAGGGAATGTTGATTCTGAATAAGACAAAAAGCGGTAAAGTGCAAGAGGCACAGCAGGCGTATCAGGATTTTTTTTATATGAATACTCTTTTAAACGAGTATACCATCTATGCCCAGCGGTCTATTGATCGTTTGTCTGTACAGAATTTGAAAGGAGTCAGAGAGTGGCAGTCAGAGAGTCAGAGCATAATGTTGCTTGTATTCAGCAGTGTGATTGCTTTGCTGGGAGTTCTGTCTTTTCTCAGAATCCGCAATATTGTGCGGCCTATCGTACATCTGACAGAAATGGCAAATCTGGTGATGCAGAATATATGGGATCTGCCTCAGTGGCATGAGACACAGAAAGATGAAACCGGTGTTTTGATGGATTCATTTTATCACATGGTAGAAACGATAAAGAGACAGATTGAATGGTTAAAACAGCAACAGAAAATAGAACTGGAACGGAAAGAGGAAAATGAAAAAAGGTTGCAGTTAGAGTATCGAAATGTTCAGTTGGAGCTAAAATCTCTTCAGAATCAGATTAATCCACATTTTCTGTTTAACTGCATGAATATGATTATGAAACAGGCGTATATGGAAAAGGCTTCACAGACACAGCATATTACGGAAGCAATTGCCTGTTATTTGCGCAGTGTGTTGGATCAGGAAGGAGAAATCGTGACCATTCATCAGGAACTGCAGCAGATTAAAAATTATCTGGATATTCAGGAACTTCGATTTGGCAGTCGTTTCCGATATCAGCTGAACTGTGATTCCCAGTGCCGTTCTCTGAATGTGCCGTTTATGATTTTGCAGCCACTTGTGGAAAATACGGTCACTCATGGAGTGGATTGCTGTGCCAGGGGTATTCAGCTTTGCTGTCATATAGAGAAAGAGGGAGAAAGTGTACTTATTTATGTGGAAGATGACGGGCCGGGAATGACAGAAGAAAAGGTTAGGGAGCTGCGGACTATGGCTCAGAGTGTATCGGATGAGATTCAGACAACGGGAATTGGACTGATTAATGTATTTCGCCGGATGCAGCTGTACTTTCATGGACAGGTAGAAATTTTTATTGAGAGTACGCCGTATACGAAAACTGTAATTGGTTTTCGGATTCCACAAAGCGGATTAAAGCAGTAGCAGCCATGTCGTTTTTTTGTAGTAAAATGTTTGGATGTGCACATAATGTACAAATAAAACTATAATATTTATTTGAAATATAGCAATATATACCAATAAAGACCTCTTGGTGTGTAAAAAAACAACATCGACAATAGAAAAGTTTTCAGATAGAATACCTTCCATAGAGCTTACTAAAAATATTGTCTTAAATATGTAAGCTAAATAAGGAGGAAAAGAATATGTACAAAAAAAGAAAGTGGAAAAAACGTATTTTACCTGTAGGGCTTGCTGCAATTATGACACTTAGTGGTCAGGTGGCTGTATTTGCAGAAGAATCACAGCCATTTACTGCAAAAGATGGGGTGATTGATGAACAGGAAGGGGATGTATATTATGAAATTTTTGTACGTGCATTCCGTGATTCAAATGGAGATCATATCGGAGATTTTAAGGGGATAGAAGAGCAGATACCGTATCTGGCAGATTTAGGAATTACAGGAATTTGGCTGATGCCGATTACTGATTCAGGAAGTGAGCACGGATATGATGTGCGAAATTATTATGAAGTAAATAGCGATTATGGAACCATGGAAGATTTTCAGAGTATGCTGGCAACCTGTCATGAATATGGTATCGAGGTTATTATGGATCTGGTAGTAAATCACTGCAGTTGGTCTAATGTCTGGTTCCAGGAAGCACTCAAAGGGCCGACTCTTGAGGATGGCAGTGCCAATCCGTATTGGGACTATTTCACATTTGTTCCGGCAGATTCTAATTTTGTAGATAAAACAGCAGATGAAATTCATCAGGAGGAAGAGGCTTATTTAGAGGAACATGGAAGTATGGATGGATATGAACCACAGTATCCTCTCTATGACAATGGAACAACCGGACCGGAAAACACTGTATGGAGAAATACAGATGAAACAGCAGAAAAGATGAAAGAGTGGGGAGTAATCTCGGATACGGACAGCGTTGTTTCAGGCTATGATTATATTGGTATTTTTTCATCAGGAATGCCTGATTTGAATTATGAGAGTGAAGCACTTCGGGAAGAAATGAAAGATGTAGCTGATTTTTGGCTGGATGCTGGGGTGGATGGTTTCCGACTGGATGCAGCACGCCATATTTACGGTGATTATTATTCCAATATTTATTCGGATTATACTTTCGAGAAAAATATGGATTACTGGAAAGACTTCCGTGCATCTCTGGAAGCAGAACATCCGGATGTTTATCTGGTAGGCGAAGTATGGGAGAAAAATGTAGATAATGTAGTTCCGTTCCTTACAGACGGTGGATTGCACAGCGTGTTTGATTTCAATCTTTCAGGAAAAATTTACGAGGCAGTTTCTAATGAAACAACTGCTTATGATCCGGAACAGGCTTCAGAGACAAACCGTTTGAGTGATACGAATGATCTTGATATCGTAAAGGGACTGATCAGCTATTATGACAAGTTGGGCGAAGGTTCAAATTATGAGTTCATTGACTGCCCATTTATTACCAACCATGATCAGAATCGTCTTATAAGTCTTTTGAGGTATAAATTTGATGAGAGCACTGATGACATTCTGACCGCGCCTGTTCTCCTGGATCCGAATGGAAATCCGGTGCCGCAAGATGATGCGGAAAAAGCGGAAAGTCATGCAAAAGTAGCGGCAGATCTTCTGCTTACACTTCCAGGTAAACCATTCCTGTATTATGGAGAAGAGATTGGAATGAATGGCGCGAAACCGGATTCCAGCATTCGTGAATGTATGGCATGGTTTGAGAATCCTTTTGAAGGTGGAATGCCGAAAGATGGTCTGGCAAATTATAATACCGTACATTACAGTCTTGGAGGAAATGCATCGGTAGAAGTGCAGAAGGATGACCCGGAATCAATGCTGTCACATTATAAAGAAGTAATAAAAACAAGAAAAGATATTCCGGCTTTGATGAATGGTGATATTGATGAATATGATTTAGGTACACAGGAGCTGATTTCTTATATTCGTATGACAGAGGATGAGCGTGTGCTGGTGGTTATTAATCTGACAGGAAAAGAGCAAACACAGGAAATCGCTGCAGATCCGAATTATGGTGAATTTACACAGAGTGTATATCAGTCTGCAACAGATGAGACAAGCAGCTTTGACGGTCAGACGCTGACATTGGCTCCATATTCTATGATGATCCTGAAATAATTGCAGAGAACTATATAAAAAATAAGAAAAGTTCCTCACCGGATGCCTGATAGGGCACCGGTGGGGGACTTTTTCTGTTCCGACAGCAGATACCGGATTCATTGCAGACGCAGCCTGTGTTTCTGTGTGTGGATGATACGATGGTATCTAAATTTGGCACAAAATTTGAAAATGTTTCAAAACTGTTTGACCATGCCGCACACAACGGTTCTAATTATCTGAATGGACACTGCTTTGTGAGTGTCATGCTCTGTGTACCTGTCTGGAATGGGGATAAAGTATCTTATCTTTCCGTTCCTCTTGGTTATCGTATGTGGCAGAAAAAAGAGTCTAAACTGGAACTGGCAGCCTCCATGATCCGGCAGGTTATGCCTGAATTTCACAGCAAAGATCATGTCATCATCCTTTGTGACAGCTGGTATACAAAACAGAACCTGGTATCCATCGTTGATGAATATCCGAATCTGGATCTGATTGGTAATGCAGGGATTGATTCTGTCATGTATGATACATCTTTCTGTTGAAACAGATTTTACGTTTTCCAATGAAAAGATCGGTGATTATTATACCGGTGTCCGCCGGGTTCTCGCTAAGATCTTCGGCAACAGGGAAATCCTTGCCTATGTCACTGCCACAGAAAAAGAACATGGTACAAATACATTCCACTGTTGCTATATTCGTTACGCTGGAATATTGAAACAAGCTACTATGAACAGAAAACGTTCTGGTCTTTTTGTAACTATATGGTGCGAAGCTGCAAAGGGATTGAAATGCTGGTCAATCTGATTAACATCAGTTACTGCGCCATGAAGATTCTGCCCTATCAGAACGAACATTTTTCTGAGTACCGTACAAAAAGCGTACAGGAGTTTCGTTTTGAATTAAGTCAGGGCATTCGCAGTCAGATATTTTTTGCCACTTTCGTTAGAAACATCGAAACACATATAAAATCAAATGTTATCATAAAGGCTTTAAAACAGCTGATTCATCAACAAGTCTATCATTTATAAAGTTGTAAACTGGTGTATAAATATAAAATATATACTAAAAAACACTAATGAGCAAGTGTAGTGTTCCGGAAAGAGATCCTGTGCTGCAAAAGATAAAAGGAGAAGGTACTAAAGTTTTAACGAAGGCAAATAGAATCAGAGAAAATAAGGGGGCTTCTTACAGAGTATCCTATTCATGTCTTTGATTTGCGTAGATTTACGAATACGGATAATTTTTGCACAGATTTAAAATGGGTGACAGAATTTCTGCAAAGGAATCGAAACAGAGAACAGCTATGGAAGTATGTGATGGAGAACAACGCGGAAAAAATCGGATTAATAAATTGAATTGTTTACTGCTAGCTGATGATCGGCAGGAGGAGCTGCTTCGGTCTTTTTCTGACCGAAAATTACAGCAAAAACTGCTGGAGGAATATGCCCTATAATCACAAAATCCAGTTGACGTAACCTGATTCCTACAACATAATATAAACATAATCGTTGTCAGGACGAAATCTATGTGGCAAAAATGAAACAAAACGGAGGGGTTACATGAAAGTACTAAATTACGGTTCATTAAACGTAGACTATGTCTATTCGGTAGACCACATTATTGTAGGTGGTGAGACCCAGCATTCATCCAAGCTGGAGGTTTTCAGCGGTGGAAAGGGTCTGAACCAGTCCATTGCCTTGGCGAAGGCAGGGGTTCCGGTTTATCATGCCGGTATTGTAGGAACAGATGGAGATATTCTTCTTGATGCCTGCAAGGAAGCTGGCGTAAACACCAAGTATATCCGCAGACTTCCTGTAAAAGGCGGGCACACTATGATTCAGGTAGATAAGAGTGCCCAGAACTGCATCATTCTTTATGGTGGGACGAATCAGATGCAGACGAAGGAATTTGTAGATGAGGTTCTTGCGGATTTCGGAGAGGGTGATTACCTGATTCTGCAGAACGAGATCAATATGCTGGATTATATTATTGATCAGGCCTATGAGAAGAAGATGAAAATCGTCATGAATCCGTCACCATTTGACGACAAGCTGAATTCTTGTGATCTTGGAAAAGTTTACCTGTTTCTGGTAAATGAGAACGAGGGGGAACAGGTTACCGGGTGCTACCCCATCCATTCCTACAGCGGATGAAGTGAAGAAAGAACTGGGGATGCTGTAGGATATTTTGACCTTTTGCCCCTGGTATCATCATAATAAAAAAACTATGGGAGCGGAGCAAAATTCGCTCCCATAATGTTTGTGATACTGCACTTGTTTTTATGCGCGAATTGCTTCCATAATTGCGTTATACAGCTCGTCGTAAGTTTCGTAAGCCGGAATATCCGGATATTCAGCCTTGATGGCATCTGTACTCTTGAACAGGAATCCTGCTTTACTTGCCTGGATCATGCCCAGGTCATTGTGACTGTCACCGCTGGCAATGGTGTCATAGCCGATGGACTGCAGGGCTTTCACAGTGGTGTATTTGGATTTTTCACAGCGCATTTTGAAATCAGTAATTTCGCCATTTTCGCCCACTACCAGTGTGTTGCAGAAGATGGTAGGATAGCCTAATTTTTTCATAAGAGGGCCTGCAAACTGGGAAAAGGTATCGCTGAGAATGAGGACCTGAGTCTGGGTTCGTAATTTATCAAGAAATTCCTTAGCGCCAGGAAGCGGATCGATTTTGGCAATGGTTTCCTGGATTTCCTTCAGACCAAGACCGTGCTCCTTCAGGATGTTCAGCCGGTATTTCATTAATTTATCATAATCAGGTTCATCTCTTGTAGTCTTCTTCAGCTCCGGAATGCCGGTCTCTTCGGAAAAGGCAATCCAAATCTCCGGTACAAGTACACCCTCTAAGTCTAAGCAAACAATTTCCATAACATAAATTCCTCCGTTCTGCTTTTGTACGTTATCTTATTATAGCGTAAAAATTTAGAGAGTGCCATACCTAAATTCATTTTGTAAACAAGGAAGTTTCCGGAATTGTCCGTGACAAAATGCAAATATAAAAACTACTTCATATTGCTGTTTTATGAAAAATGTGGTATATTATTTATATCTGTAGTAATAATTGACAAAATTAACAGAATAAAAATGGCAGGAGTGGTTAAAATGTATAACGAAGAGTACAAGCGCTGGATGGCAGCGGATCTCGAAGATGCAGATCTGAAACCAGAATTATCTAAGATTGAAGGAAACGACGAAGAAATTAAGGAACGCTTTGCAGTGGCACTGAAATTTGGTACAGCAGGACTTCGTGGAGTTCTTGGCGCAGGTACCAACCGTATGAATATTTATGTAGTACGTCAGGCTACACAGGGTCTTGCAAACTGGGTGAAAACCCAGGGCGGCACTCAGACTGTTGCGATCAGTTACGACAGTCGTCTGAAGAGTGATGTATTTGCCAAGACAGCAGCAGGAGTTCTGGCTGCAAATGGAATTAAGGTCAGAATTTATGATGCATTAATGCCTGTACCGGCACTTTCCTTTGCAACACGCTATTATGAGTGTAATGCAGGTATTATGGTTACTGCATCTCACAATCCTGCTAAATATAACGGATATAAGGCTTATGGTCCGGATGGCTGTCAGATGACAGATGATGCAGCAGCTATCGTTTACGATGAGATCCAGAAGACGGATGTTCTGACTGGCGCACAATATATGTCTTTTGCAGAGGGTGTTGAGGAAGGTCTGATCCGCTTCGTTGGTGATGACTGCAAACGTGCTCTTTACGATGCGATTGAGTCTCGTCAGGTTCGCCCGGGCCTTTGCAAGACTGCAGGACTGAAGCTGGTTTACAGCCCGCTGAATGGTTCCGGACTTGTACCGGTAACCCAGATCCTGAAGGATATCGGAATCACCGATGTCACCATCGTTCCGGACCAGGAATATCCGAATGGATATTTTACCACTTGCAGTTATCCGAATCCGGAGATTTTTGCAGCGTTGGAGCAGGGACTGAAGCTTGCTAAGGAGACAGGCGCAGATCTCATGCTTGCTACGGACCCGGATGCAGACCGTGTTGGTATTGCCATGAAATGCCCGGACGGCTCTTACGAGCTGGTAAGTGGTAATGAAGTGGGAGTTCTCCTTCTTGACTATATCGCAGCTGGCCGTATTGAGAAAGGCACAATGCCGAAGAACCCGGTTGCAGTGAAATCTATCGTATCCACACCTCTTGCAGATGCTGTTGCAGAGCATTATGGTGTAGAGCTTAGAAGCGTACTTACTGGTTTCAAGTGGATTGGCGATCAGATCGCACAGCTTGAAGCAGCTGGAGAGGTTGACCGTTTTATCTTCGGATTTGAGGAGAGCTATGGATACCTTGCAGGACCATATGTACGTGATAAAGATGCAATCATCGGCTCCATGCTGATCTGCGAGATGGCTGCATATTACAGAAGCATTGGAAGCTCTCTGAAACAGAGACTTGAGGAGATTTACGCACAGTATGGCCGTTACCTGAATAAGGTTGACAGCTTTGAATTCCCGGGACTTAGCGGAATGGATACTATGGCAGGAATCATGCAGAAGTTCCGTGATAATCCACCAGCAGAGATTGCAGGCTATAAGGTTGTGAAGGTTACAGATTATAAGAAACCAGAAGAGACCGGTCTTCCGGCAGCAAATGTTCTCATTTACAAGCTGGAGAATAATGAGACAGTAGTTGTTCGTCCATCCGGAACAGAGCCGAAGATCAAGATTTATTACACCACACTGGGTAAAGATCTTGCAGAGGCAGAAGCTGAGAAAGAGAAACTGGCTAAGGCACTTGAGCCGATGATGGCTTAAGGAACAGAACTGTTATCTGGATCGTGTTTATATTGTAAATATTCAGGCCCCGTGAGGAAAGAAATGAACTTTCCTCATGGGGCTTTTATGCAACAAAAATCTGACGAAATATGAATGGAAAATACACGTAAAACCATTTGATAATTTTACTAAAATATTGTAAAATATAAATAAAAAATGAAGTGGGGAATGGGTATGGCTGGGATTAAAGATATTGCAGAAGCTGCAGGCGTTTCGCTGTCTACCGTGTCAAATGTGATCAATGGAAAGCGAAATGTGGGGAAAAAAACAAGGGAAAAGGTTCTTCAGCTTATCGAGGAAATGGATTACGTGCCGAATGAGGCAGGGAAGCTTTTGAAGACGAAAGAGAACCATACAATTCTTTTTGTTTTCAGCGATTTTGACCGAAGCTTTTATCTGGAAGTACTTAAGGGCGTAAACGATTATTTGAAAAATAAAGATTATGATCTTCTTATTTGTACGCAGCGTTCATGCGAAAAATATATGCGGAATAATATGAGCAGTGGCTGCATTGTTCTGGATGCGGCACTGCGCGACAATACAATTCTCCGTTGCGCCAATGAAAATTATCCCATTGTTGCACTTGACAGAACATGCGCATCACCCTATGTAAGAAGCGTAATTGTAGATAATTATCCGGCTATGTGTGAGATGATGCAGGATATTATTGACCGTGGATACCGGCGCTTTGCATTTTTGAGCGGCGTGGAGACCAGTCTGGATAATATGGAGCGCTATCGTGGATTTAGCGATACTATAGAGAAAAACGGACTTCATTTTCATCAGAAAAACTATTTTGTAGGTGATTACCGGGAGGAAAGCGGATATACAGTTGGGAAAATCCTTTCTCTGGCAGAAAACCTTCCGGATGCGTTGATCTGCGCAAATGACAATATGGCCATTGGGGCAATCAAGGCCTTCCGGGAAAATAATATCCGTGTGCCGGAGGATATTGCAGTAACCGGGTTTGACGATATAGAGCGGGCACAGGAAATCGGTCTTACTACGATTACTGTGCCAGATTACGAAAGAGGTTATCTGGCAGCGTTGTATCTGCTGGAAGCTTTGAATGGAAAAGATGTTGCCAAAACATTTCAGATTTCACCAAAAGTGAAGATGCGGAAGACTGTTTTAGTAAAAAAACAAAAATAACAAGTAAAATGGTAAAACAAAAAGTGAAATCCTGTGTTGAAAACGCCTAATAAAGGCATCAAACACAGGATTTTTTATGCTATTTTACGGTAAAATTACTGAAAATAGGCAAAATGACGGAAAAACGCCAAAACACAATTGACAAATAAGCATTTTGTGCTATCATTTTAGTATAACGATTTACAAAACAAGCGCAGTAAATTAATTAAAGGAGGAAAAAAGAATGAAAGCTAAAAAAGTGATGAGCCTGGCACTGGCTGCAGCAATGATCGCAGGAATGACTGCATCCACAACTGTTAATTGTTACGCAGAGGACGAGAGCGTAGACAAGATTATTATTTTCCAGTCTAAAGTAGAGATCATCGACCAGCTTGAGGAACTGGCTGAGACCTACGAAGATGAGACCGGTATTGAAGTTGAAGTATGGGGAACAACCGGTGATGATTATCCTCAGCAGTTAAAGACGAAGCTGGCTAACGGACAGGGACCGACCGTATATTCACTTCTCCCTGGTGCTGAGTCAGAGACAATGAAGAACTATGAAGCAGATCTTGGCGATTTAAGCTTTGTTGATAAGATCGCAGAAGGTATGGCAGACGTTGTAGATGATAAGACAGTCGGTATTCCATATACCATGGAAGGTTTCGGAATGGTTTACAACAAAGATCTTGTAAATGCAGACGAAGTAACTGATTATGACTCCTTCGTAAAAATGCTCCAGGATCAGAAGGCAAACGGAATCAACGGATTTGGTCTTTCCCAGGAGAGCTATTTCCTGATCGGACACATCTTAAATACACCATTTGCACTTCAGGATGATCCGGAAGGCTTTATTGAGAAATTAAATGCTGGTGAAGTTAAGATGGCCGATACACCAGAGTTCCAGGAATTTGCAAAATTCTATGCAGCAATCCGCGATAACTCTTACAACCCGCTTGAGACAAACTACGATAAAGAGTGCGGTGATTTCGCAACAGGTAAAACAGCAGCAATTCATCAGGGTAACTGGTGCTACAGCATGTTCGCTGATTACGATATAGACTTTGACATGGGACTTGCTCCACTTCCAATCTCCGGAAATGATAAGATCGCTGTCAGTGTTCCGGCTGCATGGTATGTAAACTCCCAGGCTTCTGACGCAGAGCAGCAGGCTGGTAAGGATTTCCTTGAGTGGCTGTACACAACTGAGAGCGGACAGGATTATCTGATGAACGAGTTCGGATTCCTTCCGGTTGTTGAAGGCATGGAGAACGAGAATCTTGATCCAATTTCCCAGCAGGTAGTTGATTACGCAGCTGAAGGAAAGACAATTTCCTGGCCAATGAACCTGTGGCCATCTGGAATAGTAGATGTATATCTTGTACCGGTTGCAGAGCAGTTCTTCACATCTGATATGTCCTGCGAGGAATTACTTGCAGCACTTGATGATGCTTGGGCACAGGCAAACGAAGAAAAATAATAAGCCTGGATTTAGCCGGCTCAATGTAATGAAATAGGAATCGCCCGGCAGTGGGAGGCTGATGAAACACATGCTCTTTCATGGCCGGGCGTATTTTTTCTCTTCAGACATTTTCATAGAAAGGAAGAATGTAAAATGAAGAAAAAGAAAAGAAAAGACGCAGGCTGGTACGCTCTTTTTACAGTACCGCTGTTATTTGTATTTGCAACAATCGTACTGATCCCGTTTTTTATTGGTGTTGGTTATTCCTTCTTCTCCTGGGATGGACTTCCGCTGAATCCCAAGATTTTTGTTGGAATGAAAAACTATGTTTATCTGTTCTCTGACAGCAGATTCATGACATCTGCAGGACATACCGTAATATTTACTGTTTTTTCCGTGCTTCTGATCAATGTGATCGGTCTCGCGTTTGCGCTGATCGTTACAACGAAGCTGAAGGTAAGAAACGTAGCAAGAGCCATGCTTTTTATGCCATATCTGATCGGTGGCCTGATTCTTGGATATATCTGGAAGTTTATTCTTGGTGACGGACTTTCCTATGTGGCTGAGGCGCTTGGAAGCAGCAGTAAGCTTCTTTCCAACTGGCTTCTGGATCCCACTATGTCAATGGTTGCACTTGTAGTTGTAAGCACCTGGCAGATGGCCGGCTATATTATGATCATCTATATTACA